>NZ_RYDN01000031.1:0-37372 GCF_003968735.1 Flavobacterium sp. RSP49 | reverse complement strand
TTATAATATAGTCCAAATATAATATAAAAAAAACCAATTATCAAAATTGGCCTATATTATATTTTCGTTTGGTATAAAATCCCCAATCATTCCTCTCATCAGGAATTGCGTAAGGGATGGAAGTGGCATCCCACGCTTTTTAGCGTGGATACAACGTACAGCCCGACCCGGAGTTTTTACGAAGGGATACGCCCAAAAAATAATTACTCATAAAAACAGTATAATCGACTCTATTTAATTGTCATTTTTTTATATTTAGTGCTTTTTAACAAAAAAATATTTTAATATATTATGCATGCATAGTATTTTTTATTATATTTGAAATCGATATAGTTACTTATGAAAGATAAAACGATAGATTATATTTTACGTGCCACCTGGCAAGCAGTGGCCAGAATGTATAATGAAGAAGCTTCGAAATACGATGCGAGCATGGCTACTGGGTTCGCTTTATTAAGTATTGATAAGGATGGTGGGACGCCATCGACCTCATTAGGTCCAAAAATGGGAATGGAAGCTACCAGCCTGACCAGAACCCTTAAATCTATGGAGGAAAAAGGCTTGATTATTCGCAAGAAAAATCCAGTGGATGGCCGTGGAGTATTGATTTACCTCACGGATTTTGGTAAAGAAAAAAGGGAATTGTCAAAAAATACGGTGTTGAAATTTAATGAAACGGTAAAAAAAACGATCTCGGAAGAGAAGCTGCAGCACTTTATTGAAGTTGCAGAAGCCATCAATGAATTAATTCAAGAGAAAAATATATTTACGCACACGAGCGCCAGCGAACTGGCGGAACAAACTGAAAAAACAGCGAATGACACCGCCAAAATTGAAATCCTTCAATAAAAATAGCGCTGTCATTTTCTAATGAAAATCAAATATTATTTATATGAAACGCACAATTAAAAAAGTTGCAGTGATTGGATCCGGAATTATGGGTTCAGGAATTGCTTGTCATTTTGCTAACATTGGAGTTGAAGTCCTGTTATTAGATATTGTTCCAAGAGAACTTACCGAAGCGGAAGCTAAAAAAGGACTGACTTTAGAAAGCAAAATCGTTAGAAACCGATTGGTAAATGAGCATTTGGCCAATTCCCTGAAATCGAAACCCTCTCCTATTTACAATCCAAAATTTGCCAGCAGAATTACTACTGGAAATACCACAGATGACATGGCGAAAATCGCTACTGTGGATTGGATTATTGAAGTTGTTGTAGAACGGTTAGACATCAAGAAAATGGTTTTTGAACAAATTGAAAAATTCAGAAAACCGGGAACTCTAGTAACTTCAAACACATCTGGAATTCCAATTCACTTTATGAGTGAAGGACGAAGCGACGATTTCCAAAAGCATTTCTGCGGGACACACTTTTTTAACCCTGCGCGTTATTTGAAATTATTCGAAATTATTCCTGGCCCGCACACAGCATCGGAAGTTTTGGATTTTCTTACGGATTATGGATCCAAATTCTTGGGTAAAACTTCGGTCGTGGCCAAAGATACTCCAGCGTTTATTGGAAACCGGATCGGGATTTATGGGATTCAAAGTTTGTTTCATTTAGTTAAAGAAATGGGATTGACGATTGAAGAAGTGGATAAATTGACCGGTCCAGTTATTGGAAGACCAAAGTCAGCTACTTTCAGAACTGTTGACGTAGTTGGATTGGATACTTTGGTGCACGTTGCCAACGGAATCTACGAAAATTGTCCGAATGACGAGCAACACGATTTGTTTAAATTGCCGGATTTTGTCAACAAAATGATGGAGAACAAATGGTTGGGAAGCAAAACTGGTCAAGGTTTTTATAAAAAAGTAGACAAGGATATTTTATCATTGGATTTAGATACTTTAGAATATCGTCCGGCTAAAAGAGCGTCTTTCGCCACTTTAGAACTGACAAAAACGATTGATAAACCTATTGACCGTTTTAAAGTTTTGGTAAAAGGAAAAGATAAAGCAGGCGAATTTTACCGTAAAAGTTTTGCGGGAATGTTTGCTTACGTTTCCAACAGAATTCCTGAAATTTCAGATGAATTATACAAGATTGACGATGCCATGAAAGCCGGTTTTGGATGGGAAAATGGTCCTTTCGAAATTTGGGACGCCATTGGTGTTGCCAAAGGAATCGAAATGATGAAAGCGGAAGGCCTTGAGCCAGCTGCTTGGGTAACTGATATGCTTGCTAATGGAACTAAAAGTTTCTATTCCATAAAAGAAGGTGCTACTTATTTTTATGATATTCCAACAAAATCTGCAACTAAGGTTCCTGGTCAGGATGCCTTTATTATCCTGAACAACATACGCGAAAGCAAAAAAGTGTGGAGCAATAGCGGCGCCATTATTCAAGATTTAGGAGATGGAATTTTGAACTTAGAATTCCAGTCTAAAATGAATACGATTGGTGGCGATGTTTTACAGGCGATCAACAAAGCGATTGACTTATCTGAAAAAGAATATCAAGGATTGGTTATTGGAAATCAGGCAGCGAATTTCTCTGTGGGTGCTAACATAGGAATGATTTTCATGATGGCCGTCGAGCAAGAATACGACGAGCTGAATATGGCCATCAAAATGTTCCAAGACACAATGATGCGCGTGCGCTACTCCGGAATTCCAGTTGTGGTTGCGCCACACGGAATGACTTTTGGCGGTGGTTGCGAAATGAGCTTACACGCTGATAAAGTTGTTGCTGCAGCCGAAACGTATATGGGATTAGTTGAATTTGGCGTTGGAGTTATTCCTGGCGGTGGCGGATCTAAAGAGATGGCATTGCGTGCTGCAGATTTATTCCATAAAAATGATGTGGAGTTGAACGTATTGCAAGAATATTTCTTGACGATCGCTATGGCAAAAGTATCTACTTCAGGTTACGAAGCTTTTGATACCGGACTTTTACAACACGGAAAAGATATCATCGTTGTGAATAAAGACCGTCAGATTGCTGAAGCAAAGAAACACGCTTTATTAATGGCAGAAGCAGGTTACACACAACCAATTCGCAGAAGCGACGTAAAAGTTCTTGGAAAACAAGCTTTGGGAATGTTCTTAGTAGGAACAGACCAAATGGAAGCCGGAAAATACATCTCAGAACACGACAAGAAAATCGCTAACAAACTGGCTTATGTTATGGCTGGTGGAGATTTATCAGAACCAACTTTAGTAACCGAACAATATTTATTGGATCTGGAACGTGAAGCATTCTTATCTCTTTGTACAGAAAGAAAAACATTAGAAAGAATCCAGTTTATGTTAACCAAAGGGAAACCGTTACGCAATTAGAAATTTGAGTATTAAGATTTGAGTATTAAGTATCAAGAGTCAGTAATTAAAGTAAAACAATTATGCACCGATTTGAAAAATTAAAAATCTGGCAAAAAGCAATGGACATTACTGAAAATGTTTACCGTGCCTGCATTACTCTACCTCAAGAAGAAAAATTCAATCTTACAAGTCAAATGAAAAGATGTTCTGTTTCAATACCTTCAAATATTGCTGAAGGATCTGGAAGAAATTCTAAAAATGAATTTGCACATTTTTTAGGAATTGCAAATGGTTCAACTTTTGAATTGATCACTCAATTAATGATTTCTAAACGTCTTGGATTAATAGATGAAGAAATAATTACACCAATAATAAATGAATTAGTCGAAGTGAGTAATATGAATTTCGCACTTCAAAAAACACTGAGAAACCAATAATTATAAAGAAAAAGAAATAAGAAAATAGAATTAAGTATTAAACCAAAAAGTCTTAAACTAATTCCAAAATCTTAATACTTAATACTTAAAATCTTAATACATTTTTGCAATGAAAACAGCCTATATAGTAAAAGCATACAGAACAGCCGTGGGGAAAGCCCCAAAAGGCGTGTTTAGATTTAAACGTCCTGATGAATTGGCAGCAGAAACCATTCAGTTTATGATGAATGAGTTGCCTGATTTTGATAAAAAACGTATCGATGACGTGATGGTAGGAAATGCCATGCCAGAAGCAGAACAAGGACTAAACGTGGGACGATTAATTTCCTTAATGGGATTGAAAATTGAAGATGTACCAGGTGTAACCGTAAACCGTTATTGCGCGTCAGGATTAGAAACAATTGGTATGGCTACAGCCAAAATTCAATCGGGAATGGCAGATTGTATCATTGCAGGTGGTGCCGAGAGCATGAGTTTTATTCCAATGGGAGGGTACAAACCAACACCGGATTATGCTGTTGCAAAAGCGGGGAACGAAGATTACTATTGGGGAATGGGGCTAACTGCAGAAGCTGTTGCCAAACAATTCAATGTGTCTCGTGCGGACCAAGATGAGTTTGCTTACAACTCACACCTGAAAGCTCTTAAAGCACAAGCCGAAGGCAAATTTGACAAACAAATTGTTCCTATTAGGGTAGAACAAACATTTATCAATGAAAATGGTAAAAAAGAAACCAAATCCTATATCGTAAATAAAGATGAAGGCCCGAGAGCTGGAACTTCAGTAGAAGCTTTGGCAGGACTGAGACCGGTTTTTGAAGCAAACGGAAGCGTTACCGCAGGAAACTCCTCTCAAATGAGTGATGGAGCAGCTTTTGTTTTAATCATGAGCGAAGAAATGGTTAAGGAATTGAACCTTACTCCTATCGCTCGTTTGGTGAACTTCGCCTCGGCAGGAGTCGAACCAAGAATCATGGGAATTGGACCGGTAAAAGCGATTCCAAAAGCATTGAAACAAGCCGGATTAACATTAAATGATGTTGATTTAATTGAGTTAAACGAAGCTTTTGCCTCACAATCGTTAGCCGTTATTCGTGAATTAGGATTGAATCCTGATATCGTAAACGTCAACGGTGGGGCAATTGCAATGGGACATCCACTAGGCTGTACCGGAGCAAAACTGTCTGTTCAACTCTTCGACGAAATGAAAAAAAGAGGCAACAAATACGGAATTGTGAGTATGTGTGTGGGAACTGGACAAGGAACTGCTGGGGTTTACGAACTTTTGTAGTCAAAGATTTCCATCCGTTTGTCATTCCGACAAAGAAGGAATCTTTACTATTAATGCAGAATTAGCTACTGAGATTCCTCCTTGTTTGGAATGACAATATTGACAATTCAATTTATAAATAAAATTCATCATTTAAAATAACAAGAAATGGCAGATACAATTGAAAAAAACGTAACCCGTGGCGGTCAGTTTTTAGTTAAACAAACAAAGTGCGAAGATATCTTTACACCTGAAGATTTTTCAGAAGAGCAATTAATGATGCGTGACTCTGTAAAAGAATTTGTAGATAAAGAATTGTGGGCACACAAAGATCGTTTTGAGAAAAAGGATTATGCGTATACACAAGAAACTATGAAAAAAGCTGGGGACTTAGGCCTTTTAGGAGTTGCTGTACCTGAAGCTTATGGTGGATTAGGAATGGGATTTGTATCAACAATGTTGGTTTGTGATTATATTTCGGGAGCAACAGGTTCTTTCTCGACTGCTTTTGGAGCACATACTGGAATTGGAACGATGCCAATCACTTTGTACGGAACAGAAGAACAAAAACAAAAATACGTACCTAAATTAGCTTCTGGCGAATGGTTTGGCGCGTATTGTTTGACAGAACCAGGCGCAGGATCTGATGCTAATTCTGGTAAAACAAAAGCCGTTTTATCAGAAGATGGAACACATTACAAAATCACAGGACAAAAAATGTGGATTTCGAATGCCGGATTTTGTTCTTTGTTTATCGTTTTTGCCCGTATTGGCGATGACAAAAACATCACCGGTTTTATCCTTGAAAACACTCCAGATAACGGAATTTCAATGGGTGAAGAAGAGCATAAATTAGGGATTCGTGCATCTTCTACACGTCAGGTTTTCTTCAGCGAAACAAAAGTTCCTGTAGAAAACATGTTGTCCGAAAGAGGAAACGGTTTCAAAATCGCCATGAACGCTTTGAACGTAGGTCGCATCAAATTAGCAGCTGCTTGTTTGGATGCACAGCGCAGAGTTATTTCAGGTTCAGTGAAATATGCTAATGAAAGAATCCAGTTCAATACTGCGATTTCTCAGTTTGGTGCTATCCGTGCAAAATTAGCAGAAATGGCTACAAGTTGTTACGCTGGAGAAAGCGCTTCTTACCGTGCTGCTAAAGATATTGAAGATAGAATCTCCGCTCGTGAAGCGGAAGGAATTTCACATCAAGAAGCAGAATTGAAAGGCGTTGAAGAATATGCTATTGAATGTTCTATCCTAAAAGTAGCGGTTTCTGAAGATGTACAAAACTGTGCTGATGAAGGAATTCAAATCTTTGGTGGAATGGGATTCTCTGAGGACACTCCGATGGAAAGTGCATGGAGAGATGCTAGAATTGCCCGTATTTACGAAGGAACTAACGAAATCAACAGAATGCTTTCAGTAGGGATGTTGATTAAAAAAGCGATGAAAGGTCATGTAGATTTATTAGGTCCTGCTTCAAAAGTACAAGAAGAATTAATGGGAATTCCATCTTTTGAAACTCCTGATTATTCTGAATTGTTTGCTGAGGAAAAAGAAATGATTGGCAAATTGAAAAAAGCATTCTTAATGGTTGCTGGTGGAGCGGTTCAAAAATATGGTCCAGATTTAGATGCACACCAACAATTATTGATGGCTGCTTCAGATATTTTGATCGAAATCTATATGGCTGAAAGTACAATCCTTAGAACGGAGAAATTAGCCAAAAAAGAAGGAGAAACTAAAGTACAAGAACAAATCGCAATGGCCAAATTATACTTGTATAAAGCCGTAGATATTGTTACTCAAAAAGGAAAAGAAAGTGTTATTTCCTTTGCTGAAGGCGATGAACAACGTATGATGTTGATGGGATTACGTCGTTTTACTAAATATACAAATATGCCAAATGTTGTAGGATTAAGAGAAACAATAACGGTTAAATTAGTAGCTGAAAACGAATATTGTTTTTAATTACAAAGATCTTTTTATTGCTTTAATTGAAACAAAAACCACTCGCAGCTGCGGGTGGTTTTTTGCTTTTATACCAATAAGATCTAAAGAGAGATACAAACTACTTCATTTTTATTGCCTATATTTATCCACAATCACCCTTTAACTTCTTTTTAATGTATAAAAAAACAAGCTTATTTCTACTCGTATTTTCTTTTATTTCTAACATCTATGGACAGGAAAAGCCGAAATGGGATGTCGCAAAACCTGGAAAAGAATTCAATTACAAGACCCATAAATTTACCACATCCGAAGGAACTTGGATGAACCTCGATGTGAGTCCAGACGGGAAAACTATCGTTTTTGATCTCTTGGGAGATATTTACCAGATGCCTATAACAGGCGGAACAGCAAAAATACTTCGTTCCGGTATTCCTTTTGAAGTACAACCCAGATTCAGCCCTGACGGAAAACACATATCGTTCACTAGCGATGCTGGTGGTGGCGATAATATTTGGATCATGAAAGCTGATGGAAGTGATTCAAAGCAAGTTACTAAAGAAGATTTTCAACTACTGAACAATGCGACTTGGATGCCCAACGGCAATTATCTGGTCGCAAGAAAACACTTTACATCAAGCCGTTCTCTTGGCGCTGGTGAAATGTGGCAATACCACATTAGCGGTGGTAGTGGCGTACAATTGACCAAACGAAAAAACGACCAGCAAGATGTTAACGAACCTGTAATTTCTCCTGATGGCAAATACATGTATTACAGTGAAGACGTTTCTCCCGGTGGTTATTTCAAATACAATAAAGATCCTAACAGTGAAATCTATGCCATCAATCGCTATGATTTTGAAACGGGCAAAATAGAAAAAATTACCGGTGGACCAGGAGGCGCCGCTCGACCACAAATTTCAAGAGATGGTAAACTGTTAGCGTATGTAAAACGAGTGCGTACCGCAACGGTTTTGTATGTTCATAATTTAGAAACAGGTGAAGAAGGTCCCGTTTATGATAAACTTAACAAAGATCAACAAACCGCTTGGGCATTGTTTGGCGTGTATCCTAATTTCAATTGGATGCCCAACAATGAAGACATTATAATTTGGACCGGAGGTAAAATTCAAAAAATAAATACAAAAACAAATCAGATAACAGAGATTCCTTTCACAGCCGAAGTTGCCATTGACATTGCAGATCGTGTTCATTCTGAGACTCCAATAACTGACACTGACTTTACAGTAAAAATGATCCGTGATGCTGTAACCGCTCCCGATGGAAAAACAGTAGTCTTTAGAGCTTTAGGATATTTATGGACTAAAAGCTTGCCTAATGGAAGTCCAAAACGATTGACTACAGATACTGATTTTGAAGCAGAACCTACTTTTACCGCTAATGGAAAAGAAATAATTTATGTTAGTTGGAACGATACTAATTTAGGAGCCATCAAAAAATTTAATTTAGAAAGTAAAAAATCTGTTAAATTAACCTCTGAAAAAGGAATTTACAGAACACCAAGTCTCTCTCCTGACCAAAAAACAATTGTCTACGTCAAGGAAGGCGGGAATATGGATCAAGGTTTTGCTTTTTCAAAAAAACCAGGGATTTACACCATGAATGTTACAGGTGACAAATCAAAATTTATTACCTCAAAAGGAGAATATCCTGTATTTACTAAAGAAGGAAATCGTATTTTCTTCCAAACTGGGGGTGTGTTTTTTGGGGATTTAACCAAAGAACTCAAGAGTGTTGATCTTAACGGAAAAGAAGAACGCACCCATATTAAATCCAAATATGCCAACCGATTGGTACCCAGTCCAGACAATCAGTGGATCGCTTTCACCCATTTACACAAAGCTTATGTGGCTCCATTAAACATCAACGGCCAAGAAGTAGATTTGGACGAAAAAACTAAGAATGTCCCTGTGTCAGAATTGTCAAAAGAGGCTGGAATTAATTTACATTGGTCACCCAATAGTAAAAACGTGATGTGGATGTTAGGCAATACTTATTTTTCGAATGCCGTAAAAAACAGATTTACTTTTTTACCGGATTCACCTGAAAAAGTTGAAAAACCATCTGATATAGGTATTAAAATAGATTTAAAATCAAAAGTTGATAAACCAAAAGGCAGAATTGCCCTAACGAATGCTCGTATCATCACTATGGACGGCGACAAAGTGATTGAAAACGGTAGTATAATAATCAATGAAAATCGTATTGAAGCCATTGGTAATGCAAGTGACATTCGTATTCCTGAAACGGCTATGGTTTATGACCTGACTGGTAAAACTATTATGCCCGGAATGGTAGATGCTCATGCCCATGTAGGTGCTTTTCGTTATGGATTAACCACACAACAAAATTGGCCTTTCTATGCAAATTTAGCCTTTGGAGTAACGACATCGCATGATCCGTCTTCTAACACGGAATCTATTTTTACCCTTTCGGAAATGGTAAAAAGTGGTGCCATTGTAGGACCCCGAATATATTCAACCGGATTTATTTTGTACGGTGCTGAAGGAGACTTTAAAGCAATTGTCAATACTATTGATGACGCGCGTTTTGCAGTAAAACGGACCAAAGTTTTTGGAGCACTTTCTGTAAAAAGCTATAATCAACCAAGACGTGACCAACGTCAACAAGTATTGCAAGCGGCCAGAGAAGAAGAAATTAATGTGGTACCAGAAGGCGGCTCGACCTTTTTTACTAACATGACCATGGTGATTGACGGTCATACCGGAGTGGAGCATAATATACCGGTGGCACCCGTTTATAAAGATGTACTCGAACTTTGGGGTACCAGTAAAGTAGGATATACTCCTACCCTAATTGTAAATTATGGCGGATTGAATGCCGAATATTATTGGTATCAAAAAACGAATGTTTGGGAAAACAAAAAACTACTCCAATTCACCCCAAGGGCCGTAATTGATTCCCGCTCGAGATACCGCATGATGGCTCCTGATGAAGAGTATGAAAACGATCATATTTTGACATCTAAAACCGTAAAAACGCTTGCTGACAATGGCGTAAAAGTCAATATGGGAGCACACGGACAGTTGCAAGGAATGGGAGCACACTGGGAATTATGGAGTATACAGCAAGGTGGAATGAGCAATTTAGAAAGTTTGAAAACAGCCACTATTAATGCAGCTAATTATATCGGAGCCGGAAAAGACATTGGTTCTTTAGAAACCGGAAAATTAGCTGACATTTTAGTTTTGGATAAAAACCCATTAGAAAACATCCAAAACTCCAACACGTTATTGTATACCATCGCAAATGGCCGAATGTACGAATCCGAAACAATGAATGAAATAGGTAACGAACCTAAAAAAAGACAAAATTTTTATTGGGAAAACAACGCATACAATGCTAATTTCCCATTGCATGAGGAGTCCAATAGCTTTATGCATCAACAATGTTGTAGTTCTGGCTTTAGCCACAACTAAGAATTAATTTTAAACTAAAAAAACCATTCGCTAAACGAATGGTTTTTTTGTTTAAATTCAACTTGTTAAAAAAATACCTGGTTCGGTTTTTTTTAAATCTTGTCAATTCCCTTTAAAATGTGACGTATTAGTACTACTTAACGATCCATAAAGGCATTTCTAAATCTTGATTAAAAAGCTCTTCGGTAACGCTTCCTACCAGTAAAGAAGAGAATGTATTTCTACCTTTGTCCCCAACAATAATAAGATCAACCTTCGAGGCTTCCGCTTTAGAACGTAGTTTTTCTGCAACCCCACTACCTTTTCCAGGAATAATTTCAGTGGTTAAGTCCCCTTTGTATCCAACCTTTCTTATGAATTTATCGAATTTTTCTTTTAGATGATTCTCTATTTTTATATTCAGATGTTCTTTTGGAATATACGGCGAAAATTGTACAGGTATATTATAAACATGCACTGCTTTTACTGTAGTTTTCAAAGTTTTCTGCAAATTTTCAGCCACTTTAAAAACTTTGTTGGAAGCACTAGAAAAATCTGTTCCCGCCCAAATATTGGTAATAAGCGGTTTCGCATTTTTAGGGATAGACAAAATATTGCATTTAAGCATACGTAATAATTTCCCACTAACGACTCCAGTTCCTTTGATCTTGTTTTTATTTCCAATTAAAGCCAACTGAATCTCATATTTATTAACAATATAATTGATTAGAGATTCCGAATAAGGATCTTCTGAAATAAGTACTTCCCAATCTGTTGACGAGGTGAATTTTTCCTCAACCTTTTCATTTAACTCATTACCAATTATTTCATCAAGATTAATATCTTTTAACTGTTCTTCAAATAATTCAGAGATTTCATGCTTTTTGATATTATGAACAAAATACACTTTTTTAACCTTAAGAGTTTCTGCAATAAAAGAGGCATATTCAATTAAAGTACTGTCAATATCAGAGAGGTCTAAGGCGACCAAGATGTTTTTTATTTCAGTCATTATTAGTGCTATTTAATGGTTTTTTGTTGTTTATTATTTTGCTTATTAACGATGTCAGAAACTATTTCTTCATAATTTTCAAGTTCTTTTTGGGATTCCCGCTTTTTTAGTTTCTTCAAATCTTCATCTAAACCTTTATAGAGGGAGAAGCACATGACTATCAGAATCAAGGCAAAAGGCAGTCCGGTCACAATAGTAGCCGTTTGAAGTGCCTGCAATCCGCCACCAATTAAAAGAACTGCTGCAATTCCACCTTCTGCCAAGGCCCAAAAGATTCTTTGTCCTACAGGTGCGTCTATTTTTCCTCCGGAGGTTAAATTATCTACCACTAAAGACCCCGAATCTGAAGAAGTAATAAAGAATCCTGCAATTAAAATTATTGCAATAATATTAAGAATAAAAGCAAAAGGGTAATCTTCCAAAAACACGAATAAGGCTGTGGCAATATTATCATTCACAGCATTTGCTATAGTATTATCACCAAGAATTGCTTTATGTATGGCTGTACTTCCAAAAGCGGAGATCCAGAAAAAAGTTACTATAGAAGGTACTAATAAAACACCCAAAATAAATTCCCGTACTGTACGCCCTTTCGAAATACGTGCAATAAACATTCCTACAAAAGGAGACCAAGCAATCCACCATCCCCAGTAAAAAATGGTCCAAGCGTTTTGCCAGTTACCACCGGTATAACTTTCTGTCCAAGTGGCTACTTCAAGGAAACTGGATAAGTAATTCCCTGTATTTTGTATGAAAGATTCAAAAATAAAGATTGTAGGCCCTAAGAGCACTACAATTACAAGAAAGAGGACTGCTACTATCATATTCCATTCACTCAAAACTCTCACCCCTTTATCTACTCCCAAAACTACTGAAACGGTAGCAATCAGGGTTATACCGGCAATTAGAAGAATTTGGGTTTGTACTCCGCTATTTATATCAAACAGATGATTTAAACCTGCTGCAATTTGTTGAACTCCCATTCCTAATGAAGTAGCTAGACCAAATAAAGTGGCAAGTACCGCGAAGATATCTATGGCATCCCCAATTTTACCATAAATTCTATCTCCTAAATAAGGATAAAAAATTGATCTGATAGTAAGTGGAAGCCCCCGAGAATAGGTGAAATATGCCAAGGATAATCCGACCAAGGCATAAACTGCCCAGGCATGAAAGCCCCAATGCAAAAAGGTAAAGCTCATAGCTTCCTTAGCAGCTTCAGCGGTTCCTCCTTTCGCCATTGGCGGACTTAAAAAATGATAAACTGGCTCTGAAATACTCCAAAACAAAAGTCCAATTCCCATTCCCGCACTAAATAACATTGCAAACCAAGAAAGTGTTTTAAATTCAGGTTTCGCATTTTGTCCTCCAATCCTTAAATGGCCAAATTTACTAAATGCCAGATAAATCATAAATATCAGAAAAATATTTATGCTTAATATGAAAAACCAACCTGCCTTATTTGCAACAAACTCCTGGGTCGCTGTAAAAATATGTTCAGCCCCTGCTTTAAACATAAGGGTTAATGTTGTGACGATGATGACGATGATCGCTGATGTAAAAAACACAGGACCATTCACTTCTAACCCAAAAATGGATTTTCTCTCATCACTCCGTATAATTTTCTTAGCCATAAAACATATTGTTTTTAATTTAATTTATTTTTTTTAGCACTCTCTGCATTATTTTTAAACCTAAAAATAGTAGCCTACATTAATATTAAATCTTGCTTCCCACTTAGCATCAGGGTTTCCTTTAGCAAAATCATCTACAAAATTACCACCAAGCCAAGAATGATTATATCCTGCAGCGTAATCAATATATGTGTATACACTACCCGCAGAGATTAAAACTCCAGTTACATTCATATATGAATCTGTAAAACCTTCGGCTTTTTTCTCCATATAGGAAAAATCATTATAAAACTGTAAATTTGAAATAGGTCCTAATGCTACAGGAACATTTCTTGATATTCCTAAAGTGTACATATTAAAATCAGCCGCAACTTCATAAGGCGCTCCATACGCAGCCATTGTAACTACATCTCTAGACTCCCCTTCAGTATTCTCAGGATTATGTGATGCTGTTATAAATTGAGCTTTTCCATTCCATTTCCCCTTAGTAATTTCATAATGTACAGCAAATGCACTATGATCTCCCACTTCTTCGGTATCAAGATTATATAAGCCGCCGTATTGTAGGGAAAGACCAAATCTACTTGCGGTTTCTTTTCCAAATTTGTAAATAATTTTTCCGTTAAATTGATTTACTTCCTTGTTTCTACCGGCGATATCATAAGCATATCGGCTTGGAGAAACTTCTGAATTACTTCCAAAGCTATATTCTTCCGCGTTTTTGAAAAATGCTAGTTGATATTCGAATTTTTCTCCTGTATGCATGTACTTAACACCCATATCATGGTCATCTTCCAACCCGACATAATATGTCATATTGAAAAACCAGTTGTTTGAATTGTATTGTTGAATACCGAAAGGCACTTGTGTTAACCCAACTTGAATTTGATCCTGTTCAGTAAAATTGTAACCAAGCCAACCCTGTTTTAGGAATCCACCACCAAACTCTTCCGAATACAGCCTGTATTCGGCATCAAAAAATATTCCCTTGTAAGCACCTTTTGCATTTATTCTGAACATATCATATCCAAAATCGCCTCCGCGTTTTTTCTGACCCTCTTTCCAAGAGGACAAATTATAATTGAAACGCAATGCTCCGCCAATTTCGAGTTCTGGTTTGTCCTGAGCCATTGTAGGAAATGCAAATAGAATTGTTAAAATCGAAAGATAAAGAGTTTTCGATAATTGTAAATGAGTAATTTTTTCTAACATATATTTATTAAAAAAGTTAATTAACAGTGTATAAAGTAATAGAATGCTTTTACGATGAATGCAGTAATTTTTTTTAATCACTGATCATCTATTATTGTGCAAATAATTGCAAACAAAATCATTGTAAACACTATTGGATAAATACCATTGCAGGTATTGTAAAAAAAACTTGAATAAGTAGATGATTAAAGGTCTTCAATCAGAATCAACCTGTTTGATCAGAAGCAGTCTTAAAAAAGTAAAATATTAATGTACAAAAGTAGTCAAAATAGAAGGTTAAGCCCCTAAAAATAAAAAGATCAATTAATTTTAGAGAATTTCATACTAATAAAAGTCAAAAAACACACAATGTATGTTTTTATTGCTAAAAAAAAGTCGTTTTAATAACTCTAAAACTGTAAATCGAACCAATGAAATGAACTATCGTCATAAAAAAACGTAACCCTATACGTTTAAATGTTCAATCATTCTAGAATCTGATGTAATTCTCTTTTGGTCTTTTTAAATAGAAAGACATCCCCTTTCTTCAAAGATATTCAACCCAATGGGAATATTTATTGAGGACTTCGATCAACTATTTTTTGTTTAGTCACAAAAAAGCTTTTCGATACGATTTGGTACTCAACGGACCTACACCAATAGATTTCGGGAAGATTACCTACGGGTAATAAAAAACATTGCACTAGTTTTCTAGCTCCACAACCTCGACCTTAATTGCAACAGAATAAGCATTTGGTATGATTTTTTTTCCATGAGCATTGGCATATACTTTAGTAAATTCAGCACCAAAATATAAAATAATGGCCGAATAATACACCCAAATCAAAATAATTATTACAGAACCCGCGGCACCATAAACCGTGGCAACGGTAGAACTTCCTAAATAAAAACCAATGGCAAATTTGCCAAACATAAAGAAAAAAGAAGTAAAACTGGATCCTACTAAGGCATCTTTCCAAGCAATGTTTCCATCAGGCAAAGTCTTGAATATAATAGCAAATAACATCGCTGTAGTTGCGAATAATATTAAAATATTAAAAACATAAAATAGATAAACTGTTGTGTCAGGAAAATAAATAAGTAATCTGGTATTTATCACATCCATCACTGTATTAACCATCAAGCTGACCATTAATAAAAAACCAACAGAAGCAATCATAGAAAATGACATAAGTCTGTTTGTAATAAATTTCAAAATCCCTTTATTCGGTTTTGCTTTTAAACCCCAAATATAATTGATCGAACTTTGTATTTCGGCAAAAACACCCGAGGCACCAATCAGGAGCATGATTCCTCCAAAAACAGCTGCAAATGTGTTGCTGTTAGACAATTCAATGTTCTTAATAGTTTCTTGTATTTGAATTGCAGCTTCGTTCCCAACCATTCCATTAATCTGGCTAAAAAACCGTCCCGTAACGGCTTCTCTACCAAAGAAAAAACTAAAAATCGACATTATAATAATCAACAATGGCGGAAGTGAAAATATAGTGTAATACGACAATGATGCACTTAATTTAATGGCATTATCATCATCAAATTCTTGATAGGTGCGTTTTAATAATCCCCAACTAGTCTGGGCTAATTTTTTATGCTTCATCTTAAAGTTATTTTTATTCTCTTTGAAAAAAGAAAAATTCACTGTTATATTCTCATTTATTAATCCAAAAAAGTAAAACCTGATCATTATATCAAAACTGATGCTTTCAAAATTACAAAGATATTGGATGTCAATTCAAAATGAAATTTATATAATTCCCATAAAAAAACAGCTATTAAAAAATCATTGTAGGTAAAACAAATCAAATTTTAAGTCTTTATTAACCCATGCCGATCTATTAATGATTATTTTTATACAAATATTTAATCGCTTATTTAAGACAAACAGATAAATTATGGAAAATAATACACGAAGAAATTTTTTAAAAAAAACAGCCCTATTGTCTACAGGTACAATTATTGGATCTGGTTTATTCAATGCTGCATTTGCTGCCCAACCAGTACTGCAAATTGACGATCTACCCTACGAAGCAGCTGTAACAGATACTCCTGGAACCTACAGTCTTCCTAAATTAGGTTACAGTTATGACGGATTAGAGCCTCATATTGACAAAGCTACAATGGAAATTCACTATAGTAAACACCATCAAGCTTATGTGACAAATTTGAATAAAGCCATTGATACTTTGGATAAAAACTTAATTGATTATTCGAAATCTTTAGAAAGTATCTTTGAAAAAATGTCTAAATTCCCAGAAGCCATTCGGAATAACGGAGGCGGACATTACAATCACAGCTTGTTTTGGAGTTTGATGAAACCTAATGGTGGCGGTACTCCAAAAGGTAAATTGGCAGCAGCCATAACCACAACTTTTGGTTCTTTTGATGAATTCAAGAAACAATTCAGTGATGCATCTATGAAACGATTTGGTTCCGGTTGGGCTTGGTTAGTAGTGCAAGACGGAAAATTAGTAATAGGCTCTACGGCAAACCAAGACAATCCTTTGATGCGATTACGAGGGAAGGGACTTAAAGGGAAACCCGTTTTAGCTTTAGATGTCTGGGAACATGCGTATTATCTTAAAAATCAAAACCGAAGAGCTGATTATATAAACTCCTTTTGGAATGTAGTCGATTGGGATGCCGCCGAAAATTTATTTAATTCTTAAAAATAATAAAAGCCCTGAATTTGAAAGAAGGATTCAGGGTTTTTTATTTAAAAAAAAGGATCCTTGAGACTTGATTTTTTAATAATTATACGTTAGAAATCCGGACTGTTCAATATTAAAAAAACCAATACTAATTAAAAGTAATATCTGTGTTAAACTAAAAAACAGAAGTTAAAATTACGAAAAAAAGTATAGCTTTGTATCTTCAAATTAAAGCAATGATTAACCCTTCAGCATCAGGTTGGATAGATAAATTTTTTATTGAACAAAAGTTTTCAAAAGAAGCAGTTTCAAAAACTACCGATACATTTTATCAAAAAGTTAGAGAAACAGGTTTTATATATGGACATATCATTGCATTTGAAACTGTAGCACCTATTGAAACTAAGGGTTGGTTCAAAGAAGAGATTTCAAAAGTCGCACTTTTAAATACTTTGTTTGCAATTTTTTGTTTAACAAATGAAGATATCAGCCCTGATAATTTTATTAAAAAAGCAGTTACTTTTTACAATCAAATGAATCCGCAAGGCTTTAACCTATTTAAAAAAATACTCCCAAAGAATTCTCCTGCTTTAACTTTAGAAAAAATAATTGATGAGCGTGTTCAAACAAATGATAGTATCATCAGTAAAAATTTTTCCCACCTAGTCACTAATGCCTTATTATTTATTGATGTTTTGGCCTTTCGTCAATACTTAATTCATGGTGAAATTCCAGAAAAGTATTTAAAAAAGATCGAGGAAACTATTGTAAATGTAGTCACACTTGCTTTAAAAATTAAAACAAAAAAATCTCAATATGATGATTTATTAATCAAGCTTTTTGAAGCTTCTATTCGCTATAGTAAATTTTCTAAGGTATCAGTACAAAACTTAGAGACACTTGAACTGGATTATTTTTCAAACGACTTAGAAAAATACTATTTGATAGATCTTGCAGGAATGGCTTTATGGAGTGATGGAGAAATTGAAGATAATGAGGCTTATTTTTTGCATTCACTTGCTAAAACGGTTTCGATCCCGGATGGTTTTTCGGATGAAAGTATCCGCAGTACGAATGCCTTTATTACAAAACATAAAAAGGAAATTCCTTATTTTAATTATTCAAATCCAGTAAAACATTTTTATGCCCAAACGACTCAAAGTGTGGTTACTCTTATTAGTCGTAATAAGAATAGATTGTCAAAGGAAATCGCACAAAGCAAGGAGTTAATGGTACTATTAGCCTACTCTACTCGCCGTGATTTAGACGAGAAAGAGAAGAAAAAAGTAAAGAAACAACTACTGGAAATTTGTAAAACCATTCCGTCATTGACTATCTTTCTTCTTCCCGGCGGTAGCTTATTGCTGCCTATTTTAATTAAATTTATACCTCAATTACTACCCTCCGCTTTTAACGAAAATCTTGATAGCGAATAAAAAAAGCCACTAAAAGCGGCTTTCATTTAGTACAAATTTGGGGGATTAAAATTTCAACTGATAGACTTCATCCAAATCTTTTTCGGAACTGATATTTACCTCTAAATCCGTTACAAAACCGGAATTAAGACCATAAGCCCATCCGTGTAAGGTTAAGTCCTGACCATTTCGCCATGCTGCCTGAACAATTGAAGTTTTAGCCAAATCAAAAACTTGTTCTTTAACATTCAATTCTACAAAAGTGTTGAATCGCTCTGTTTCATCTAAAATAGAATCTAAGTAGGCACTGTGCAAACGATAGACATCTTTTATGTGACGAATCCAGTTGTCAATGATACCTATAGAATCATTACCCATCGCTGCCTTGACACCGCCGCAACCATAATGACCGCATACCAGTACATGTTTCACTTTCAATACATTTACTGCATAATCCAGTACACTCAACATATTCATATCTGAATGAACCACCATATTAGCAATATTTCTATGAACAAAAACTTCGCCTGGTTTAGCTCCTACAATTTCATTTGCAGGAACCCTGCTATCAGAACAACCTATCCATAATAAGGGTGGTGTTTGTCCTTTGGCCAAGTCTTCAAAATAATTAGGATCAGAAGCCAAAGATGTTTCTACCCATTTTTTATTATTTTCCAGTATTTTTTTATAAAAATCACTCATAATCGTTGTGTACTTATTTTGTTTATATCCTTACTTAGTGACAAATTAATGCTTTGTAAAGGACTCATTTTTAAATTTATTAGTGCGAAATTAATTTTTATTCTTTACCGAATTCTTCGTCAGGCACCTCTCGTTTAACCATTACCCTTTTTGCTGCATCATAATAATGCTCAATAGTTACATGGTTTTTGGTTTCTTGAGTATTTTCTAAATCATAGGCTTTTTTAAATCCTTTGAGTTTGACTTTTATATTATGATCTATAGCTCTTGTTGTTTTGAACTCATATATCAAATCTAAAATGTCATGCGCTATATACACGGTGTCTTTGGCATCAATTATTACTTTAGAATTTTCAGGAATCTCGTTTAAAGTGTATTTAATGGCTGCTTTGTTCAAAAAAGAAACTTCCTGCGCCAAATCAATGTGGATAACATCACCATCTTCATATTCTTCTTTTCTAAAACTGTAAGCTCTTTTCAGGTTTCCTTTTAAAACAAAAATAACACTGATGGCAATTCCTAATGCCACCCCTTTTAATAAATCCGTAAAAACAACGGCTAATAGAGTCGCAATAAAAGGAACAAATTGATATTTCCCTTTTTCCAAAAAATGTTTGAAAGTGGCTGGTTTAGCTAACTTGTAACCAACCAAAATTAAAATTGCAGCTAATGTAGCCAATGGGATTTTATTCAGGATAACAGGGATTACAAGTACACTCACTAATAATAATACCCCATGAATCATAGTAGACATCTTTGATTTAGCACCTGAATTAGAATTTGCCGAGGTACGCACAATTACCGAGGTCAAGGGTAGACCTCCTAAAAGTGAGCTTATGACATTTCCAACACCTTGTGCTTTCAATTCAATATTAGTTTGCGTATAACGCCTTTGAATATCCATTCTATCTGCTGCTTCAATACTCAATAACGTTTCTATCGAGGCAACTATTGCAATAGTGAAGGCTACTATCCAAACTTTTGGATTCGAAATTCCAGAAAAATTTGGAGTAACTATAATCGTCTTAAATTCCTCCAGACTGGTAGGAACCGGTAAAGAAACTAAATGTTCGTTAGTTATAGCCCACGGACTTCCTGTTGTGATGAAAATCTCATTCAAAACAACACCTAAAACTACAGCAACCAATGCGCCTGGAATTAATTTTAAATCCTTCAAAAAAGGGACTTTATTCCAGGAAATCAATACCGCTACAGAAGTTAAAGTGATAATTACAGATCCAACCTGAATATAATCAAAAATGTTTAATAAGGTTGAAAATGTATTACTTCCGTCCTTTTGCATAAAAGCTAAATCGCCTTCAAAATCGCTATCGTATCCAAAGGCATGAGGCAATTGTTTCAAAATAATTATAATCCCAATACCGGCCAGCATTCCTTCGATGACATTTGTTGGAAAATAATTAGATATACTTCCTGCTTTCAGAAATCCTAGAACTAATTGTATTATACCTGCAATAAAAACAGCCGTCAAAAAAACATCAAATGCACCTAAATCCGTTATTGCGGTAAGAACAATTGCGGTAAGACCTGCTGCAGGGCCTGAAACACTGATGTGCGATGTGCTTAAATACCCAACGACAATTCCTCCAACAATTCCTGAAATAATTCCTGAAAATAATGGCGCACCCGAAGCCATTGCAATACCCATACACAAGGGCAGAGCCACTAAAAAAACCACTGATCCTGATGCAAAATCAGATTTGAGGGTGGCAAAAAGATTAATTTTTTTGGTCATAATACCGTACTTAAGATTAAATACAAAGAATTTTCTACTTTATATAAGTGAAAATCGATTTAAAAAAACAAAAATTCTAAAATGTATTAAACGTATTTCGGTGGTAGTATAAATATGGAAAAGATAATATTATCGTGCTTTGATAAATTTTCAGAAAGAATAGTATTAGAGGATAATTTTTTAGTAGTAATTATTTCCCAAGAAGATTCAGAACTAAATAGTACTTTAATTTGTTTATGGATATTTTCTTCTTCAGAAACACTATAGAAAACAGAGATATCTGAACTTTTCTCAATCACCATAACAATAGTTGGGATAATAAGGAAAGCTAAAAATAGAAGCAAAAATATTTTAGATATCATTTTCATTCCCGCAAAAATAGAATTTAGTTTAAAATAAAAGTAACAGTTTATATTTATTTTTAAAAAAAATTAACATTCAAAAAAAAACCAGATAAAAATGATGCATTTTTATCTGGCTATATTCTTAAAACTAAGTATTACAAACTTTCTTCGAGCCAAGCCTGCATCATCCAAATTGTCTTTTCTTGTTCTGAAATGAAATCACTCATCATTGCATTGGTACCTTCATCGTTAATTTGTCCCGATTTGTCAAGAATTACGCGTTCAATTTTTAATAAATGAGATAATGATGTAACAATTAAATGCACTGCTTTTTCATCATTTGAAATATTTTTACCAACTACCAATTGATTGTTTTTTATATAGTCTTCAAACGTATGAAGTGGCGTTCCACCAACGGTCAGAACTCTTTCAGCAATTAAATCAATTTTAATTTGAGAATCCGTGTACAATTGCTCAAATTTCACATGTAAATCAAAAAAACGCTTTCCTCTAATATTCCAATGAATTCCTCTTAAATTTTGATAATACACTTGAAAATTCGCTAACAAAACATTTAGTTCAGTTGCTATTAATTCTGACTCTTTTACCGGTAAACCTAAAATATTTGTTTTCATATTATTGTTGTTTTATATTTATTTACGTTACAAAACAAATTTAGTGCAAGATTAACGAAAAACACCATAATAAAAAGTTATTGTTTTATTAAATTTGTATCAGATATAATTATAATCATGACTATTACTCAATTAAAATACGTACTTGCGGTAGCTGAACACAAGAATTTCACTCTTGCTGCAGAAAAATGTTTTGTTACTCAGCCGACACTGAGTATGCAAATTCAAAAAATAGAAGAAGAATTAAATATTCAAATATTTGACCGTACCAAAAAACCAATCCAGCTCACAGATATTGGACATAAAATTGTAAATCAGGCAAAAAACATAGTCAATGAAGCTGATAGAATTCAAGACATTGTTGAACAACAAAAAGGTTTTATTGGCGGTGAATTTAGATTAGGCATTATTCCTACAATTATGCCTACTTTACTGCCAATGTTTTTAAATAATTTTATAAAAAAATATCCAAAAGTAAAACTCGTCATTGAGGAGTTAAATACCGAAGAAATTATTATTAAACTCAATAATGGACATCTGGACGCTGCCATTGCCGCAACTCCTTTGATGGAAGAAAAAATCAAAGAAATAGTCTTGTACTACGAACCTTTTGTTGCGTACATTCCTGAAAACCACCATACTTTTCAAAAAGAAGAAATAGAAGTTTCAGATTTAAACTTGGATGAAATTTTATTATTACAAGACGGACATTGTTTTAGAGAAGGAATTTTAAACTTATGTAAGAGTGCCGGTAAAAACGAAATCGATCATTTTCAAATACAAAGTGGAAGTTTTGAAACCTTGATAAAATTAGCTGATGAAGGTCTGGGAACAACGTTACTTCCCTATTTGCATACCTTAGATTTAAAAGAAAAAGACAAGCTAAAACTTCGTCATTTTAAAGAACCTAAGCCCGCACGAGAAGTCAGTTTGATTTTTCCTAAAAGCGAATTAAAAATTCAAATAATAGATGCACTTCGCACTACCATAACAGGAGTTGTAAAAGGAGCAATTGTTTTTCAAAATGTTCAGATAATAAGTCCCATCGCAAAAAAATAAAAAAAGGAACCGCTTATGGTTCCTTTTTTACTATGAATTTACTATTAATAAACAGTGCTTTAATTCCGGTTTACCAATAGTGAAATTTAATAACCACTCTCGTAATTGATCCATTTCATAGGGCAATAATGTCTTAATGGCTTTTTCTAATTCTTTGCTAAAAAGCATAACATCAAAGCTTACTCTTTCTAAAACTGATTTAGTATAATCATACATGATTTTCGACATAATTAATGAAGATTTTAGGTTAGATTTTAATTGAAAGTAATGTAAAAATACATTTTTCACAACTAAAACATAGTTATTTAACGTAGTTTTTAGTTTTTTTAGTTTTTGTACTACTTTAGACCAAAAATATAATAAATTATTGATAATAAGCTACTTAACTAATATTTATTTTTTAGTAGCTCTGAACATTTCTCTTTTTCCTGGTGGCCCTGCTAATTTTTCAACCGTAAAACCTACTTCTAACATGCTTCTTTTTACAACTCCTCTGGCAGCATAAGTCACTAAAACGCCTTTACTTTTGAGTGCTGTATGCATTCTTTTAAAAATATCCGTACTCCATAATTCAGGTTGCACTCTGTAACCAAAAGCATCAAAGTAAATCAAATCAAATGTGTTATTGTCTTCAATTTCTTCAAAAAACTGCTTTCTTTTAGTCAACAAAAAATCATTCCTTAGCGCTATTTTCTCTCCCCAGACGCTTTTATGCATTGCTATAAAAATGTCGCTTTCTTGAGTAGCATTCAACTCTGTAACATAATTCATACATGAAACTTCATCAGAAGAAATAGGATATGCCTCAACGCCAACGTAATCGATAGACTGATTCATTTTTTTTGCTTCTAATAAGGTAATAAAAGTATTCAATCCGGTACCAAAACCAATTTCTAAAATAGAAACTGCTTTATTTTGAAATAAGGAAAGTCCGTTTTTAATAAAGACATGCTGCGCTTCCTGAATGGCGCCATGTTTAGAATGGTAGCACTCATCCCATTCCTCTATTCGTATGGTTGTGGAACCATCAAGTGTTTGTATTATTTCTCTTTTCAAAATTATTATTTGAGGTTATTTGAAGTTTTATAATTATAAGGGCAGACCAAATTTAATCAAAACTAAAATGATTGTCTTAAATAAAGTACATTTATTATGCAAATCTCATAAAATTAATGCTGATTTTTTCTGTTTTTTCAAAAATAAATAAATCGTACATAAAGACTATAATTAATGGTGTTTTGTCAAGTATCTTAGTGATTTTTATTTAATTTTGCAATTATTAAAGTTCTTTTTGCATAATCAAGATTTTAATTCCCAATTGTAGTAACATATAAAACCAAACAATACATTATCATGAGTACAACTCAAAGTAGCAAAATTGAAATAATTAATGCACCCACTTCAAAAATAAATGAAGTTGATTTTAAAAATTTAAGCTTTGGATCTGTTTTTTCAGATCATTTATTTGAATGTGATTTTAAAAATGGGGAATGGCAGCAACCAGTCATTAAGCCTTATGCGCCTTTATTGTTAGATCCATCATCCAGAGTTTTTCATTATGGTCAAGCTATTTTTGAAGGCATGAAAGCGTACAAAGATGAGAATAATGACGTTTGGCTTTTTAGACCCGATCAAAACTATATCCGTTTCAACACCTCGGCTGTTAGGATGGCTATGCCGGAAGTTCCAGAAGATATATTCCTGAATGGTTTAAATCAATTGCTGCGATTAGACGAAGCATGGATAAAAAAAGGAAAAGGAAATGCCTTATATATCAGACCCTTTATGATTGCAACAGGTACCGGAGTAATTGCAAACCCATCAAATGAATATAAGTTCATGATTATTTTATCGCCTGTTTCCTCTTATTATTCAGGTGATGTAAAAGTAATAATTGCGGAGCATTACAGCAGAGCGGCTAATGGTGGAATAGGAGCTGCTAAGGCAGCCGGAAATTATGCAGCCCAATTTTATCCAACTACTTTAGCGAATAAAGAAGGTTTTCAACAAATAATCTGGACTGATGATGCCACACACACAAAATTAGAAGAAGCCGGTACTATGAATGTGTTTTTTAGAATAAATGACACATTATTAACGGCTCCTGTAAGTGAAAGAATACTTGATGGTGTTACTCGAAAAACACTGATTGATTTAGCAAAAAGTGAAGGTATAACTGTAGAGATTCGTTCAGTTTTAGTGTCAGAACTTGTTGAGGCTTCTAAAAACGGAACTTTAAAAGAAATTTTTGGGGCCGGAACAGCTGCTGTGGTAAGCCCCATTTCTGGATTCTCTTATCAGGATGTATATCATGAATTGCCAAAAATTGAAAACACAATGGCTTTGCAACTGAAAACTAAATTAGAAAATATCCAAAATAAATTAGATGCGGATCCTTTTGGCTGGACTGTTAAAGTATAATTCAAAGATTTAAAAATTAAAAAAAAGCGATTTTCAGTGTGAAAATCGCTTTTTTATATCATAGCATACATCATCAAAATATTAGTGAAATTTCTACCGCTATTTCCCAATTATTTTAGAGAAATCAGGCTTGAAATAATTTGGTCCTTTCATGACCTTACCATCTTCACGGTAAATAGGCTCCCCATCCTGACCCAACTTACTCATATTACTACGTTGAATTTCATCGAAAACGGCTTCTATTTTGTCTTGCAGCCCATGCTCAATAATCGTTCCGCATAAAATGTACATCATATCGCCTAATGCATCGGCAATTTCTATTAAATCATTATTCTGAACAGCCTCTAAATATTCTTCATTCTCTTCTTTCATCAAATTGAAACGAAGGATATGTTTGGTTTCAGCTAAGCCGGCTATTGGAGTTTCGCTATGCCCAATTTTGAAAGCGGTATGGAATTCTTTGACGGCATTAATTTGTTTTTGCATAATTTAAATTTTATTAAATGAAAATACAAATAAGCAAACTATTATTAAACAAATAGCTAAATTTGTCAAAAATAATATAAAGTATGTTTAGTCAGGGACAATTCATTTTTGCCGGCTTTTTTTTTATTGCATTCAGTATTGCAATGATTTACGCCTACCGAAAAGATTTAGCGTTACACCGAAAATTTTATAAAGGAAATTATAAAATTTTAATTGGTTTTGGAGTGTTTATTGGCATTTTATTTTTGATAAAAGTGTTTTTCAAACGTTAGTTTTTTTAAAAATGTCTTCTTCAAAGAGGACTTTTTTAGTTTGTTCCTTCCTTATTTAAAAACAAATCCTAATTGCTAACTAGTGCAAGGTGCCAAATAGTCCTGCCTGAACATTTCCCTTATAAATTTTATTCTAGAACTCCTTCTTCCATAGTATTCCTTTCGTAAAACAACTATTCAATTAAAATATTCAAGTCGCATTTTTTTATTTAACACTTTTGGCGACTTGTAAATTAAATTTTTAACTTTACAAAAATTAATACAATTAGATATCATGAGGATTATAAAATATTTATTTCTTTTACTGCTGCTTAGTTTAGTGGCTTTATCCATTTTTGTAGCTACACAAAAAGGGGAATTCACTGTGCAAAGAAGTCATATTATTAATTCTCCTAAATCTACGGTATTTAATTTTGTTAATGATTATAAAAATTGGCAAGATTTTGGCGCCTGGATGGTTGAAGATCCTGAAATTATAATCACCTATCCTAAAAACACTGTAGGAAAGGGAGCTTCCTTCACTTGGGAAGGAAAAGAAGTCACAGGGAATATGCAAACGGTTTTTGTAAAAGAAAATGAAAGTATTTCTCAAAAGATGAATTACAACGGAGGTGATTCATCCGTTTTCTTGAGTTTAAAAGACACGGTTGGCGGAACAAAGGTCACCTGGAAAACCACCGGAAAAATGAGTTTCGTTATGAAGATCACTGCTGCTTTAAACGGCGGTATCGATACAGTTATAGGTGCCATGCAGGAAAAAAGCTTGGCTAATCTGGACAAAACACTAGTTTACGAGATAAATACCCATCAAATAAAGGTAAAAGGTGTGGTAAAAAAACTAGCAACTTTTTATTTGTACCAAACTTTTACAAGCAAAATTTCAAATGTCACTAAAAATGCCCGTATCGTTTTTCCAAAAATCATTCTTTTTTGTGAACAAAACAATATAGAATTGAATGGAAAGCCTTTTATTATTTATCACACTTACGATCCAGTAAATGGATTGAGTAGATTGTCTTTTTGTATCCCTATAAAAAATCAAATTTTAACCAGTTCAGGCAGTGATATTTTATCCGGTAAACTCGAACCTTTCGAAGCCTTGAAAACAACTTTAACCGGTGATTATTCACACATAAAAAAAGCGCTAGATAAAACAACAGCGTACAGCAATGCTAACAAAATAAGCATTGACACTAAATTTTCACACCTAGAGAACTATACCATCGGAAAAACGGAAATAAAAAATCCATCAAAGTGGATTACTGATATTTACTTTCCAATAAAACCAAAAGTAATTCCTGCTAAAGTCTTTGTTCCAGCAGAAATCCTTAAATCTCCAGCGGTAAAAACACCGGAACCTGTACAAAAAAAGGAAGAAGAACAATCTGAATTTTAATATTATCTTTCTACCGAATTAAACCTTTTTGATAAAGAGTATTCTAAATTCATAAATAAAAAATTTGCAAGACGAACAGGAATATATAAATAACTTGTTGAACTCGAAAACACAAAATCAAGCGTTTCAGCAGTTGTTACAAGAGTATCAAAGACCCTTATACAATCACATTCGTAACATTGTTATAAATCACGATGATGCGGATGATATTTTGCAAAATACTTTTATCAAAATATTTCAAAATTTAAAGAATTTTAAAGGAGACAGTAAACTCTTCTCTTGGATGTACCGTATTGCTACTAATGAAGCATTGACTTTTTTGAAACAAAAATCAAAAATCAATACGGTATCGTCTGTAATTTTACAACGTAAAACTATTGATAATCTCGAAGCAGATGTATTTTTTGATGGAAACGACATTCAACTAAAATTACAAAAAGCAATTGCTTTATTACCTGAAAAACAACAGTTAGTTTTTAAAATGAAATATTTTGAAGAACTAAAATACGAGGAAATATCTCTTATTTTAGGCACCTCAGTTGGAGGATTAAAAGCTTCCTATCACCTTGCTGTAAAAAAAATAGAAGCATTTGTATCTACTAATTAAACCTTTTTGCAATACCACTGTCTAATGAATAGTATGAAAACATTTAAATTAGAAAACGAGCCCAAAATTGAGACTGGATTTAAGATCCCAGACCATTATTTTGAAAATTTTTCAGCAAAAATGATGAAGCAATTACCCAGAGAGGAGCCAAAAGTAATTTCTATTTTTCAAAAAAGAAAAAACAGGATTCTAATGGTTGCAGCAATTTTAGTAATAGCCCTGATGATTCCTGTTTTAAGCCCGTCAGCAAGCAACCCTAACGAAATAGACACGCTCACTCTGGAAAATTATTTAACCTATCAATCGAGTGTAAACCCTTATGATTTAATAAGTGAATTAGAAACCGAAGATATCAATAATATTAAAGCAGATAATGAAGTTTTAGAAGATGAAGCTATAGAGGATCATTTATCCGAAAATGCTAATCTGGAGCATCTTCTTTTAGAATAAAAAACGCGTTCACCGATTACAATAAATAAAACAAAAATGAAAAATAAAAAAATATTCCCAATACTGTTGCTACTTCTTTCCTTTAATTTTTATGGTCAACATGAAAACATGAAAGAGAAAAAAGAACAAATTAAAGCTTTGAAAGTAGCCTTTTTGACGACTGAGTTAAACTTGACCACTAGTGAAGCCGAAAAATTCTGGCCTATTTACAACCTGTTTGATGACAAACAATTTGAATTAAGACATCAGAAAATGAAAAGTTTCATGAGAAGAATGAATGATGGATCTTTAGATCAAATCACGGAGAAAGAATCCAATTCATTTTTAGTTCAAATAGAAGAAACCGAAGAAGAATTGTTTTTTTTACGGAAGAAATTTGTTCAAAATTTGAGAGAAATATTTCCATCTGTAAAAATTTTAAAACTTAAAAAAGCAGAGGAAGACTTCAATAGAAAGCTGTTGCAACAATACCGCAACAAAGCGCATAAAAAATAACATCTTTTTTTATTAGTTCGATAAAACATCCTAAACACAAGTAAAAACTTGAGCTTAGGATGTTTTTGTTATTTAAAATCGATCCGAATCATTTTATTTTTCCCTGCAGCAACAGCCGTTTTTTTATCTAGGAACCGGAGCGTAGTAAGACTTTTATCCTTTGCTATTTGTTGCCATGATTCACCACCATCCGAGGAGTAATAAACCCCTGAAGTCCCCACAGTGAATAGTTTCTTACCATTGCTTTCAGGAATATATTGCACACAGGAAGCATACCCAAAGCCTTTATTTTCAGCAATAAGCTCCCATGTTTTCCCACCATCCGCAGTACGGGCTTTATTGGAAAAATTCTGGTTTTGATTTTCATAATCCCCTCCGGCTACAAAACCGATTTTTGCATCATAAAAATCGGCAGTAAAAATTCCGGTCATTGCCTTTCCTTGTGCCATTGGAGTTTCAAAAACGGTCCAACACTTTCCTTTATCAGGAGAATAAAAAACCCTTGATTTTTTTCCACCAGAAACAATCCATGTATTATTCCCTTTAATTACAATATTAGTATTGCTTGCCGCAAAAGCAGCTTCGCCTTGCATCACTTTTGGTAATTTATCGCACGAAATTTTATTCCATGATCGGCCTCCATCGCGCGTTGTAATAATATTAAGACAATCAGCGATTGGATCTCCCATAGCAATACCTTCTGTATCGTTCCAAAATTGCATACTATCATAGAAGACCTTCTCATGGCTTTCCTGATATACTATTTGTGAATCCTTTTCCTCTTTTGAAATTTGATACAACACTGCAGGATTTGCCACATTGAGGATAAAAATATGATTGGCTGTTTGAGCGATACTCCTAAATTCAAGATTCAAAGAATCCTTGGTGATTTTGTGCTCTATTTTTTGATTGGTATCTAAATTATAGAACCCGTATCTACCATTATCAGCAGCATACCATATTTTATTTTTATCAATTTGAATCGCTCTGATACTTATTTGATCTTGAAATAAGGTGTCAATTTCAACGGACAGAAAACTACCATTGTGTAACTTTTCCGACTTGTAAACACTCGTTTTACAAGATACAAATCCATTTAAAACCAGCAGCATTAAAAAAATATTTTTCATTTTCGTACATTTTAGGGCTAATTTACAATTAATAATATAAATACAAATAGCATCTAAATTACATTGGCACAGTAATTGGATATTGAAAAAAAGGAAAAACTTAATCCAATTAATTATGAAAACGAAACTACTACTACTGAGTCTGTTGACCGCTGTTTTCACAACACAAATACAGGCACAAAACAGAACATCAGTGAATGCAATGAATGCCGAAATTAGTGATAATCTTGACCTGAGAGCTGTTGCAGATATCTTTGGTGATTCCAGAGACTTACAGGATTTTGAAAGACGCCTTAATGATCCTGAGCTGCAAATTTCAAATTTAGATTTGAATAATGACAACGAAGTTGATTATTTACGGGTTATTGAAACGGTAGAAAACAGAACCCATCTCATCATCGTTCAATCAGTGATTGATGAAGATGTTTACCAAGATGTAGCTACAATTGATGTTGAAAAAGACAGAAATAATAAAATTCATGTACAAATAGTTGGTAATGAATTTATGTATGGCCAAAATTACATTTATCAGCCAGTTTATTACAATACTCCAGTAATTTATGCATCCTTCTGGTCTACTAATTACCGCCCTTACTATTCCACTTGGAATTGGAATTATTATCCGTCCTATTATTATGCTTGGAATCCATTTCCCGTTTTTAGATATAGAAATAACATAAATATTAATTTGAATATCAACAACAATTATAACTATGTCAATAACCGTAGAAGTAATCGTGGAGTAGTTTTATACAATTCAAGACGTTCAAACGGATATGAAAGACAACATCCAAATGCGTCTTTTTCCAGAAGAAATGATAATGTAAATAACCGCTATGAATTAGATCAAAGAAGAGTCTCCAGAAATGAAACCAGCTATTCTAATAGAAGAGCAATAGTACAGAGAGGAACTTCTCAAAATAGAACAAGTCCTTCAAGACAAAGAACAGAATCGTCCAGAGATTATTCTCAAAACAGAACCAGTCCTTCTAGGCAAGTCACCCCACAAAGACCAGAATCGTCTAGAGAATATTCTCAAAACAGAACCAGTCCTTCAAGACAAGCCCTCCCACAAAGAGCTGAATCTTCTAGAGAATATTTTGAAAACAGAACCAGTCCTTCTAGGCAAGTCACCCCACAAAGAGCGGAATCTCAAAACAGAGGCAACACATCTAGACCATCAGCTCCTCAGAGAACTGAATCTCAAAGAGGCAATTCTTCTTCAAGAAATGAAAATAGAAGATCCTAAAAATCTTAAACACACAAAAAGAAACACGGCGCACAAAACCGTGTTTTTTTTATTGGATAAAAACCGCTAATTTATTTTAAAAGTGTAAATTTGAAAAGTTTTTTAAAAATTACACATGAGCGTATCGCACAAAGACCTGCACAGTAAATGGACATTAGGGGGTTTATTAATTTCATTAGGAATAATTTACGGTGACATAGGAACGTCACCCTTGTATGTAATGAAAGCTATACTAGGCACCCACATTATTAATTCGGATATTGTCTTAGGTGGAATATCGTGTGTGTTTTGGACCCTTACACTGCAAACCACAATCAAGTACGTACTAATCACGTTAAGCGCTGATAATCATGGCGAAGGCGGGATTTTTGCTTTATATGCTTTGGTCAAAAAAACAAAAATTCAGTGGTTGATCGTACCCGCTATAATCGGCGGAAGCGCTTTATTAGCCGACGGAATCATAACGCCACCCATCTCAGTATCCTCAGCAGTTGAAGGAATAAGAACCTATTATCCTGAAATTAATACCATACCAATTGTAATAAGTATTCTCTTTGTGCTTTTTGCCATTCAACAATTCGGCACCAAGCTAGTTGGTAAATTTTTTGCTCCAATGATGCTTATTTGGTTTGGGATGCTGGCAATACTTGGAATCGCACAAATTTCACAACACACTGAAGTTTTAAAAGCAATCAATCCTTACTATGCCTATCATTTATTGACCATCCATCCAGAAGGTTTTTTTGTTTTAGGTTTTGTGTTTCTGTGCACAACAGGCGCAGAAGCATTGTACTCAGACATGGGACATTGCGGACGAAAAAACATCCGAATTAGCTGGATTTTTGTAAAAACTGCATTAGTGTTGAATTATTTTGGACAAGCCGCTTATTTAATTCGTCACGAAGGAGAAACTTTACAAACTCTGGGAGGAAAAAACGGAAACCCTTTCTATCTCATTATGCCAGACTGGTTTCAGCCTGTCGGAATTATAATAGCAACTCTTGCCGCTGTTATAGCCTCACAAGCACTTATTAGTGGGTCATTTACTTTGATTAATGAAGCAATGCGCTTGAATTTTTGGCCAAAAGTAAAAATAAAATATCCTACAGAATTAAAAGGACAATTGTACATTCCGTCTATTAACTGGTTATTATTTATTGGGTGTGTTGGAATTGTACTACACTTCGAAGAATCCAGTAACATGGAACATGCGTACGGACTGGCGATCATTCTGTGTATGATAATGACCACTATTTTACTGAATTTTTACCTAATAATGAAAAGAGTGAAATTATATTTTATAGTTCCATTAATTACTATTTATCTAATAATCGAATTTAGTTTTCTTGCTGCTAATATTACGAAGTTTGCTGAAGGTGGCTACGTAACACTATTTATAGCAATCGCTTTAATAGGTATAATGACTATTTGGTACCTTGCCAAAAAAATTAACAAAAGTTACACCAAAATTGTTAAAATTGAGGACTACAAAAAAGTACTAGTGGAGTTAAGTGCTGATTTATCCATTCCTAAATACGCAACACATTTAGTATATATGACTAATGCCGGAAGAATTGACGAGATCGAAGAAAAAGTAATGTATTCCATCTTACAAAAAAGACCCAAAAGAGCTGATATTTATTGGTTTGTTCACGTGAATATATTGACTGAACCTTACAAAACCGAATATAAAGTAACTGAAATTGTCAAAGATGATTTGTATCGTGTAGACTTTAATCTTGGTTTTAGAGAACCTACAAAAATAAATCTGATGTTTAGAGAGGTAATCCGGGATATGGTGCAAAAAGGAGAAGTAGATATAACCAGCCGCTACGAATCTTTGAATAAAAATAATATCATAGGTGATTTCAAATTTGTATTATCCGAAAAATTCCTTTCCAATGACAGTGATTTACGTTGGCATGAAAAAATAATTATGAACTCCTATTTCTTCATTAAAAAATTAAGTTTATCTGAAGAAAGAGCTTTTGGATTGGATAGCAGTTCCGTAAAAGTGGAACAATTTCCAATGGTGCTGCATGCTCCTGAGAATATTGGATTGACAAGAGTAAAATAATTCTTTCTGTTATTTAAATGATCCAAGAAACACTGTAATAATACAGTGTTTTTTTCTGTCGAAAAATTTAAAAACAACATTCATTACTTAAAATATATCATTTAATCAATTAATAGTACCTTTGCACCTCAATTATTTAAAATGAGATTACACAGAAATTTAGTTTACACAACAATAGACGCTTTGAACGCTATTTTTAACGAAGGAGAATATGCGGATAAAGTCGTTGCCCGATCTTTAAAAAAAGACAAACGTTGGGGAAGCTCCGATAGAAAGTTTGTTGCCGAAACCATCTACGAAATTGTCCGTTGGAAAAGATTATACGCAGAAATAGCCGAAGTAAAAGAGCCCTTTGACAGAGACAATCTTTGGAGAATGTTTTCTGTTTGGGCGGTATTAAGAGGCTATCCTATTCCGGATTGGCGCCAACTGGAAGGCACTCCAGAACGAAAAATAAAAGGACGATTTGATGAACTTTCAAAAGTGAGAGCTTTAAAAGAATCTATTCCAGACTGGATGGACGAATTAGGAGTTAAGGAACTAGGCGAAAAAGTTTGGGCAACTGAAATTACAGCTCAAAACCAGCCCGCTAAAGTTATCTTGAGGGTAAACACGCTTAAGACAACCAGAGAGGCCCTGCGTGCTATTTTGATGGATTTAAACATTGAAACAGAAACGTTAAAAAATCAACCAGATGCTTTGGTTTTAAAAGAAAGAGCTAATGTTTTCTTGACCGATGCTTTCAAACAAGGTTTCTTTGAAGTTCAGGATGCCAACTCCCAATTAGTGGCTGCTTTTCTTGATGTAAAACCAGGAATGCGTATTGTAGATACCTGCGCCGGTGCTGGTGGAAAAACGTTGCACATTGCTTCATTGATGGAAAATAAAGGACAATTAATTGCTATGGATTTGTATGAAAGCAAATTAAAGCAATTAAAAATAAGAGCCAAAAGAGACGGTGCTTTCAATATTGAATACCGCATTATTGACTCTACAAAAATCATCAAAAAATTACACGAAAAAGCAGACCGTGTATTAATTGATGCCCCTTGCAGTGGTTTAGGAGTGCTGAAAAGAAATCCAGATGCTAAATGGAAATTGAAACCAGAATTTATTGATAACATTCGCAAAGTACAATCGGAAGTTTTAGAAAGCTATTCTAAAATTGTAAAACCCGGTGGAAAATTAGTGTATGCTACTTGTTCTATACTACCCTCCGAAAATCAAGATCAAATTGCTCGTTTCCTGACAACTGACATTGGAAAACAATTTAATTTTATTAAAGACCAAAAAATATTGGCTTCAGAGTCAGGTTTTGATGGATTTTATATGGCTTTATTAGAACGTAAAGAAAGCTCAGAACAGAAAGAAAAAAGAGTACAAAAAGAAATAATATAGTATCTAGATTTAAGATTCTAGAATTCAAAAAAAAATCCTCGAATAAATCGAGGGTTTTTTTATGCGTTATCTGTTTTGTTTATTCTATTCTCTTTTAATATCCCTAATCATTCATAGAGATTAAAAACTCCTCGTTATTTTTCGTTTTCTTGAAACGATCATTGATAAAATCCATCGCCTCTACTGGGTTCATATCCGAAAGGTATTTTCGCATTATCCACATTCTTTGTAATGTTTTTTGGTCTAATAACATATCATCTCGTCTGGTGCTTGAAGAAGTCAAATCGATAGCCGGAAAAATACGCTTGTTCGCAATTTTTCTGTCCAATTGCAATTCCATATTACCGGTACCTTTAAATTCTTCAAAAATAACTTCGTCCATTTTCGAGCCGGTTTCAGTCAATGCAGTAGCAATGATACTCAACGAACCCCCATTTTCTACATTACGGGCAGCTCCAAAGAAACGTTTTGGTTTTTGCAATGCATTTGCATCCACACCACCACTTAACACCTTACCTGAAGCAGGCTGAACCGTATTATACGCTCTGGCCAAACGTGTAATGGAATCCAATAATATCACTACATCGTGACCACATTCAACCAATCTTTTTGCTTTTTCAAGAACGATATTCGCAATTTTAACATGCTCTTGTGGCTCTCTGTCAAAAGTAGAAGCAATTACTTCACCACGCACACTACGTTGCATATCCGTAACCTCTTCCGGGCGTTCATCGATCAATAAAACAATCAAATATACTTCAGGATGATTGGCCGCAATAGCATTGGCAATTTCCTTCAACAACATGGTTTTACCTGTTTTTGGCTGCGCCACAATCATTCCGCGTTGTCCTTTTCCTATTGGTGAAAACAAATCGATAATTCGTGTTGAAATCGTACTTTGTTTTTCTGCCAATTTGAATTTTTCTGATGGAAAAACAGGCGTTAAATGTTCGAATGACACTCTGTCGCGAACCACTTGAGGATCGTGTCCATTTATTTTTAAAACCCGAACTAATGGAAAAAATTTCTCTCCTTCTTTTGGTGGGCGAACTACACCTTTTACAGTATCTCCGGTTTTAAGACCGAACAATCTGATTTGAGAAGTCGACAAATAAATATCATCCGGCGACGCTAAATAGTTGTAATCCGAAGAACGCAAGAAACCATAGCCGTCCGGCATCATTTCCAGCACACCTTCGCTTTCTATAATTCCATCAAATTCAAAATCAGAAGCAGCAAAATTATTTTTTTTGTTTTTGAAGTTTGGATTTTGACTCCCATTGCCATTTTGACTTGGATTAGGATTTTGTTTGTGTAATTGGTTTGGATTTATTTTTTTAACCGGAGCTGAAACTTCTTCCTTCTCCTGTGAAGTGATATTTGCTACTGTATCAGTATCATTAGCTGTTTCTTTTCCTTCTTCCTTATCCTTTTTTAAGGCAATTTTTTTCTCGTACGCTGACTTATTAAACTTAATCACCTTTCCTGTTTTTTTATCTTCGGATTCAAGTTCCTGAACAGAAGATATATCGTCATTTTTGTCAACTTGTAACATTTCAACAGAATAGTCTTCAACGGAAACAGGAGCTACTGTAAAATTTTCTTCGGCTTCAAAAAGCGAATTTTTTACTGATTTTTGAATAGCAACTTTTTTTACAGGCAGTATTCTGGTTCTTTTTGGTTTATCGTCTTCCGGATTACTATTGGTTTTTATCTCTAACGTTGAATCAACGTTAGCCTCTTGATGCGTTAGAATCTGACTGATTAAAGTCTCTTTTTTAACACCATTAAATTTTATGGTTTTAGCTAACTTAGCTATTTCTTGAAGCTCAGAAAGCTTCATTTCTTTTAATGCAGAAATATCAAACATGAATGTTCTAGGAGTTTAATTAATTTTGAAAATAATGTAAAAGATAGGTAGTAAACATTAAAATGAATCAACCGCAGTATGAAGTGCTTACGGTATTTTGATGCAATAATACGAATAAAATTTAATGATACAATAGTATTTATAAAAAAGAAAATATATTTTTGTAGTAGATATTTAACAAATGATACAAAGAATTCAAACCATTTATTTACTACTCGCATTTGTAGTAACTGGTATTTTACTGTTTTTTATTCCATTATGGACAATGGATACCGGTAAGGCATTTTATTTTATGCAAAGTCAAGTGTACACTATATTATTGGGATTGAGTACTACGTTGACTTTATTTAGTATTGTTTCCTATAAAAAGAGACAAAATCAATTTGTTATTGGCAGATTGAATATCATATTAAATTTGATTTTATTAGGATTGTTTGTATATCGTTCCCTAAATGTATCTGGAGAAACACCTGCTGTTTCGGAGAAAGGTATTGGGATGTTTCTTCCTGTAGCTGCTATCATATTATTGGTTTTGGCCAATAAAGCAATCAAAAAGGATGAGGATCTTGTAAAATCTGTGGACAGATTGAGGTAAACCTATAAATTTTAGTTTATTTGTGCGAAGGAAACCCGAATGTAACAATTCGGGTTTTTTTTATATCTGTGTCTTGTCCTGAATAACCGATACAGATTATTAGATAAAAATATTTAATTAAACACTTGCAAAAACGTTTTTGCA
>NZ_RYDN01000030.1:0-37833 GCF_003968735.1 Flavobacterium sp. RSP49 | reverse complement strand
CGCTTCACATAGCGTGTTTCTTCATGTTTTTCCATTAGGATACTTTTTGTGTATCGCTATTTCAGGACGGGACATTTTATAAACTAAAAAGAGGCTTTCATCACTGAAAGCCTCTTTTTTTATGGAATAATGCAATGGTATTACATTTTGATATTCAAACCTACTTTGAAATTTCGTCCTCTGGTACTAAACCCTCTTGTTTCAACAAAATCCTTATCTAAAATATTATCTGCTGCTGCATAAATATTCATTCGATTTTTGATCAACTCATACCGTACATTCATGTTGATCAGCTGGTAATCTTTCAGTATTTCAGAATTCAATACCGGATCAAAAGTGGGTGCCGGATATGTTGTATACTCAAAATAGCGATCCGAAACAAATTGATATGTGGCATTAAAAGCCAAACGAGGCGTTGCTTGCAGATCAACTGCGGCGTTCGCTTTGTGTTTTGGATTCAGCACTCGCGATTGTTTTTCTAATTCTGTAAACGCATAATTGGCATTCAAATTTATTTTAGCCGTCAAAGCATACGAAATCATGGTCTCAAACCCTTTGACTTTATTTAGACCCGCAACATTAAAATACTTGTAAGACACTAAATCAAACCCAATCGCATTTTCTTCCTCTCTTTGAAAAACCAAAGCATTCAGAACCAATTTTTTATCAATCATCGTTGTTTCAAAACCCAATTCAAATGTTTTATCTTTCTCTGAGGATAAATTCAAATCACCATAAGGAGAATACAATTGATACAAGCTAGGGGCTACAAATGCCGTACTGTAAGAAGCTAGTAGTTTCAAGGGTAAATTAGGAAATGAAAAAGAAGGATTTACATTGTAAACTAAATTATTTCCGTATTTACTGTGCATGTTGTAACGAGCTCCCAAATTCAGGTTTAACCCAAATTCAGAGCTATAAACCGCCGTCACATAGGGATCAATCATATTAAATTTGGCCAATTCATTTGCTATGGCCTCGTACGGGCTCTCATTAGACATTTCATGAAATTGAAATTGAGCACCTGTTACCAGGAATAATTCAGGTGAAATTTCATATTTATTAAACGCATCTGCATTGACGCTTCTGGATTTATAATCCAACATTGTTCCATAATTAAAAATCGATCTTGTAATTAAATTAGCACTTGAATTGATTACAAATTCTCCTTTTTTATATTTGTATTTTGGTGAAAACCCAACTCGAAATTGTTCAGAGGCACTGCTGTTTTCATCGTTATCCGCAAAAGATCCTGCATCAAAATCGCTTTTTATTTTATCGTAGTTTGCAAAGAAATCCAAATCTAATTTAGCTGTTGGCTTGAAACCAATTTTCACCACTGAGTTCACTCTGGAAAAACGATCAGCTTCAAATAAAACAGCGTCATTAGGTGATTTTGCCTCAGAAATTCCCGTGGTTTCGGTGCTGTTTAAGGAAGCATAATAATTAATTTTTTCAGCGCTTCCGTTCAAAGCAACCCCTTGGCTGTAGTCATTTATACTATAATTTTCCTGATTGGCAATCGTTTGGGTGCCCACATTAAGGTATGCATTTGCTGCAATCGCTTTTTTGGAAGCTTTTTTCAACGTAATATTAATAACTCCGGCAGCGGCACCCGATCCGTATAAAGTACTTGAAGCGCCTTTCATCACCTCAATACTTTCTATTTGTTCAACGGGCAGCAAGCGCAAATCATACGATAAGCTAATTCCAGAAGCATCGGTAACCGGAACACCATCAATAAGAATTAGCACTTGATGATTTCGTCCCCCTCGAACGTAAACCCCTAAATCCTTTCCATTCCGGCTTTGGTTTCCGTTGATTTCAATTCCGGCTACTGAACTCAAAATGGTAGCTACAGTTTGCCCTTGTCTTCTCTTTAAATCTTCGGCTGTAATTTTTACGATTACTTTTCCGGACTTTTCTTTTGGCAAAGCAAATTTAGAATCGGAAATTACGACCTCATCCAATTGATTTGTGGATGCAATGGTGTCTTTTTGTTGTGCGAAAGCACACGAAGTCATCAGTACGCAGAGCGCACTAATACGAACGATTTTCTTGTTCATTTTGAAACATTTAATAGCAGTTTTATGGTACTGCCACATGACTATAAATGGGAGAAAAGCATAGAATTACCCATACCCAAACCTTTTTTCCCGAAAGTTTGATACTCGATGTAACAGGCAGGTCTCCTGGCTCGCGTCTTGTTGTTTACCTTCCCATTCGCAAAGACGAACAGTGGTTTTGTAGATAACAACAAGCTTTATAGCTTACAGTTGCGGGTACAGCCCAGGATTTTTGATTCTTGATTTAGGATTCTTGATTTAGGATGTAAACTCTCTAATCTGAATACTGAAATCTGTAATCGCTTACCTGATTCCCTTTTAATGCTGGTATGAAAAACAAAACAGCAACCTCATTACGGCGGCAAAGATAAAATTATATTACGTTATTATCCTACACTATTCTCAATTTTATACTTCAATTTTAATCACCGCTCCAAAGTTCACTTTATTTTGAAACGCATCTCGTAGTGGCAACTTTGTAATTTTACACAAAATACTTCGAATCACTCCGGCATGGGTTACAATTACAATAGGTTTAGTGGTCTTTTTAGGAAGTCCATTATCTAAAAAATCGCTAACTCTATCATGGAGGTCTGTAAAAGACTCCCCGTTTGGCACACGAACATGAACAAAATCATTCATCCAAGGAGTAAAATCGATAACCGGAATGCTATCCCAATTTTTTAATTCCCAATCACCAAAATTCATTTCCATTAACCGGGAGTCCATTTGTATTTTTGTTGATGATAGGAAGTTTGCCAACTCCACACATCGATTTAACGGACTAGAGTACACGATACTTTCAGCAGGAATTTGTGCTTTTATGGCTTCAAATTGTTGTTCATAAGGCTCCAACAATGCCACATCAGCTTGTCCGTAGCAAATTCCTTTTTCACAAACGGTTTCGGTATGGCGTACTAAATAAACTTCCATAAAGCAATACAAGATAAGTAGAATATAATTTCACAAACTTGCTGTGTTGCACCGAGACAGTCCCCCGTATAGCCATCTATCCATTTTTGAAAATAACGAGCTAGAAAAAAGCGGGTCATAAACACCGGCACTAACACCAACAACATTTGCCAATGAAAAAAAGACAAAACAATAAGCGGTAACAACCCAAAAAAGAACGCCCCAATCACCTCACGCCAGGAATAACTTTGTGCAATGGGCTTGCTTTTACTCGAGGCATCTTCACGGGAATACTGATGCGTAAAAACAATAGAAATGGCTGCCAGACGACTCACGGAATGTGCTGCAACAAAAAGCAATAAATTCTGTAATGAAGAAGTAGTAAGTACCTCCGAAACAGCCTGAAACTTCAATAAAAACAGCAGTACCAAACCTATGGCACCATAAGCTCCAATGGCACTGTCTTTCATTATCACCAAGATTTTTTCTTTGGTCCAACCCCCACCAAAACCATCACAAACATCAGCAAAACCATCTTCATGAAAAGCACCGGTAGTAAGGATTCCAGCAATCATCGAGAGAACAATCGCTATTTCAGGGGTAAAAACACCAACCGATACATCATAGACTAAAAAACTAATAGTACCTACAATCCAACCAATTAAAGGAAAATAACGAGATGCCTTATTTAAATAATCCGGGTTATGATCGATGTTTTTAGGACAGGGAATTCGGGTGTAAAACATCAATGCGGTAAAAAATATGTGTAGTTCTTTTTTCATGTGAATGCAATCTGGATTTTATGTCGTTTTTAGTGCTCTATTTATGAATTTGGACTGAAAAAATTATTATTTTGTACTCACACCGGCACTATCAAAACTGGCCATTTCATTCAAAAAAGCAACTGCCGATTGAATAATTGGAAAAGCCACCGCACAACCCGTTCCTTCACCCAAGCGCAAGTCAAGCTGGAGCAAGGCTTTTACACCTAAATAATCCAATAATTTAGCATGCGCCTGTTCTGCAGAACAATGACAGAAAACAGCATTTTTTAGAATCAGTGGATTTTTTTTATATGCAATCAAAAAAGCCACACTGCAAATAAATCCATCTACAAGAAGCAGCATTCTGTTTTGATGTGCCGTGAGCATTCCAGAAGCCATTTGCATAATTTCAAAGCCACCAAAATGAGCTAACTTATCTTCTAATGTTGGCGAGCCTTGATAATCCTCAATAGCTTTTTTGAGTAACCGGTGTTTTTGAAGTAGTCTTTCATCGCTTACTCCAGTTCCTTTTCCGATGCAGTCTTCAATTGCAATTCCAGTAATTACACTCATCAAAACTGAAGCAGTTGATGTATTCCCAATACCCATTTCTCCAAAACCAATACAATTACTTCCCGTTTTGGCAATAGCGGTAACAATTTCATTTCCCTTGGTATAACAGTGCTGCAATTCGGTAAGACTCATTGCCGGACCCTGCAGAAACGACTGGGTTCCTTTGGCAATTTTGGCCGAAATCAAAGTACTCGTCATCGAAAAATCATAATTTACTCCTGCATCAACTATGGCTAATTTGATGAAATTTTGTTTACAAAACACATTTATTGCAGCTCCACCGTCCAGAAAATTAGCCACCATTTGTCTGGTAACATCTTGTGGATAAGCGCTAACACCGTGGGCAGCAATTCCGTGATCTGCAGCAAAAACAACAAGTGTAGGTTCTAAAATTTTTGGTTCCAATGTTTGAAAAACTTCGCCAATTTGTTTGGCTAAAACTTCCAAAACACCCAATGAACCTGTTGGCTTGGTCTTCTGATCGATTTTATACTGCAGTGCTTCAGATAAATGGATTGTATCTAGAATGACAGTCTTAAATTCCGGCACCGAAATTTTATCTTTTTGATGCACTTTCGTAATTTCTTCGACAGATGGACTTTCTGATTTTTGTTTCCAATTCAATTGCTGTAACATGGGTTGGTTGTCATAATCAGTAGCTGGTTTTCCCACACAAAAATACCCTAAAGGCTCCATATTTTCTCCCAAACCCAATAATTCCTTGAACTGACTATAATTCAAAATAGAAACCCAGCCCATGGAATACCCTTGTTCGGTTAGGGAAAGCCAAATATTTTGCGCAGCACAAACCGCACTAAATTTGATGGCTTCATTACTTCCCACGGTGCCGATGGTAAAATTATTCAAAACCGAACGATCATAACAAATCACCAATCCAAGCGGTGCTTCCTCTATTGCCTCTAATTTTAAAGCTTGATACTGCGTTTTTTGTGCTGCCGTGTCAGTTTGATTCGCTGCTTTTTTATCAAAATCCAAAAATAAATTTTTTATGGATTTTTTTATGACATCTGATTTAATGAGGTAATACTTTGTAGCATCCGTCAATCCAACAGAAGGAGCATAATGACCGGCCTGTAATGCTTTTTCAATAACAGATTCAGGGACTGGTTCCGAGGTAAAATGACGGGTATCTCGGCGCGATTTTATAATTTCATCTAAGTTTTTCATCTTGAAATACGATGTTTTTGAGTACTTTTAAAGTTTGGACAAACAGTGATTCAATAGCCACCTGCATTTTTTAGGCTTGCTGCTTCAAAACAGACAACGGCAATCTGTGTGAGCGGGAAACTTTCCCGTTTTCATTCATCATATCGAGTAATCCCTGTGGAATAAAACCGTTTTGACTAGCTCTCATCACAGCATAACAGCTGTCTTTTCCTCCGCCCCAAGAACTTACAAAATTCATCTTTTATTGTTTTATGGTAACTGGAATTCCAGAAATCATCAAAATCACCTTATCCGCATTTTTAGCTAAATATTGATTCATCCAACCTTGTAATTCGGTAAATTTTCTACCAATTTGAGTTTCAGCATGTACGCCCATGCCTATTTCATTAGTGATAATAATAACGGTTGTATTTTCCTGATTGGCCACTTGTTCAAATTCGGCTTTGGCTTGTTCCAAACATAAAGCGACATCATTTTTAGTGTCTACAAAAAAATTAGTCAACCAAAGGGTCACACAATCAATCACGGCTACTTTACCGGAAAAATCGATCTCGCTCCATTGTTTTTCTTTCTCGATATTTATCCAGCGCTCGTCACGTTCTTGTTGGTGACGATCAATTCGCTTTTGAAAATCACCATCCCATTTTCTGGCGGTTGCCACATACATGGGTCTGGCCGAAAGTTCCATTGCCAGGTCCTGAGCATACCTACTTTTTCCGGAGCGTTCTCCACCTGTTATCAAATATATCATGCTACTTCTTTTTAAATCCATAGGGACAATGGCGGCAACCATTAGTACAACAATGTCCTCTTTTTAAATGAAACCAAGCCTTAAAAACGTAATTGCCTTGTGCAATATAATAATCGATTCCTTCGATTAGCTGATCCGTTTTAGGCAAAGTTGCTGCTTTATTTCCTTTAGCCGTTTCCGGGGTTATTGTGCCCACATACTCCTCAATTTTAATCGAACAAGCCGTAGCAAAACAGCTGGGACAAAGGCAATCCACACCATCTAAAGGAGAAAAAACAGGAGGAAAATCAGCACACCAACAGCTATTACCTTGAAAATCGTCCCCGCAGTTAAAAGGTTTTGTACAACTGGAGCAGTTTTTAATCTTTAGGCTATCCATTTGTCAAAGATAGTATTTGTTGAAATTTTTACTATAAAAATTAAACAATAAATTTTATAAATGGCCTACCTTTGCCAGTATTGAAAATGGAATCATGAAAATTTATCTTTATAAAATCCTTTTTGCGGTGGCACTTTTATCATTCGTCAGTTGCAAAAAAAACGAAAACCCTGCAACACTAAAAATAAGTAACGCTAACAACGAAATTGAATATGCAAGTGGTCTGGCTATTTACAAATATCAAGGGTACTCGCTGGTAAAAGTGAGTAATCCATGGCCAAATGCTGCTACAGACTTCACTTATATCTTAAAAGAAAAAGGAGCTGTTATTCCCGATACTTTACAAAAAAACCTCATAATTCAAGTGCCGTTAGAAACGATTGTGGTTACCTCAACAACCAATATTCCTTTCCTGGAAATGATTGGTGCCGAAAACAAATTAGTTGGTTTTCCGCATACTGATTACGTATCTTCTGAGAAAACCCGCAGCCTAATTGACAACGGTTCTGTCAAAAATGTGGGGCAAAATGAAAAGCTAAACATAGAACAACTGATCGATATCGCTCCTGACCTGATTGTCACTTTTGGCATCGACAATAACAACCCAATGATTGAAAACTTACAAAAAAGCGGATTAAAAATCATGATTCAAGGCGACTGGATGGAACAATCTCCTCTTGGAAAAGCAGAATGGCTCAAACTTTATGGCGCTCTTTTTGGCAAAGAAAAAGAAGCTAAAATACTTTTTGACCAGATTACAAAAGACTACAAGGAAGCGGTACAATTAGTTGCAGACAAACAGCCTGAATCTACTGTATTGTATGGCTCAATGTATCAAGATCAATGGTTTGTTGCCAAGGGAAACAGCTGGGTGGCACAATTCATGAAAGATGCAAAAGCAACCTATCTCTGGGCAAATCTGGAAGGAACAGGAAGCCAGGCACTTTCTTTTGAACAGGTATTGTATAAAGCAAAAAATGCGACTCACTGGATTGCTTCCGGATCATTTAAAAACCTGTCAGAATTAGAAAAAAGCAATCCCCACTACAGTCAGTTTAACGCTTTTTCTACCAAAAATATTTATACTTTCGAAAGCAAATTAGGAGCAACAGGAGGAACCATTTATTATGAAACAGGACCGAGCAGACCGGATTTGATTTTAAAAGACTACATCAAAATTTTTCACCCTGAATTGCTTCCAAATTATACTTTTACTTTTGCACAAAAACTGAACTAAGTTGGCCAATAAAAACCGAAATATCCTTTTATTTTCCGCTCTTGCTTCAGGGCTTCTTTTCTTGTTTTTTCTGAACATCAGTTTGGGTTCGATACGAATTCCTTTTCGGGAGGTGTACACGAGTTTAACCGGTGGTCAGGCCAGCAGATCAACTTGGGAATACATTATTATCAACTACCGCTTACCTAAGGCAATCACAGCAGTTTTAGTCGGAATGGGACTTTCGATCAGTGGATTATTAATGCAAACCCTTTTTAGAAACCCGCTGGCTGGTCCCTATGTTTTAGGGTTGAGTTCAGGAGCGAGTCTGGGAGTTGCCTTTGTAATTTTGGGTGCGGGATTATTACCTCCATTTCTAAGTGGTATTTTACTGTCGTCTTACGGAGTAGTCCTTGCCTCTACCCTTGGCAGTTCTATCGTTCTACTTGCCATTTTAGTAATTTCCAGACGCTTGCGGGACACGATGACCATACTGATTGTAGGCTTGATGTTTGGTAGTTTTACAAGTGCTGTGGTGGGCGTACTGACCTATTTTAGCTCGGCAGAACAATTGCAAAAATTCACTTTCTGGTCTATGGGATCTTTAGGGAATCTTTCTTGGTCCTCGATTTTGATTTTGACAGTGTGCGTAGTTATAGGATTATTATTAAGCCTATTCAGCGTAAAACCACTTAATGCCTTGCTTTTAGGAGAGAATTATGCCCAAAGTATGGGACTGAATTTCAAAAGAACACGATTGATTATCATTATTGCAACGAGTATATTGGCGGGAAGCATTACTGCGTATGCTGGACCTATTGCTTTCATTGGTTTAGCCGTACCACATATAGCAAAATTACTGTTTCAAACCAGCAACCATTCTATATTGTACTGGAGCACCCTCCTTTTAGGAGCCGCAATAATGCTCATTTGCGATGCAATTTCCCAAATGCCAGGTACGAATATCACATTGCCAATAAATGCCATCACTTCCTTACTAGGAGCGCCTATAGTTATCTGGCTGATTGTCCGAAAACGAAAAATGATGGGATAATATTAAAAATTGCGTGCCTATATTTATATTTGTTTTTAAAATCGATATAATCGACGTTTAAATTTTCCAAAAAAAGAAAAATGAGTACCACTAAGAACATCCTTTCAACAAACAATTTGAGCATTGGTTACAAAACTAAAAGTGCGGCTATTTGTATTGCCGAAAACCTCAACTTAAACTTAGATAAAGGAAAACTCATTACCTTAATAGGCGCTAACGGAATTGGAAAATCTACACTTTTACGAACCATAACCGGAATTCAGAAACCCCTTTCAGGAACTGCTTTGCTGAATAACAAAAATATTCAAGAGCTGGATACGTTAACCTTGGCACAAAATTTAAGCATCGTTTTAACTGAAAAATTACCGCCCAGTAATTTGACCGTTTGGGAACTCATCGCTTTAGGAAGGCAACCGTACACCAATTGGATTGGAAAATTAACCGACACTGATATTGCTAAAATTAACCAAGCAATTGCACTCACACAAATTGGTCATTTGGTTTCAAAAAAACATTACGAAATCAGTGACGGACAGTTACAAATCGTTCTGATCGCAAGGGCTTTAGCACAAGACACACCGTTAATCATTCTGGACGAACCCACGACCCATTTAGATTTATTACACAAAGTGGTGTTGTTTAAACTCCTAAAAAAACTTACAGCGGAAACTCAAAAATGCATTCTTTTTTCTACACATGATATTGATATGGCCATACAATTAAGTGATGAAATGATCATTATGACTCCGGAAACCGTCGTTCAGGACCAACCTTGTAATTTGATTATGAAAGGAACTTTCAATACGCTGTTCAAAGATGAGCATATTGTTTTTGATGCTGAAAAAGGAAAGTTTATTATTTCTTAAATCTGCAATCCTATTTGTCTTTTTGCTTCGCCAATGACAAAAGCCACGGAATTAGCAATATTGAAACTCCGGATCAGCGGTGCCATAGGAATTGTCAGATGATTGGGGAATTCGTTTAAAACAGCTTCACTCAACCCTTTGCTTTCTTTGCCAAAAACCAACCAGTCACCCTCTTGAAAATCATTTTCTAAATACGATTTTTTAGAATGGGAACTCATCAGAAAAACGCGGGACAAATCCGGAATCTGCACTTTCCATTCGGCTATATTTTGATATTCGGTAACGTCAAGATGCACCCAATAATCGAGTCCAGAACGCTTTAGATTTTTATCATTGATCACAAAACCAAAAGGATGAATTAGATGCAACCGGCTTTCGGTTCCTACGCACAATCGGCCAATATTTCCGGTATTATTTGGTATTTCGGGTTCTACTAAAACGATATTTAACATTGTAACTATTGTATTTTTTATTGTTATTTTTCATTTGAATGGACTGCAAAATCAGACACTTCCACAACTTCTCCCGCCTGTAAATCATGTAAAAAAACATTTCCTATCCGCACTCGAACCAATCGCAAGGTAGGAAACCCAACCGCTGCGGTCATTTTTCGTACTTGGCGAAACTTTCCTTCATTGACAGTAATTGAAGCCCAGGAAGTTGGACCATGGCGTTCGTCCCTTATTTTTTTCCCTCTGGCACCAAAAGCGGGAACTTCATTTATCAAAAAAGCAGTACACGGTTTAGTGATGTATTTAGTGCCATTAAAACCAATTTCGACTCCTTTTTGCAATTGCTGAATGGCATCCTGATTAATAATACCATCAACTTGTACATAATATTCCTTGTCGACTTTTTTGCTTCTAATGATTTCGCTCATCATTCCGTCCGTGGTCAGCAACAATAACCCTTCTGAATCTTCGTCAAGACGTCCTATTGCCATCGTTCCTTTGGGAAAATCGTACAATTCACCCAGCAGTTTCTTTTTCCTTTTGAGCTCATAAATAAACTGGCTCAGATAGCCGTATGGTTTGTGTATGATAAAGTGCGAATGAGACATGTTATACTTTCTGTTTTGGCACAAAGATAGCTTAGTTTTTAATGGGTTTAAAAAAGTAAAACCGAAAACATTTATTGGTGTAAACTAAATATTTTATTAACGAATAGAATTACTTTGGATAAATGATGAACTGTTACAGCAAGTTGCTATCTTAACTTTAAAAATACAGATTGCAGAAAAACAACTGCTTTAGGTTTGAAAAAGCCGACTGACAGATGAAGTATGCAGTAGTAGTTAAAATCCACCCAAAAATATAAATTCTGAAGTATAGCTTTTGAAATCGAAGGAAATATAAAACTGGATAAAATAAGAATTCATCGTATTGAAAAAAAGCGAACAATTAGGTTTTACTAAAGCTCTTTTCTTTTATAATAAATTCCTTTAAAAACAATCTGAAGTACGAATTTATAATATTCTGTTAACGTAAGAAATGTTATTTTTGACTCCTAATTCAATCGTAAACCTATGAAAAACAAGTACCATTTGTGCCATATCATGGCTTTTTTAAGTTTTTTTTATTGCTTTACGGCCTCTGTTTTTGCCCAAGGAACTGCGCCAGCTCCTCAAGATTTACTTTTTTTACAGGATTTTTCAACTTTAGATGCAGCCTCTGCTACATATCCCGCCGGATTTCAGGGCTGGACAGCCAGTACAGCACCGGGAAGTACATTTAATACCGCAGCTGCAGTTGTTGCAGACAAACCATTAGTGGCCAGTAGTACCGCTGCAACAACGAGCGGGAATTTCCATAATTACAATGGAAAAATTGGTTTTCTAAATACCGGTTCATTGGATTTAACTTTAGGATTTGCTTTCAAAACACTTGGTAAATCTGGAATTACCGTAGAATATGATGCGATGGTGATTCGTAATCCCTATAATGGAACTTCCAATACGCGGATCAACGAGTTCGTCCTGCAATACAGAGTGGGCACCGCTGATGCTTTTATTACTTTATACCCAACGGTGTATTCGAGCGGTGCAACAGGACAAACTTCAGGAACAATAGGGCAAAACATTCAAAAAATAAAAGTTGTACTGCCAATAGAATGCGACAATAAAGACGTAGTTCAGATCCGATGGATTTCAAGACAAGTTTCAGGCGGTGGTTCCCGTCCCTCATTTGCCATTGATGACATTAGTGTGATAAATGATGTTACAGCTCCTGTAAATGCCGTGGGATATCCAAAAATAAGCAGCATTCTTTCTGATGGATTTGATTTTTCGACTAAACTAGACGAGCCCGGAAAAACCTATTTTGTGCTATTGCCTTCAGGAAGTGCAACCCCAAGCGGTGCACAAATAAAAGCAGGAACAAATGCGACCAATGCACCCGCTTTACAATCCGGTATCCTGGAAATTAAGGACGCCGCGATTGAGTCTGTAAAAACCATAACGGGATTATCGTTAGGCACTGATTATGTTTTATATTCTATATCTGAAGATGCAACTGGTAATACTCAAACTGAAAGCAATCTATTAAACATAACAACTTCCAGCGTTCTTGTTCCCTCTTTGTCGACTACTAAAGCTGCATTAGATTTTAATTTTGTGGAGCAAAATTTCAGTTCAACGGCAATAAACTACCAGATTGAAGCGCTTAATCTTACTGGAGCAGTAACCCTGACAACATCCGGAAACTTTACCATTTCTAAAAATCAAAGTACTGGTTTTCAAACGGCATTGGTTTTTGCTTCCCAAGATTTCAATAACAATACAACACCTACAGTTTATGTACGATTTACACCTACTACAACTGGTCTTTTTTCAGGTAAAATCACTCATGAATCTACTGGCGCTTCTACAAAGACGGTGTCTTTATCAGGAACAGGAATAAATCCTTATTTTCAAAATTTTAATGATGTAAATGTACTTACAAACAGTGGTTGGACAGAATATAGTGTGGCAGGAGGCAAGAGTAAATGGGTGAGCACAACTACCCGTTTCAACAGTTCTCCTGCTGCTGTACAAATGAATGGATATTCAGAAACAGGGGCCAGTAAAGATTGGTTAATTTCTCCTAATTTACGTTTGGACACTTTTGATAAATTCCCATTATTGTCTTTTTATTCGCGTAAATTTTTCGCTGGAACACCGCTTAAATTAATGGTCTCAGTAGATTATGATGGCAAAAGCACCCCGGAAACAGCCACTTGGACGGTTCTTGAAGGCGATTTTCCAAGTACTACAGGAACTTTCAAACAATCGCAATATATCAATCTCGAGGCCTATAAAACCAATCATACTTATGTGGCCTGGGTATATGAGACTTCAACTTCCGGCGGTACGGATAGCGCCGAATGGACTGTTGATGATGTGAAAATATCTAATGAAGCGTCATTTTTAGCTTCAAATCCTAATTTTAATTTTGGAGAAGTAGCACCAAATACCGCATCAACAAGCCAGTCGTTTGTTTTCATGGCTGGTGGTTATAGCGATATCACTGTTACAGCTCCTGCTGATTACCAGTTGTCTGTTGACAACAGTAATTTTCAATCCAGTGTAGCGGTTTCAGCTGCTGACGGAGTTGCTGGGAAAATAATTTATGCACGTTTTTTCCCTTCCTCAAAAGCATTGAGTATTTCAGGTCGTTTGACCGCTGTTGGAACCGGATTAAATCAAGAAATTGGATCTTTATCAGGATCCTCATTACCTAAAACAGAAACATTTGACATCGTAACGTACAACGTAGAGTTTTTTGGAAGCAATGTAATCGGTGCAACAGGAACTGAATTTGGTCCAACTGATGATGCGCTACAAATTGAAAATGTGGCAAAAGTCATGAATACGTTGAATGCTGATGTTTATGCCCTACAAGAGATTTCTGATGATGCGGCTTTAGAGACATTAATCCAAAAAATAAGTGTCAACGGAAAAACTTTTGCCAAAGTGATTTCTCCTGCTTGGTCCTATTCTTTCAATGCGCCTACACCTGACTTCCCTGCTCAAAAATTAGTGGTTCTTTACAATACTCAAACAAGCTCAGTAAAAAAAAGTCGAGTACTGTTCAGCAAACTTTTTGATGATATTCGTGCAGGAAATGCAACTTTACCCAATTACCCGGGCGGAAATAGTGCTAGTTTTTATTCCTCTGGTCGCTTACCGCAAATAGTTGAAATTGAAACTAATATTGGCGGTGTAAAAAAAGACATAAAAATCATTAACATTCACGCCAGAGCAAATAGTGGCAGCGATATCGCAAGATACAATATGAGGAAATATGACGCTGAATTGTTGAAAGACAGTTTAGATGTCAATTATCCAGAGGCCAATTTAATCCTCTTAGGAGATTATAACGATGATGTCGACGAATCTGTAATTGCAGGTAACCCATCCTCGTACCAAAAAATGGTTGAGGATACGGCCCGTTACAACCCTTTGACTTTAGAAATCAGCAAAGCGGGAGCTTTCAGCTACCTGTCTTCTGGAGGTTTCTTAGACCATATTATCATTTCAAATGAATTAATGGCAGAGTATGTACCAAATTCAACAACAGTTTACGACCCGAGACTGGATGTGGCTAATTATGTCAACACCACCTCTGATCATGGGCCGGTCATTGCGCGTTTCCAACTTAAAACGAATACCACCTTATCAACTAATGATTTGATTTCGACTACTAAATCAACAGTAGTTACGTATCCAAATCCTGCTTCAGAATCCTTTACTATCGTAATTAATTCCGGAAACACAAAAGACCTGAAGCTAACTATTTATGATATTCAAGGAAGATCGGTGGGAGTTCCAATTGAATTAAAAGGTTTTAACAGCGATAACACAACAAGAATTGATGTGGCTCATTTACCGGTAGGAATTTATATTTATACCCTTTCCAATGGTACTAAAGTAGTTTTCAAAGATAAATTAGTAAAAAAGTAAACGACTAATTTCAGTATTCAAAAAAGCCAGATTTCATTTTTGAAATCTGGCTTTTTTATCTAATATGTTTTTAAAACTCCGCCTGTTTGAGTCATCAAAATTAATAACTTTCTATAAAAAAACTTGCATTAGTATTTTGATTTCCGAAAGAAAATCAGGAAACTTTTGTTTATTTTTACAACGTTTCAAAAAGAAATTCTATGTCAGATATGTTTCCGTTTTTATTGATTTTTATTGTTGCGCTCGCGATTGGTGTTTTCATTGGCAAGCTCATTTTCTCTGCTCGATTTCAATCGGAAAAAATTAGTTTAGAAGAAAAACTGATTGCATTTTCCACCCAATTCAATCAACTGAAAGAACAACTAATTGTAGACAAAATAACTTTTGAAAAGCAACTGGAAAACACCCATTCCCAAAAAGAAAGCATCAGAAACGAAAAAGACAGTTTAGCCATTCAGCTTTCAAAAAAAGAAGTTGATTTTGAGAATCTTTGGGAACGCAACAAAGAACAAAAAGAAGAAGTGGAAAAACTACAAGAAAAATTCACCAAGGAATTTGAGAATCTTGCCAATAAAATATTAGAAGAAAAGTCCAATAAATTCACGGAACAGAACAAGGAAAACATGAAAAATATCCTGACACCATTACAGGATAAAATTCAATTGTTTGAAAAAAAAGTTGAAGACACCCACAAAGAAAGTATTGATTATCATGCGGCATTACGCCAACAAATTCTGGGCTTACGCGAAATGAATATCCAGATGAGCAGGGAAACTATTAATCTAACTAAGGCTTTGAAAGGAGACAGTAAGATGCAGGGAAATTGGGGCGAATTAGTATTAGAACGCGTTCTTGAAAAATCAGGTTTGGAGAAAGGCCGTGAATATGAGGTGCAACAAGCCTTTACAACCGAAGATGGAAATCGTGTTTTTCCTGATGTTGTGATCAATCTGCCGGAGGGTAAAAAAATGATAGTTGACTCTAAAGTTTCTTTGACGGCGTATGAAAAATATATCAATGAAGAAGATGATCTACTGAAAATTGCCTATCTAAAAGAGCATGTCAGTTCCATCAAACGCCACGTAGAGCAACTTGGCAATAAGAACTACCATGATTTGTACCAAATAGAAAGTCCTGATTTTGTGTTGTTATTTATTCCTATTGAACCTGCTTTTGCCATGGCACTCAATGAGGATACGTCTTTATACAACAAAGCGTTCGAGAAAAACATTGTCATTGTTACTCCAGCAACTCTTCTGGCTACCCTGCGAACAATTGACAGCATGTGGACCAATCAAAAACAACAGGAAAACGCACTCGAAATTGCACGTCAAGCTGGCGCATTGTATGATAAATTTGAAGGTTTTGTGGCAGACCTAATCAAAATTGGAAAAAAAATAGACGAGAGCAAAATAGAATACAGCGGTGCGATGAATAAACTTGTAGAAGGAAAAGGAAATCTAATTGTGAGTGTCGAAAAATTAAAAAAAATGGGAGCTAAAGCGAAAAAATCACTTCCCGAAAGCATTATAAACCGAGCCAAAAAAAACGAAAATTAACTTTAAACTAAATCCTAATGAAAAAATTCATACTAATCCTTTCCGTATTGCTTGTAGTAACTGTTACGGGTTATTTCACTTTTATATACTATGCTACGTACAGTGAAGGAGTTCGCTCCGGCGAATTAATAAAAGTGAGTCGCAAGGGAGTTGTATTCAAAACTTGGGAGGGCGAAATTAGTCAAGGCATTTCTGGTGCGCAAATTTTTTCTTTTTCGGTAATGGACAGTGAGGAAAAAGTAATTACGGATTTAAAGAAATTTGAAGGACAATACGTCCAAGTAACTTATATGGAACGTTATAGAACATATCCATGGTGGGGCGATTCACACTATTTTATTACTAATGTCAAGAAAGTTAATTCTCCTTTTAAAATCAAATAAATGAACAGCATTTTTAAAACAGTAGCATCATCTGACATCAGTATTTCAGAATTAATGTTACCCTCAAACACTAATTTCAGTGGCAAAATTCATGGTGGGTACATCTTGTCCCTAATGGATCAAATTGCTTTTGCCTGTGCTTCAAAATTTTCAGGAAATTACTGCGTAACGGCATCGGTAGATACGGTTAACTTTCTTAAACCTATTGAAGTGGGTGAATTGGTAACCATGAAAGCCAACGTGAATTATGTAGGGAAAAGCTCAATGATTATTGGCATTCGGGTAGAAGCCGAAAACATTCAAACCGGAAAAATTAAACATTGTAATTCCTCCTATTTCACAATGGTTGCCAAAGATAAGGAAGGCAACAGTACCCTTGTTCCCAGATTGATCCTCACGAATCTCAATGAAGTACGCCGTTTTTATAATTGCATCAAACTAATAGCGTTAAAAGAAGAAAAAAATCTCCATAAAGAAGCGTTTGATTACCGTTCAGAAAAAGCACTAGAAAATATAAAAAAATATAATGTTCGAGTAGAATTATAATGTTGCAAACACTTATTGTCAAAAAAGAAAAGACAAATCAGTCCATCCAGTTGTTATTTCAAGCAAACAATAATTTTATATTTGCTGCTTATTTTGTAACTTTAAGTAATTTATTTCATAAATCATTATGAAATAAATTATACAAATAATACTGCTCTTTACTATAATAGCAACCACTGCTCAAGAAAAAATAGTGTCCTATTCCGGAATCATTAATTTTGAGGCTTCAATCCCATTATTTGAAGAAGTGAACGCAATCAACGAGAAAACAACCTGTATTTTAATCACTAAGACAGGTCAGATCATTTGTTAGATTAGCATCCAATATTTCAAGTTCAAAGAAAAATGATTCAAGAACATTTTAACAATAATTATATGGAGAGCAATCGTTTTCCAACAGCCATTTTTAAAGAGAAAATTGCTAAATTCGATTTAAAAAACATAAATATTGCTGTAGGAGAATATCAAATAAATGGAAAGATAACCATTCGTGGAAGAACTAAAAGGCTCCTTTTTAACGGAACCTTAAAAAAAGTAGATCAGGGAATTGAGCTATATGCCACATTTCCCCTAAATACGGATGATTTCAAGATTAAAATTCCGTTCATTGTTCGCAGAAAAATATCCAAAAATGTGAACACAAAAATCATTTGTGTCTTATATTAAATCTATTTTGTTAAACAATTTCTCAAAGCTCCTTCTAAATTTTTAAATTTAAATTTAAACCCAGTTTGAGTTATTTTATCCGAAGAAACCCTTCGTCCCGTTAGTACAATTACCGCCATTTTCCCCATCGCTAATTTCAATACAAAAGCAGGTACATTTGGCAACCATATTGAATATCCAAAAACACATGCCAAGGTTTTAGAAAAAACGGTGTTTGTAGTATTATCAGTAATCGCTGCATTATACGGCCCAGCCATATTGGGATTGACAATTGCCTGAAAGTAGATCGCACACAAATCATCGATATGAATCCAAGGCATGTACTGCTCTCCAGATCCCAATGCAGAACCTAACCGATACTTGAATAAAGGAGTGAGTTTCATTAAAAAACCATCATTTTTTCCTAACACTAATCCGGTGCGAATTTTTACGGTACGTATATTTAAATTTTCTATGAAATCTATGGAATCTTCCCATTTCTGGCAGGTATATCCTAGAAAATCATTCGCAGGAGCCATGGTTTCTGAACAAATTTCTTCGCCATTGACAGCACCATAAATGCCTACTGCCGAAGCGGAAATAAACGCTTCTACTTTTTTATCATGCTTTTTTAGAACCGTATAAAGCAACTGAACAGATTGCTCCCTGCTATCAATAATAGCCGCTTTTTGTTTGGCCGTCCAGCGCCTCTCCCCAATATTCTCGCCAGCTAAATGTACAATATAATCGGCGTTCAAAACTGCCGCTTCATCAATAGTGTGATTTACTACATCCCACTTATAATAAAACACAGCTTCTGTATTACGCTTTTCACTTCTACTCAAAATGGAAACTGTATACCCTTTTGCGACCAACAAAGCAGTTAAATTTTTTCCGATAAATCCCGAACCTCCGCTTATTAAAACATTCTTTTTCATAATACTGTAAAGCTACTGATTTATATTGATACTAAAATTATATTAAATTTTGTTTAACTTTATTGATATATGTTTAAACATTTATTACCTTTATACTCTAATTTGAAACATCGTAAAAAATGGCAACTAAAAAAACAACCGTAACAAAAGACAAAATAGTTTCGTTCTACATGAATTATGTTCTTGAACACAGCGAGAAACCAAAGTCAGTATATCATTTTACAAAAATAAATGATTTTACAGAAACTGAATTCTATGCTTTTTTTGGTACAATTGAAAGTATTGAGAAAGAAATTTTTAAAATGTTTGTAGAAAAAACTACTGACTTACTGAACAAAAATAAGGAATACGAAATGTATGACATGAAAAGTAAAATGTTAAGTTTTTACTTTACATTTTTTGAGATCCTGACTGCTAACAGGAGTTACGTTGTTCTTGTATTAAAGGAGCACAACAATCAGTTGAAAAAACTAATGCAACTCTCTGGACTCAGAAACAGTTTCAGAAATTATTTATCTGAAATAATCTCAGATGAATTTAGAACACAACAGGAAAAACTGCAAAACTTTCAAGAGAAATCCTTTCAAGAAGCTTCCTGGATTCAACTTTTATTAACGCTAAAGTTTTGGCTGGATGATGCCTCAGCTGCTTTTGAGAAAACAGACATTTACATTGAAAAATCTGTTAAAGTAACTTTTGAGTTAATGAATATTGCACCGATAGACAGTTTAATCGACTTTGGAAAATTCATTTTCAAAGAAAAAATATACAACAAATAATGAAAACTATAGATTATATTCCAACATCAAAAATTGAAAGAGCAACTAAGCTGGTACAAACCGGTGCTAAAGTTGGCGTAAATTACCTAAAATATTACGGTGAAAAAATAGTCAATTCTGATTTGACTCGTGAAAAATTAAACGAAGATAATGCCGAGGATATTTACGACGGACTCAAAAGCCTTAAAGGAAGTGCGCTCAAAGTAGCACAAATGTTGAGTATGGATAAAAGTTTTTTGCCTCAGGCTTATGTAGAAAAATTTTCACTATCCCAATTTTCTGTCCCACCACTTTCAGCTCCGCTAGTACTGAAAACCTTCAAAACAAATTTTGGGAAAACACCTTATGAAATATTTGATGAATTCAATGCTACATCGAAAAATGCCGCCAGTATTGGTCAGGTGCATGTTGCCATGAAAGACGGTAAAAAACTAGCTGTAAAAATTCAATATCCCGGAGTGGCTAACAGCATCTCCTCTGACTTATCAATGGTGAAACCTATTGCCATCAGAATGTTCAACCTTCAAGGAAAAGACTCTGATAAATATTTCAAGGAAGTTGAAGACAAATTGATTGAGGAAACTAATTATGTTTTAGAATTAAAACAAAGTCAAGAAGTAGTTGACGCCTGCAAAAAAATAGAAAATCTGGTTTTTCCGGAATATTACCCTGCCTTTTCAACTGACAAAGTCATCACAATGGACTGGATGAATGGCAAACATCTCTCTGAATTTACAAAAACAAATACCAATCAGGAAGTAGCAAATAAAGTTGGTCAGGCTTTATGGAACTTTTATATGTACCAAATTCATATTTTAAGAAAAGTACACGCTGATCCACATCCTGGAAATTTCTTAGTCAACGATGCAAACCAATTAGTAGCATTAGATTTTGGTTGTATGAAACAAATTCCAACAGAATTTTACACCCCCTATTTTGAGCTGGTAAGTAAAGACGTAATTAACGATACTAAAATATTCAATTCAAAATTATTTGAATTAGAAATTTTACGTGCTGATGATTCTGATCCAGAAATAGCCTATTTCACAGAATTGTTTCATGATTTATTATCGTTGTTTACCAAACCTTTTCAAGAGAAAATATTCGATTTCTCGGATGAAAGTTTTTTTGAAAATATAGCACAATTAGGGGAACGATTTTCAAAAGACACCAATATTCGTAAAATGAATGGAAATCGTGGATCTAAACATTTTATATATATGAATAGAACTTTTTTTGGATTGTACAATTTAATGTTTGATTTAAAAGCGAAAATAGTTGTCAATGAATTTGAAAAATACAAGTAGTGAAAAAAGAAAATCTGCCTTCAAAAATGTGTATGGTCTGCAACCGACCATTCAGCTGGCGGAAAAAATGGGAAAAAGTTTGGAACGAAGTTAAATATTGTAGTGAAAAATGCAAAAGAAACAAAAAGGGTTAATTTGGTTTAGGAATGATCTTAGAGTTCATGATAATGAGTCTCTATCTACTGCGGTGGAAGAAAATGACCATGTAATTGCAATTTATTGCTTTGACCCACGACATTTTGAAGAAAATGAATATGGTTTCAAAAAAACAGAAAAATTCCGTGCTAAATTTCTATTGGAATCGGTAGCGGCTTTAAAACAGAATCTAAAAAATTTGAATGTTTCTTTATTGGTTTATCACCAAAAGCCAGAAGACTGTATTCCAGCGATTGTCATTCAAAACGAAATTAGTTCGATCTATTTTCAAGAAGAATGGACTTCTGAGGAAATGATAGTTTCCGATAACATAAAAACTCAGGTTCCAAATTCAGTAGCGTTTAAAAGTAGTTATAATCAGTTCTTATTTCATCCGGAAGAAATACCGTTTGCTATTGAAGCGGTTCCAAATGTTTTTACACAATTCCGAAATAAATGTGAAAAAACGACAAAAGTCAGACCTGAGTTTTCAGTTCAACCGTTGTCAATTGATAATTACACCATAGACCAAACTGTTATTCCTACAATAAAAAATTTAGGTTTTACTGATTTTGAAATAGATTCCAGAACGGCATTTCCTTTTGGTGGTGGTGAAGATGAAGCAATGAAACGTTTGCAAAATTATTTTTGGAAAACCAAAAAACTGAGCGTTTATAAAGTAACTCGAAACGGATTAATTGGAACTGATTTTAGTTCGAAATTTTCACCTTGGTTGTCTAATGGATCAATTTCTGCAAAAACTATTTACTGGGAAATTTTGAAATATGAACAACAAATCGAGAAGAATGACTCAACATACTGGTTGGTTTTTGAACTAATTTGGAGAGATTATTTTAAATATATTTCGTTAAAAAATGGGAATTCAATTTTTAAGATTGGCGGAATTTTAAACAAAAAATACGATTGGAAAAGAAATAAGTATGCCATCAATAAATGGATTAATGGTGCAACTGAAGAACCTTTTATAAATGCAAATATGCTTGAATTACAACAAACAGGTTGGATGAGCAATCGCGGCAGACAAAATGTAGCGTCGTATTTTGCAAAAGATCTGCTATTGGACTGGCGTATAGGAGCGGCATACTTTGAAGCAATGCTTATTGATTACGATGTTCACAGCAATTATGGAAACTGGATGTATGTTTCAGGAGTAGGCAACGATCCCAGAGATCGAAAATTTAATATTAAATTACAAGCCACGAATTACGACGGACAATCAAAATTTCAAAAATTATGGCGGCAACAACAATTATTATAAAAATAAATGAATACAAATAAAAAAAATATCAATGTAGTTTGGTTAAAAAGAGATCTTCGTTTGCAGGATAACGAAGCAATTTTTAATGCCACAAAAACAGATACGCCTACTCTGTTGCTTTATGTGTTTGAAAAGTCATTAGAAAATGATTCACATTACAGTTCTAGACACTGGAATTTCATCAAGCAATCGCTTGTTGACATCAACAAACAGTTGGAACAATCAAACACGCAGGTTTTAGCAGTAACCTCAGAGGTGCTGCAAGTTTTCAATATCCTTGAAGAAACATACAAAATTGACACCGTTTTTTCGCACCAGGAAACAGGGTTAAAAATAACTTACGAAAGAGACAAAACCTTCAAACGATTTTGTAAAAATAATCAGATCAATTGGGTAGAAAATATTAATAATGGCATTTTCAGAGCATTGAGAAACAGAGCAAACTGGGTTTCTAAATGGGAAGAATACATGAATGAACCCCTATTTATATTTGATTCTAAAGAAGAGAATTTCCTTAATACAGCAGCAATTCTTGAGCTTGAAAAAGCACTAGAAAAAACCAATCTGGAAACCATTCCCGATACTATTTTCCAAAAAGGAGGTAGCAGTATGGCTGGAAAGTATTTACAAACATTTTTTGAGGAACGGTATCACAATTACAGTTCTCATATTTCAAAACCATTACTAGCTCGAAAAAGTTGCAGTAGATTATCCCCATATATTGCATGGGGCAATCTATCTTCAAGACAGGTTTTGCAAAAGGCAGCTTCGTTCCGAATAAACTGCAGCGACAAAAAACAAATTGATTCGTTTGTATCCAGACTGACTTGGCAGGCACATTTCATTCAAAAATTTGAAATGGAAGAAGTCATGGAGTTTGAAAGTGTGAATAAAGGATTCCATTCGTTGCAAAAGAAAGTGAATGAAAATTATATTAAAGCTTGGAAAACGGGATACACCGGATTTCCATTAGTCGATGCTTCCATGCGTTGTTTGAACGAAACAGGGTATTTGAACTTTAGAATGCGTGCAATGTTAGTTTCCTTTTTTACTCATAATTTATGGCAACCTTGGCAGAACGCTACAGAACATTTATCACAAATGTTCCTTGATTTTGAACCCGGAATTCATTTTCCTCAATTGCAAATGCAGGCTGGCGAGACCGGAATCAATATGTTGCGTATTTATAATCCCATAAAAAACAGCTATGAGCACGATCCTGATGGTGAGTTTATAAAAAAATGGGTTCCAGAATTGCGAAACTTACCTAGGGCATTTGTGCACGAACCAAATAAAATGACCTATTTAGATCAAAAATTTAATGAGTTTGAAGTGGGCATTCACTATCCAAAACAAATTGTAAACATGGAACGAACAAGAAAATATGCTAGCGATTTATTATGGAAAATGAAGAAAAATCCATTAGTAAAAGAGGAAAGTTCCCGGATATTAAAACTCCATACCATGGCTGATATTGGCGATAGCGAATAATTTTTCAGCGATAAGCACAAAGAAATCAAGACCACTTTTAAATAACATATTGTGAATATAAAAAAAGAACTTACCGATTTAGACAAAGACCGAATCATAGAAATGGCTTGGGAGGACCGCACGACTTTTGATGCAATTTTAATGCAATTTGGATTAAAAGAGCAAGAAGTAATTGACCTGATGCGTACCGAGATGAAACCATCCAGTTTTAGAATGTGGCGCGAAAGAGTGCAAGGTCGTAAAACAAAACATGAAAAATTAAGAGATTTTCGCGAAGGCCGCTTTAAATGTACCATGCAAAGACAGATTAATAACAATAAGATTTCCAAACGATAAATTGGATTCAATAAACGACAAAATCAAAATAGAATTTAAATAACTGACCAAATAACATGAAAAATATCGTAATCATTGGCGGAAGCAAAGGAATTGGCAATGCCATTTTGTTGCAGCAATTAGAGACAAACATGGTGTATAACATCAGCAGAAATGCACCAGAGATCACACATCCCAATCTGAAACATTTTTCAGTAAATGTGTTACAAGATACACTTCCGGAAATTGAAGCGATAGATGCATTAATTTATTGTCCGGGTTCTATCAACTTGAAACCCATAGGAAGTCTTAGTATTGACGATTTCAGAACAGATTTTGAGATTAATGTTATTGGTGCCGTAAAAACGATCCAAAAATATTTGCCTGTTTTGAAAAAAGGAACCAATCCATCCATTATTTTGTTCAGTACGGTTGCTGCAAAATTAGGAATGCCGTTTCATGCGAGTATTGCTACTGCAAAAGCGGGTGTGGAAGGATTAGTGAAATCATTAGGAGCAGAACTAGCTTCAGTAGTGCGCATCAATGCCATTGCTCCCACAATTACGGAAACGACACTAGCCGCAGGAATTTTGAGAAATGACCGTCTGAAAGAGAATATGATAGAACGTCACCCGATGAAAGGCTATTTAAAACCTCAAGAAGTAGCACACATGGCAGACTTCCTGATATCTGAAAATGCAAAATCAATTTCAGGTCAGGTATTCGAAATGGATTATGGAATAGTGACTTTTAAAATCTAAACAAGTTATTATTAACCACACAAAAAAGAAAAATTAACCATTAAAAAATTAAGCTTATATATAAAGAAAGATTGTTGTTTTTTAAATCTACAAATGGTTTATTCAAACAAGAATCCAAAAAATTAATTAGCCAAAATTAAAATTGAAATACAGTATACCATGATAAAAGAAATGAGAAGTTACGAGAAAGTCGAGCAATATGATGCAGAAATAACCGAAGCATTAGCTGAAAATTATAAAACCATAATTAGTGATTTGGGTGAAGATGTAACCAGAGAAGGACTTGAAAAAACTCCAGAACGTGTAGCCAAGGCCATGCAATATCTTACGCACGGTTACGGACTAGATCCTTTAGAAATACTAAAATCGGCATTATTTAGTGAAGACCACCATCAAATGATTGTGGTAAAAGATATTGAAGTATATTCTATGTGTGAACACCACATGTTGCCGTTTTTTGGAAAAGCACATGTTGCTTATATTCCTAATGGTAAAATTGTAGGTTTGAGTAAAATACCAAGAGTGGTAGATGCTTTTGCCAGAAGGATGCAAGTGCAGGAACGGTTGACAGATCAGATAAAAAATTGCATTCAGGAAGCTCTGAATCCGCTTGGAGTAGCGGTAGTAATTGAAGCGCAACACATGTGTATGCAAATGAGAGGGATTCAAAAACAAAACTCAGTAACCACCACTTCCTCTTTTACTGGTGCTTTCGAAAAGAATAAAACTAGAAGAGAATTTATTAGTTTAATTTCTACTAAACTTAGTTAAAATTAATAAAACAGATTAAAAGTGACTGAAAAAGTGCAGAATCCAAAATAAACTACCTCGGGACAGAGCCCCAGAAGTATGAACTAAATAATTGCCACAGCTTCACAGATTTTCACAAATCTTTTTAATCTGTGAAGCTGTGACAAAAATAAATTGAAGTAGAGCTTCGAGGAATTACACTAAAAAGATTAAAATGGAATCAATTAAAGCAGTAAGGTAGTATCTTTACTATATGATGGCAAAATATAAAAATTTATGAAAATTCTCTTGACAGGCGCAACAGGTTACATCGGGAAACGACTCTTGCCTCTATTGGCAGGACAAGGGCACGAAATAATCTGTTGTGTGAGAGATAAAAACAGATTTAATTGTCCGGTAGAATATCAGAAAAATGTTACCGTAATTGAAGTTGATTTTCTGAATCAAGCTACATTAACAGCTATACCAGATGCTATTGATGCGGCATATTATCTAATTCATTCCATGTCCGGTTCCGCTACTAATTATGATGAGTTGGAAAGTGAATCGGCTCAAAATTTTGTGCATCGCTTGAATAATACCAAAGCCAAACAAGTAATTTATTTGAGTGGTATTATCAACGATAAATCATTGTCCAAACATTTATCGTCGCGAAAAAAAGTAGAAGAAATTTTAAATACCGGCACTTTTCCCACTACTACTCTAAGAGCAGGAATTATTGTAGGTTCTGGAAGTGCTTCCTTCGAAATAATTCGGGATTTAGTCAATAAACTGCCTATAATGATTACTCCAAAATGGCTAAACACTAAATGTCAGCCCATCGCAATTCCGGATGTTCTTGAATTTTTATCCAAATCATTATTAAACCCCGTTACTTATAATCAAAGTTTTGATATCGGCGGACCCGATATTTTAACGTATAAAGAGATGCTTTTGGGATTTGCTGAAGCCAAAAAGCTAAAGCGATGGATCTTTACTGTTCCTATAATGACGCCAAAATTATCTTCCTATTGGTTGTATTTCGTAACCTCAACGTCTTATCGGCTAGCTTCAGCACTGGTCAGTAGTATGAAAGTAGAAGTTGTTTGCAGTGATAATAAAATCAATGAGTTATTGCATGTTACACCAATGACCTACAAACAGGCACTTTCCCGTGCTTTGATAAAAGTAGATGAAGACAAAGTAGCTTCGAGCTGGAAAGATTCCCTCATTAGCGGCCGTTTCAGCAGTAACATGTCAGAATATTTGAAGGTTCCAAAAAAAGATTGCTTTATAGACCGACGCAAAATGGAAATCATAGACCGAGAATACACTATAAATAAAATCTGGTCCATTGGTGGAGATTCCGGTTGGTATTATGGCGATTGGCTGTGGAGTTTACGAGGTTTTATTGATAAATTATACGGAGGTGTCGGTAGTAGAAGAGGAAGAACCAACAGGCACGAGATTCATTCTGGTGATGCTTTGGATTTTTGGCGCGTACTATATGCCAATAAACAAGAAGGAAAATTAATCTTATTTGCCGAAATGAAGCTACCTGGTGAAGCGTGGCTGGAATTCAAAATAATAGGAAATACGCTATACCAATCGGCTACTTTCCGTCCAAAAGGGATTTGGGGAAATTTATATTGGTACTCTGTTTTGCCGTTTCACGGGTTTATATTTAATGGCATGCTGAACAAATTAATAAAATAATTTATAACATATAAATTCTATACATTTTTTTCCTTGTATAAAACCTACATCATTTATATGCTAAAATAAATCACTTCAAAATTCCGGCTTTGTACGTCGCAATAGCTCTGTCTCTAGCCATTGCATGTTCTACCATTGGCTGTTTGTATCCAAAATCGAATTCTTTAATCCATTTGCGGATATAAGTTCCTTTTTCATCGAATTTTTTTTGTTGGATCTCCGGATTGAAAACTCGGAAATATGGTGCGGCATCACAACCTGTTCCCGCAGCCCATTGCCAATTTCCAACATTGGCTGACATCTCATAATCCAATAATTTTTCGGCAAAATAGGCTTCACCCCATTGCCACTGAATCAATAAATGCTTGCATAGAAAACTTGCGACAACCATGCGAACCCTGTTGTGCATATACCCGGTCTCATTGAGTTGCCGCATTCCGGCATCAACCATTGGATAGCCCGTTGTTCCGGTACACCAACGCTTGAAATCTTCTTCATTATTTCTCCATTGAATCCCATCATAGGCTGATTTGAAGTTTTGCGTACCGACTTTTGGAAAACTAAATAAGATTTGCATGAAAAATTCTCTCCAAATTAGTTCACTTAAAAAGATATCATTTTTATTAAATGCCCAATTAACTAATTTCCGGATACTTACGGTTCCAAAACGCAGATGTGGCGAAAGATAAGAAGTTTTATCTAAGGCTGGAAAATCTCTTATATCTTGGTAATTTGCAATGAATTTAAGGTTGTGTGGTTTTACTTTGATAAGACTTTCTACGAAACCTATTTGTCCCAAAGTGGGAAAAACAAAACTGTTTTTATAGAAATTATTAAAATAAGCAGCAGTATCATATTCTTGAACTGGAGTCATTGACTTGTATTTTTCCAGCCACTTATTTTTAAACGGTGTATACACCGTGTAGGGCAATCCATCTGCTTTAGTAACTTCGTTTTCTTCAAAAATCACTTGATCTTTAAAAGAATAAGAAATGGTTTTATTAGTTTCTAAAAATTCACAAATTGCAGAGTCACGTTGTATCGCGTACGGTTCGTAATCTTTGTTGAAGAAGACTTCTTTGACATCAAATTCTTTTAATAAAGATTGCCAAACAGCGGTAGTTTTTCCTTTTTTAACCAAAAGTGAACTTTCAATTTCCTGTAATTGTCTATTTATTCTGAAAAGTGATTCGTGAATAAAACCGACTCGAGCGTCGTTTTTAGGTAAAGTATCTAAGATGGAATCATCAAAAATAAATAACGGAATAACCGGATATTCAGACTTTAAAGCATGAAACAATCCAACGTTATCTTCCAGACGCAAATCGCGTCTAAACCAAAAAACAGAAATTTCTTGCTTGCTCATTACTTTGAATTAAACATTTGGTCCACTTTTGCAACACGAAACGCAAAAATGGATTTCAATTTATTTTTCACGACTAAGGTGTTCATGATTCGTCCCAATATACCAAGTGGTAAACCGTAATGGACCACATCAGTCATTTTTGTTCCATTTGGTGCGGCTTCAAAAAAATGTTTGTGGTGCCAGAAACTATAGGGACCAAAACGCTGTTCATCAATAAAATAGTTATTATCATTTACTTGTGTAATCACTGTCATCCACGACAAGGTGATCCCAAAAAGTGGTGTTACTTTATATTGAATGATTTGCCCGGGATACATAGATTTATTATCGAAATCTGTGATTTGGAAACCCATTCCTTCCGGTGTGATTTTTTGAAGATTTTTAGGATTGGAAAAAAAAGTCCAGCATTCTTGAACAGTTGCATTTACGTGCTGAACGGTTTCTTGTTTGTATATTTTCATGGTTATATTTTAAAGATAAATGCCTTCATGGGACACTGTTTTCGTGTGAGGGATAATAGTGGAGCTCTTTTTGTAGCTGGCTTTTTTGTCTGGTATAAAAAAACGGGAATGGATAGCCCGACCCCGCCATAACACTACTAAAAGCGTGGTAACGCCCAAAATAAATTTATATTTTGTAGTATTTGAAAGGAACGAACAGCATGCCAAAACATTCTCCGTGCTCTTTGCCTAAGTGTTTGTGGTGTACTTTATGGGCTTTTCGCAATCCTATTAAATACTTGTTGTTTGTGTTTTTGAACCATTTGAAACGTTGGTGAATTAGGACGTCATGTATCATGAAATAGCAAAAGCCATAAAACATAATTCCCAGTCCGAGAAAAAATTTATAATTCAATCCTCCTTCTACACCATAATAGAAAAGCAGGATGCTTGGGATGGCAAAAATGATAAAAAAAATATCGTTTCGTTCAAAAACATTAGCGTATTTTGGTTGGTGATGATCGGCATGAAAGTACCACATTGAGCCATGCATAACGAATTTATGGGTACACCAGGTGACACATTCCATTATTAAAAAAGTACCTATAAATATCAAAAAAAATATCATTTTATTCTATGTTTAATTAAAAATATTTAAAACAAGCTGTAACTTAAACTAACTTCAATTTATAAGAGACAAAAGATTTTGCCAGTAATCCGGCTTTGGTATAGTTAGAAACTCGGATTCTCGCACTTCCAATTTCATGGCACGGAGTGTTTTCTAGCTTTTTTAATAGTTTTTTGTAGTACACAAAAGCGGTGTATACGCCAAACTTAGCTTCAATAGGAAGTTTTACAATACCTTCATATGCTACTTTAAAATCTGCTTCAATTTCATTAATGATAGCCGATTTAGCATTTTCATCGAAAGAATTTAAATCAACTCCTGGGAAATAGTTCCGGTTCAAGACGAGATTATCATCCTTTAAATCCCTTAGAAAATTCACTTTCTGGAAAGCAGATCCCAGTCGCATGGCTTCGCATTTCAGTTGCTCATATCGTTTGTTATCTCCAGCCACAAAAACCTTGAGACACATAAGACCCACCACATCAGCCGATCCATAAATGTAATCATCATACTCTGCTTTACTGTGATAATCCGATTTGATTAAATCTAATTTCATGCTTTTCAAAAACGCCTGAATGAGATCATCAGAGATGTTGTATTTGTTTACCGTTTGCTGAAAAGAATTCAATATAGGATTTAAACTAATCCCTCTGTCAATGGCTTTGTAATACTCATCTTCAAACTCAATGATCAGGTTTTCTTTGTCAAAACCATGAAAAGTGTCTACAATTTCATCCGCAAAACGAACAAAACCATAAATACTATAAATGGCATCCCTAATACTGGGCGAGAGCATATAAACTGCCATAGAGAAAGAGGTGCTGTAGTTTTTAGTAACTAATTTGCTACATTTAAAAGATACGTCATCAAATAATTGTTTCATAATTATTGTGCTAAAAATTGTTTGTTAATTAACTCCGACACTAATTTTCCAGAAATCAATGCTGGTGGTACACCTGGTCCGGGCACGGTCAACTGACCGGTAAAATATAAATTTTTCACTTTCTGGCTTTTTAACTTAGGCCTCAAAAAGGCGGTTTGCAATAATGTATTTGCCATTCCGTAGGCATTTCCTTTATACGAATTGTATTCTGAAACAAAATCATTTTTACAAAAAGATTGTTTAAATATAATAGTATCACGTATACTTTGTTGCGTTAAAGTTTCGAAACGATCCATTATTTTTTCAAAGTACTCTTCTCGGAGTGCTTTAGTATCATTGATTCCGGGTGCTAAAGGTATTAGAAAAAACCCCGATTCCATTCCTTCCGGAGCTGCAGTTTTATCTGTCACTGATGGAAAATTAGCATAAAATAAGGGTTCTTTTGGCCACTGTGGCTCATCATAAATGTCTTTAGCGTGCTGATAAAAATCAACATCAAAGAATAAGGCGTGGTGTGAAATATTTTTTATTTTTTTATTAAAACCAACATAAAACAATAATGATGATGGTGCAAAAACGCGACTGTCCCAATATTTTTCAGAATAAGTACGGTGCTCCATATCCAATAATGTTTCCGTGTGATGGTAATCGGCTCCGCTTAGAATTACATCAGAGGTAATGATTTCTCCATTTACCTGAATTGATTTGGCTGTTTCACGCACTACCATAATTTTTTCGATGTTGGAATTCATTTCAAATTTCACTCCCAACTCCCTTGCTAAACTTTCTATACCCCGAACTACATCAAACATTCCTGTTTTAGGATGCCAAGTTCCCATACCAAAATCAGCATAATTCATGAAACTGTAAAATGACGGAGTATCAGATGGCTTAGCACCAAGAAATAAAACCGGAAATTCCAGAATTTGAATCAACCTTTCGTTTTTAAATTTCTTGCGAACATCTTTACTGATAGTACTAATAAACTGACCCACTTTCATGGCGGTTTCTGCCGTTATTAATTCTAGTGGAGAAATCCCGGGACGATACACTAGATCTTTGATGGCGATGTCATAATTACTTTTGGCCTTAGCCATAAACTCGTTTAACACGTCACCGCTTCCTTTTTCGATAGCTTCAAAAGCGATTGTAATATCCTTTAAATTATCTGCTATGGTAATAAAATCATCAACTCCATAGTACACGCGATAGGCTGGTGCTAATTTTATTAATTCGTAGTAATCAGTTGTTTTCTTTCCAAAATCAGCAAAGAAGCGATCGAATACGTCTGGCATCCAGTACCAACTTGGTCCCATGTCGAAGGTGAAACCTTCCTTCTTTAATTGTCGTGCTCTCCCTCCAATTGTTTCATTTTTCTCATATACGGTCACATCGTGACCACTTTTTGCCAAATAACAAGATGCAGCAAGAGCCGAGAATCCGGAACCTATAATTGTAATTTTTTTTATATTCTTCATTTGTTTAGCAAATATACAAAATGTTTAAACAAAACAACTAAATCCAATCTACTAATTCAGTTATTGAACTAAAAAGCGTAATTCGATCTGAAAGTTCATCTCTTTTTATAAACTCAATCATACGACCAATATACCATAATTCAGTCGTATCATCCACCAGCTCATCGGACATTTTCTGAATGTATCCATCAAGTTGATCTCTTTCTGGTTGTACAGTCAGGTAAGAAACAAAAATGATGGAATCAAAATGTTTTTTCAAGTCTTTCAAATTTTCAATAGGCATACTTTCGCCTAAATAAATCGTTTTGTAGCCACGCAATAAAATTTCATAATTCAGGTACATTAGACCTAATTCGTGAATTTCATTCATAGGGAGTGATAGTACAAAAACTTTATCTAATTTAGTTTGTTTTAAAACTTGAAGTTTTTCGGTATTAACTAATAATTTTTGCTTGATTAGGTAGCTGATAAAATGCTCGTGGGCTGGAGTTATCGTGTCCGATTGCCATAATAATCCCAGTTCATTCATTAATGGTATAAAGACTTGGTGAAATACTTCCTTAAATGATTTTTCTGCAATTAACCAATTGTAGGTATTAAAAAACAGCTCCTGATCAAAATTCATCATGGCCATTTTAAATTCGCTTATGGCATGACTTTTTGCTGTTTTGCTCGAAATTATTTCACGGACTAATGATGGTATTTTTTCTTGAGGATAGGTTGCTATTTTTGAAATTTTATATCCATAATCGTGCAACAATGTAATATTTAACAGTTTTTGCAAACTCACTAAATCATACAATCTAATATTAGTGTCGGTACGCATGGGTTGCAAAATATTATATCTTTTTTCCCATATCCGTATGGTGTGCGCTTTTATACCTGACAGATTTTCAAGATCTTTTATACTGAACACATTTTTTACATTGTTTATCATTTATCGAAATTTATTGAACAAATGTAAAATAAATTTAATTATAAAGTCTTATGATCGCACCTAAACTTTTTTTAAACTAAGAACACCCCAAGATTCTATAAAACGGCAGACTACTGAAACTGACTATTTCTTGAACGCTACTAGCTGATTATAAAACTAATAGGCTCTTGATTTTTTGGATTAAACCTTGAACAGCAAATAATTAATCCCTTATAAAAATAATGATAAACCACAGTTTTCTTCTTATTTAGCGCTACACTTAAAAGTGCTTTCTGAATTTTAACTATTTTCAACAGAAAAACAGCACTCAAAAAAGCTTTAGAAATAACCACAGCGCCATTTATTTTTTTAAACACAAGGTGAGCTGCGTAAAATTTTGAATTTTTTTGCCGCTTTACTCAAGAATGATCTCTGTTATTTTATAAATTTATTTTTAGGCGTGGGCTTTTAGGTCACAAACAAATATCTCAATCTAAGGACAGTTTCTATGGCAATTACAACAGCGGGTCTAAAATAAGGTCTTTGTTAAGAACATAGATCCGTTTAGCGAATAAAAAAATCACGGATACCGAATAACATCTACAAAAAGCTCCACGAATATTTTGGAGCAAAGACACTGGCACAAAAGGTCCTATTTAATACAACGAGAGGCTAATCCCAGAAAAATTAGACAATAATTTCTTTACAATTTTGAACAAGTTAGCAACTCTAATTTGCGCAGTTCTAAATTCAGTTAAAATAAATGATAACTATTTATCATTGTTGTGTTAAATAAATCACAAATTTATAAAAATAAAGAAATAATTTTAAATATTTTGTTTAATCTTTGTGTAAATAAACTAAACAAAAAAAATTATGAAAGCCTGTAGTAAATTTTTTTATTTAATGTGTCTGATTTTAATTAGTATGTCATTTTTTATTAGTTGTAGTGATGACAATACTCTACCACAACTCACGGGAGAATCTAAACAATTCAATTTGTTCGCTAAATCAAACCCTGCTATCAGCGGAACCGTTACATTTTCAAAAAAAAATGATAATACTACTCTAATTACTGTTCAATTAACTGGCGCTAATTCTGGTGGAAATCATCCTGCACACATCCACTCTGGCACAGCAGCAGAAAGCGGAGCTATTTTACTTGATCTAACTTCCGTTAATGGAAGTACCGGTAAAAGTGAAACGACTGTAACAGCTTTAAAAAATGGCTCGCCAATTACTTACGATCAATTAATTAATTTAGATGGTTACATTAACATTCACCTTAGCGGAACAGATCTTGCAACATTGATAGCGCAAGGCGACATTGGTGTTAATGAATTAACAAATACTAGTAAAACCTACAACCTAAGTGCCGTTTCTAATAACGCCATAAGTGGTACTGCGAAATTTACAAAAAGGGTAAACGGTAAAGCTTTAGTAAGTATTGCGCTAGCAGGAACAACTACAGGGGTTAGTTCTATTGCACATATTCACCTCAATACTATAGCTCAAACCGGGGGTGTAGTAGTAGATCTTACAGCAGTAACTGGATCTACCGGAAAAAGTGAAACTAGTGTAAACAAACTCAATACTGGAGTTTCTATAACTTATGATGAGCTTTTGAATTTTAATGGTTATATAAATGTGCATGAAAGTGCTACCGCTTTATCAACATTAATTGCACAAGGTGATATTGGTAAAAATGAACTTACTAGCACTAGTAAAACCTACGCTTTAAATTCCGTTTCTAATAACGCCATAAGCGGGACTGCGAAATTCACAAAAAGGGTGAGTGGTGAAACTTTAGTAAGCGTTTCTCTAACTGGTACAACTGCAGGAGTTAGTTCTCCCGCACACATCCACGTCAATACTGTTGCCCAAGGAGGAGTTATAGCTATTGATCTTACTTCCATCATTGGTGCTACTGGAAAGAGTGAGACCAGTGTGAATAAACTCAACAATGGAACCACCATTACCTACGACGAGCTACTAAATTTTAATGGATACATAAATGTTCATCAAAGTGCTAGCAATCTAACAACCATAATCGCTCAAGGTAATGTTGGAGCTAATGCAGGTAGTTCGAATATAGTAAATTACGACATAACCAATATAGGATCTTCATCTTACGTATTCAATGGTGGGGGTTTGACTAATGGGAATAATCCAGGTTTGACTTTACAAAGAGGTAAAACCTACAGTTTTACTGTGAATGCACCTGGACATCCTTTTTTAATAAAGACAGTCCAAACAACTGGTACTACAAATGCTTTTAACACCGGAGTTACCAATAATGGCGCTTCCAGTGGTGTAATCTCGTTTACAGTACCCACTAATGCACCAAACACCTTATATTACATCTGTGAATTTCATTCTTCAATGACAGGCACGATAACGATTACCAATTAAATAGTACACAAAATTATAACAATAAAGCCAGTTCATATGTACTGGCTTTATTTATTAATATTATACAACCGTACAATAATTAGTCACATCAATAACTTTCCTCCAAAAAATGTAGAAAACCTCGTAAGTAAATGCTAATCCCTATGCTAAAAGACTAGTGACAAATTACAATTTAATTTTTGACAAATAGATTTTTAAATACTAGTGCGTATTGAATGACACCAAATTTCCTTGTGACATTAAAAAATACAGAATTAATTCTATTCGCATTCCAAATATTAACTCGAACTAAGCTGGCCAATTGTGTTCCACTTTGACCCTCGTTTTTTGAAGAGTTTCCCAGTTTACAACGGGCAAATGTGTCCGACTTTGACTTGTAAAGATAACATACTAACACTAAGCATAATCAGGAAATAATGATTCAGGCAGGAAATTACAAAAAAAACTACCCCTGAAAAAATGCTAGAAGATTTTATTGTAGCATATATTTACCTAAAATCACATAAAGATCGTAATGGACGTATAGTTGTGGTAGGATTTTGTTTTGGCGGTTGAATTGCCAATGTGATAGCGGTTAAAATACCCAAATTATGTGCAGTGGCTCCGTATCACGTAGGACAACCGACTGCAGCAGTAGCCAAAAAAATGAATCAATCATCGTGGCACAATATGCCGGATTAGACATCCGAGTAAATTAAGGAGTGATTCACGGTTTTCATAAAAATACTACACCCAGATATGTTGAAAAAGCCACTACTTTATTCTAAAATAGAACGATTGATTTTTTTAAGAGAAATTGAAAAAGAATTAATTAAAGGATTCCTAAATATAAAAAACAAACATCTGGTAAAACATCATATTTTAAGATTTGAAGTTCAAAAATAAATTTTAAGAAACCTATAAATATGGGTATAAATCACATTTAATTCAATCGAACTATTGCCTCTTGTATTAAAAAAAACCAATCTGCTGTTCATGAGTAGTTTACATATTATATTATATAATTAAAATACGAAAAATCCTGTTTCAAAAACACTAATATACTATCTTTGTTAGTAAAAAAAACGATATTTTTTTACTAAACTAACGTTAACAACCAAATAAATACAGATGAGTACTAACAAACAAATCCTATCTCGCATATTTCAAGCCCTTCTTTCCGAGGAAACGCGAATAAAGGTCGAAAAAATTATTCTCAACATTGCATTATTGAGTTTCTTTATTCACCTTATTATCATCTATTTGAATAAATTCAATCTTATATTTATTGAATCAAATTCACCGTTACTGACTAATCCTATAGCAGCAATTTACACACCCTTTTCTTTTATCCTTATCTATGAGGTCTATTTGTTAATTTATTACTTACCCAAATCGTTTACAACCTACATAACGAAGCAGTATGAAATTATTACCCTTATTATTATTCGCAAATTATTTAAAGATTTATCGTCTCTAGAACTTTCATCCAATTGGTTTGAAATTAAAGATGACCTTAAATTTACCTATGATATAGTGGCATCATTAATTCTTTTCTATTTAATATTTCAATTTCAAAAGTATGGAAAACAAAAATTAGAAGAGAAAATAGAACTGAAACCTGTTATTCAAAGTTTCGTTAAAAAGAAAAAATTAATAGCCCTTTTTTTGGTACCCTTATTTTTCATCATGGCTTTTAATACCTTAATAATTTGGTCTTCAGAAATCTCCAATTCGCCCACGCACCTGCCTTCGCAAGAAAGCATCAATAATCTCTTTTTTGATCAATTTTTCACGGTATTAATTTTAGTAGATGTGGTGTTGCTTTTAATTTCTTTTTTCTACACAGACCAATTTCATAAAATCATGCGAAACTCCGGATTTATAATTTCGACCATTTTAATCCGAATGTCTTTTGGCGTAAGCGGATTAATCAATATCGTTTTAATTGTTGTAGGAGTTCTTTTTGGACTAATAATAATTATAATCCACAATAAATACGAAAGAGATACCTTGAAAGATAATGTCTAAAATACGCTAACAGCTTCCATGCAAGACAGCATTAAAGCGATAAAATAAAAGTTTATTATAAATTGAAATCTATTACCTCAAAAACCACAACTGCGTTTATAAAACACCATTAATCTAACTCAAAAACAGGCTGTTTCAATGCCCCGATTTTGATAAATAAACTACCTCGGGGTATAGCACCAGTGGTATTAACTAAATAACTACCACAGATTCAAAGATTTTCAAAAATCTTTTTAATCTTTGAATCTGTGGCAAAAAAAAGAAGCAGAGCTTCGAGGAATTAACTCTCAAGAGATTAAAACTAAATTACTTTGTCACTGATTTCATAAATTATACCAAACGAAAATATAATATAGGCCAATTTTGATAATTGGTTTTTTTTATATTATATTTGGACTATATTATAAAA
>NZ_RYDN01000002.1:0-207485 GCF_003968735.1 Flavobacterium sp. RSP49 | reverse complement strand
TTAGCGGAATTGATAGTTCACCTCTGTTTTCCTTTGAATAAATTTAGTGTTTTTTATCTAATACAAAGTAAAGGCGGTATCGGGAGTTAAATTCGCAGCACCATTCTTGACATAAAAAAAAGAGTCAATACACAAATCGACTCTTCTTTTTATAAAATACTCACTTTATTGAATCTAAAGCATCCCGTTACGAAAAACTTATTCGCTCCAGAAACTGCCTAATCAAAGTCTAAACTACTTTACCGCTGGTACATAATTCTGATTATCAATGATTAATTTTCCTAAAATCTCTTTCAGAATTTCTGAAGTTCCCCCGCCTATTGGTCCTAAACGACTGTCCCTAAACAAACGTGCTAATGGATACTCCTCCATATAGCCATAACCACCTAACATTTGCAAACAACTATAAATAGTCTCATCTGCAACTTTTGTAGATTTCAGCTTAGCCATAGTGGCTTCCTTTACGACGTATTCCCCTTTGTCTAAACGAGCGACAGCAGCATAGTTAAACACCTTACAATGTTCTACCTCTGTTGCATGCTCAACAAGCGTGTGTCTTAGTGCTTGAAACTTACTTATTTTTTTTCCAAATGCCTCTCTTTGCGACATATAAACTATTGTATAATCTATTGCATATTCAGCTCTCGCATGTGCATTTATCGCCATGATTAAACGCTCTAAAGCAAAATGCTGCATGATGTAAGGAAATCCTTTCCCCTCTTCTCCCATTAAGTTTTCTGCTGGGATCTCTACGTTGTCAAAAGCGATTTCAGCCGTATCAGATGCTCTCCAACCTAATTTATCTAGTTTGACAGCCGATATACCTTTTAAACCAGTATCCATCAAAAAGATGCTTATCCCTTTATTTCCAAGTTCAGGATTAGTTTTTGCTGCAACAATATAATAATCGGCATAAACACCGTTTGTTATAAATGTTTTGGAACCATTAATAATATATTTATCTCCTTTTTTCACGGCATTAGTGCGCATCCCCGCAACATCACTACCCCCAAAAGGCTCTGAAATACATAAAGCTCCTATTTTCTTTCCGGCGATACTTGGCACTAAGTAGTCTTGCTTTATCCTTTCGTCACCCTCGGCATTCAAATGGGTCATCGCTAAATACCCATGAGCCCACATGGCAGCAGCAAAACCTGATGACTTAATTTTTTGCAATTCTTCGAGAAAAATAACAGTATAAAATAAATCGAGATTCAGACCGCCATAAGCCTCTGGGTAGGCAATACCAAAGTACCCCATCTCGCCAAATTTTTCCCAAATAAAACGTTCTATTGTACCCGTTTTTTCCCACTTTTCGATATGCGGAACAACTTCTTTCTGCAGAAAATCTTTTAAACTTTCTCTAAATGCATGGTGTTCTTCCGTAAAATAAATTGAATTCATATAGTATCTTTTTTTTTAACAAATAGTATTAGTTGAAACATAATAAAGTCGTGCTATTTCAAATTTCGTTTTTAAACATTTAAAAATAATCCTTTAATAAAAAAGTAACACCTTTATTTTAAAAAGTAATACAATCCTCTTATCCGGAGCTTAAAATCTGACTCTTCTAATTAAAGTCCAAATATAAGTCAATTGTTTTTGCTTTATCAACAGGAAATCCCTTAATTTTTATTAAATCCTCAATATTATTAAAATCCCCCTTCATGCTTCTATAGGTTATAATTTCTCTGGCTAGCGCATACCTAAAATAATAAAACTGAGAAAGCTCCTTTAAAGAAGCGGTATTGACCTTGATTTTTTTAAATTGAGGCAGCGCCAAAACTTCAAAATGAGTATTCAAATTCTCAATTACTTCTGGCGACAACCCCCAAATATCCTGCATTTGATCCATAGAAACAAATCCGCCCAACGTTTCTTTTTGTTTTAAAATGCGAATAGAAATGGCCTCACCTATTCCATAAATTTTTACCAAATCTTCTTTTGTTGCCCTATTGATATCAATGACTACTATTTTTTCTTTTTTGGCCAAAGCTGGATTTGAATACTTTTTATAAGTTATAAATTTAGTTTTCTGGCTTTTAGAAAGCACCCAATCCGGGAATTTAAAATAAGGCGCTAGCACATTTAACAATGAGTCTGAAACTTTAGTCACGTTTTGAAACTCCTCAGGAGAATTTACATATTTGTTTTGTTTCCTAAAAGCGAGCAAACGATCAATTTCCTGAAGAGACATCCCTAATCTATATCCTTTATAATCTGTGATAAAATTGGGATTAAAGAGATACACCTTGGACTTTTTATTTACAGTTTCCTTTGTAAGGGAATCCATTGCAGTTTGAAGAGAAAGCCATTTTTGTTTTTCAGGATACACTTTAGATACCGCTCTAAAATCAACAAAAAAATAAACCAGCTGCAGGACTACACTAATCACAAACAAAAAGAAAATACCGGTTCGCTGCTCCTTAGTAAACTTAAAATAAGTTAGAATCGTTTTAAAACTCATGGGGTACGTATCGATTTGCTAGCATTAAAAATAATTCTAAATTTATAAATTAAATCAAGACCGTTCGCTTTCTGTAGATTTTTTTTCAAAAACAAATTAATGCACGCTACAAGCCTATTTGACAAAATAATTTCACCGGGAATCAATATTAAAAAAGACGACAAATCATTTTTTACAACTTAAAATTCAATTATTGTTTTTATTTTTTATAAAAAACAATACATTTGGAGCTTAATAACAAACAAAACCATATAACCCATGTCAATTTGGAAAACTAAACCCCTTTCGGTATTGCTAAATGAAGCATCAGAATCTGAAAAAGGATTAAAAAGAACTTTGTCTTCACGTTCATTAGTAGCGCTAGGAGTTGGAGCAATTATCGGAGCAGGATTATTTTCTTTAACAGGAATCGCAGCCGCAGATAATGCAGGACCCGCAGTAACGCTATCCTTCGTCTTAGCAGGGATAGGTTGTGCCTTTGCTGGATTGTGCTACGCTGAATTTGCCTCTATGATCCCAGTAGCAGGAAGTGCTTACACCTATTCTTATGCAACAATGGGAGAATTTGTTGCTTGGATTATTGGATGGGATTTAGTGCTTGAATATGCTCTTGGAGCCGCAACAGTAGCAGTGAGTTGGTCTCAATATGTAGATAAATTCCTCGCCAATTATGGACTCCATATTCCCCAGGAGATACTCCATGGACCATGGGATCAGAAACCAGGATTCATTAATTTACCCGCCATATTAATTATCTGTGCCCTTTCTCTACTATTGATTAGAGGCACAAAAGAATCAGCTTTATTAAACAATATTTTGGTTATTTTAAAAGTAACTGTTGTTATTGTATTCATAGGTATCGGATGGGGTTTTATCGATGGAGCGAATCACACTCCATTTATCCCTGTAAATGAAGGCGAAGCCCTTTTAAGCTCAGGAAAGATGACATTTTTAAATTTCTTTAGTAGCGATTACTTTGGTCATTACGGTTGGAGTGGTATTCTAAGAGGTGCAGGAGTTGTGTTTTTTGCATTTATAGGATTTGACGCTGTTTCTACAGCTGCACAAGAGGCAAAAGATCCACAAAAAGGTATGCCAATTGGTATATTAGGGTCGCTCATAATTTGTACCGTTTTATATGTTCTATTTGCTTTTGTTTTAACTGGTTTAGAAAACTACCTTAACTTTAAAGGTGACGCAAGCCCTGTCACTACAGCGTTTGCTAAGACAGGTTATACATTCTTAAATTCAGCATTAACAATTGCGATTATTGCAGGATATACCTCTGTAATGTTAGTGATGTTGATGGGGCAAAGTAGGGTTTTCTACAGTATGAGTATCGACGGATTATTACCTAAATTTTTTAGTACATTACATGCTACAAATAGAACACCATACAAAACAAACCTACTTTTCATGGTTTTTGTTAGTATGTTTGCAGGATTTGTTCCTGTGTCAGACTTAGGTCATATGGTAAGTATAGGAACATTATTTGCGTTTGCTCTTGTATGTATTGGAGTTGTTGTAATGAGAAAAACTAATCCCGATGCAGTAAGAGGTTTTAGAGTGCCATTTGTACCAGTATTTCCAATTCTAGGAGTTATCATCTGTCTAATCTTGATGGCTGGATTACCTATTGAAAGTTGGGAAAGACTTGCCATTTGGATGATTATTGGAGTTGCTATCTATTTTGCCTACGGTAAGAAAAAAAGCAAACTAAACAATCCGGATAAATAAATTATAGCATCCAAAAAAAGGGATTCTAGAATAGTTAAACTATTTTAGAATCCCTTTTTTTTATTTAACTTTTTTACAAATCAAAAACCGACGTGCGTTTTGCACGAATTAAATCTTTCAACCGCATCCAAAAAGCCAAAGTTAAATACACGGCAAACCACAAGCCGGCTGTAACAAATGACAAGTAAATAAAAAATAGTCGGACGCTACTGGCACGCATTCCTAAGGTATCTGCTAAGCGGGAGGAAACATGAAAACCGTGTTTCTCAAAAAAGAACTTAAGCTTAATTACTGCTGACATTTTTCAGTTAGTGTATTAAATTCGTCAATCGCATATTTAAAAAGCAAATTTACAACATTCTCCAGTAAACAAATCCAAAAATAATTGAATTAATTTTTTTTCAACAATTCCATTCCTACGGCACATTCTAAGCATTTACCGGCGTTGCAATACTCCATTTTTAGTTGCAGTAATGATTGGGTATCAAAAGCACTTGCAGCGAGAACCCCAAAAGACTTGAATTTATCTATAATGGCATTTTTCTCCGGAGAAACTTCTTCTAACAGACGAATTAAGTCCTCTGAAATTTCTTTTCCCTGACTTTTAGCAAAAGCAAATTGTAACGGAATTATGGTATTTATGACGATCAAATCGATGAAAGATTTAGAAAGCGATTTCCTTTTCTTTGGACTTTCTTTATCAAATTGGTAATGATTCAACCAATATTCAGAAGCCGAAACCTGAAACAGGTCGTAACTACTTTTTAATGAATTCAAAACACTTATTTTTGAAAATAAATGCACCTGACTGTGGTATAAATTTGCGAATTGAGAAAGACGTATCGTAGGAAAATTATCGGGGCGATGCTTAAAAAACTGGACTGGTGCCTGGCCACCTTGCTCCAATTGGTATTTATGTGTCAAGTAAAAATACCTAAATTTTAAATCTTTGAAATAAGTATCCTCCTTATCAGAATCCAATAACCCTGCGGTTCCAAAAATTAATGCTTCCAGATTCTCAATTTCAAAACTTTCTTTTCTAAGCACCGAAAAAGGAATGTTTTGTGCCATATTAAAAAAGAGTTCTCCATTGGTATTTAATCCAAAATTTTTAGCCAAAAGGCAAAACAACACTGCTTCCCAATCGTGATTGGTTTGTTCTAACAAATCAAATATAGATTTTGCTTTTCTTTCCAAACGTTCAAAAAACAAACGTTCCTGCCAATTTTTAAAGACAAATCCATCAATTTTATTAATTTGCTTTTCGCAAAAAATCCATGATTTGGGAGCCATTAAAGATTGGTAATTTTCAAGGGTGGCCTTATCCACATATTTTTTAAGTTCCAAAACCGGAATTTCGCTGTTATTGCTTCTAAACACTTCCGTATCATGCTCCCAAACTACATGTAAAATAACGTTTTCATATCCTGAATCCTGTTCATGATGATGCACATACCAGTCTGACGATTTAAGATGAATTTCGACATTTCCTGCCCATTTTTGATTTGCAATCGTTATTTGTGCATTAAAAAAATCAGGACCGGCCAGTTCAAGATATTGGCCCACAGTAACAATTGTGATTTCCTCTCCATTGAAAGTTTTCAAATTCAAAGTATCAAATTTCTTGAATTTCCACAGGTAATGGAGGAAATCTTCTTTCATATTGAAAATATTAGATTGAAGACTAATGTAGTAAAAAAAGAAATAGCAAATTATCTAAAACAAAAAAAATCAGAAATTTCTTTAAAACTCCAAATATTATTTTGGCAAAATAGGATGTTTTTATTTCAACAAATACAATTTGGCACAAGCCCGGGCATCAGATAACGCTTCGTGATGATTCAAAGCGATATTCATTTCCCGGCAACAATCGCTCAATTTAGTTGGTTTCAATCCTTTGGCTTTGTATATTTTTACGGTACATTCCCAACGAGAGGCAATATTCAAATCCGCATACTCTAAATTATAAAGAGCCATTGATTTTGCCAAAACATTCCGGTCAAAACTTTCATTGTGAGCTACAACCATCCTGTTTTGCAACCGTTTTTTAATTTCAGGATATACCTGAGCAAATGACTTAGCATTCATGGTATCCCGCGGATAAATCCCATGCACTTGAATGGTAAAAGGAGAATATAAATTATTTGGCGGTTTGATTAAACTAACAAACTCATCTGTAATTATTCCATTTTCTACGGTTACAATTCCTACAGAACACGGATGGTATGCGGTTGCTGTTTCAAAGTCTATAGCGGTGAAGGTCAATTTGATTTCAGATTTAGGGTTAACGATATTTGATTTCAGATTTACAAAAATACTGTCAATTATAGAAGTTCAATGTATTTGTTACCTTTTTTTTAGATGTTCTTCCAAACTTTTAGATTCCAAAAATCTTACAGCAACAAAGTAATTAAACCAAAAAACCTTGCAGATTTTTTGATTCTTGTTGGAGTATAATTAGGAAATAAAATCCAGTTTTAATCTTATTTTATCGACCCAATAATATCATATTTAGTTATAATATGGTGATTCCCATTCTCTAATTCAATCAAAACGGCTTCATTCTCTTTCGTGAATAATCGAGAAACTTCTTCAATAGGAGTTCCGTGTTTCACTATTGGAAAAGGTTTTCCCATTACATCTTTAATCGGTTTATCAGCTACATTTTTGTCGGCTACGTAACTTTGAAACAAATCACTTTCATCAACAGAGCCTACAAATCCGGTGGTATCAATGACAGGAATTTGAGATATCTTGTACTTACGCATTCTTTCTATGGCGTGCGAAACTAATTCTTCGGTACGCACCACAATCAATGGTTTGTCGATATGATCTTTTATTACATCCTCCGCCTTAGTGATTTCTTCTTCTAGAAAACCGCGTTCCCGCATCCAGTCGTCATTGAACATTTTACCTACATAACGGCTTCCTGAATCATGAAAAAGAACCACAACTACATCTTCCGGTTTAAAATGTTCTTTGAGTTGCAACAATCCTTTGATCGCCGCACCAGCAGAATTCCCTACAAATATTCCTTCTTCAAGTGCAATTTTACGGGTATAAACCGCCGCATCTTTATCCGTTACTTTTGTAAATCCGTCAATCAAAGAAAAGTCTACATTCATGGGCAATATGTCCTCACCAATCCCTTCTGTGATATACGAATAGATTTCATTTTCATCAAAAATTCCTGTTTCATGGTATTTTTTAAATACAGAACCATAGGTATCGATTCCCCAAATTTTAATGGTTGGATTTTTCTCTTTCAAATATTTCCCAACTCCGGAAATAGTTCCTCCAGTGCCTACCCCCGATACAAAATGAGTAATTTTACCGCTTGTTTGCTCCCAAATTTCTGGTCCCGTTTGCTCGTAATGCGCGATAGCATTTGAAGGGTTGTCGTATTGATTCACATACCAGGAATTAGGCGTTTCTTTGGCCAATCGTTTAGAAACCGAATAATACGACCTTGGATCCGTAGGTTCTACATCCGTAGGACACACCACAACTTTAGCGCCTACGGCACGAAGAATATCCATTTTTTCTTTAGACTGTTTGTCTGAAATTACGCAAATTAGTTTGTATCCTTTTATAATGGCGACTAATGCTAATCCCATTCCTGTATTCCCGGAAGTTCCTTCAATAATAGTTCCGCCTGGCTGTAAACGGCCATCAGCCTCCGCATCTGCAATCATTTTTACAGCCATTCTGTCTTTTACGGAATTTCCTGGATTGAACGTTTCTACCTTAGCAAGTACTAAGGCCTCTACTTCGGCAGTTACTTTATTGAGTTTCACTAATGGGGTGTTGCCTATGGTACCTAATATATTTTCTGCGTAGCGCATTGTATAATAAATTTAAGATTGTAATTTGTTGTAAATACTGCTACAAAGATAGTATTTTGTTATAAATTATTCTTGTTTACGGAATTTTGCGTTCGTGATAATAGCGACATCCTTTCCTTGCTTGCCGCCAAGCAAGGAAAGATATAGCGGATAGCGCGATAAAACGCCCAAAAAAAATGACTTAAAAAAATTGAAATTTTAAAGAGCTATTAATTAAAGAAGTTCCAAATTAAACCAAATCGGATCGTAAAATCACGCGATGGATTATTGGGGGAGGCATAAAAATCATTGCCGGTGAGTGCCGAATTAAAATGTTCCGCTTTCAAATAGATCCTTGTTCTTTGAATTTTTGCATTGATAAAAAAATCAAGGTTAGGATGATTGCCAATTTGTTTGTTTTTTTGCACAAAAAATTCTCCTATGACCGGATTGTATTCATTGGCATAATAACTGGAAAAGTAATTGAGTGAAATCCCTGTTTGCAGAAATAAGGCTTTTTTAAACAAAAAATTCGAGTAGTAAAACGTATTTCGCGTTACAATTTCAGGCACGTTCAAGATGGCATCTTGTTGTTCTGTTTTTTGATATAAAACTGTATTATCTAACGCAAATTTTCCAAATTTTAATTCTCTGCTGATTTTGATCGATACATAATTTATTGTGCTATTGTATTGTGCCGGCGCAACAATTTGTGTGTTATCTGTTTTTTGCTGCGCAGTTGACGCATCGGTAAAATACAAATGATCATTCAAAACTGAAAACTGCAATTCCGCATCTAGCCAAGGAGAAATGGCATTAGCTTTTATTGTATTTATTTTTTCATTCTTAAAATCATTAGACCAGTTGTACTGCACGTAACTGCTCTGGTGCAGATTGTAATTGTTATTGGGTAGTTTGTTTATATTTTGATACTGAAATGCAAATTGAATTTCATCAGTGAGCTCATACTTCAATTTAGCATCTAAATTTGAAAGCGACTGGTTGGTAATGGATCTGGAATAAGAAAAAATACCGTTCCATTTATTTTTTCGGTATTCATATTGTCCTCCGGCACTATTGATGTTCTGGCTCAAGGAACTTGGGACTGTTTTCGCATCAAATATTAGGATCTGATTGTAATAGTAATTAGATCTGAAATCGTCAGCAAAAAACTGAAATTTACCCAATGTTGTATTTTCATAAATCAAACCAATTCTATTGTACATCTTGTTGTAACGCGTTTGATCATTGATCCCGCTGTTTGCAAAAGAGTCCCCAAACCGGTCAACTATTGCCCCTCCTACGGCAGATGCTACTGTGGCCTGATTGTATTCAAAGAACTTATTTTCGTAATTAAACTGATGCGCGAGATACGCGTTATTGTCTCCTTTTTTTGTGTTAATTCTAAAATTGTGATCCACAAAAATTCTTTTTCCTTTCAGAAATGATTTGGCGTCATTAAGATACACTTCAAATCTTTGTCTGTTATCGTAGTTTGGATCACCACTTTCAAAATCATTAATAGTCGTAATTCCACCGTTTTCTTCATTTAAAATATCTTGATAGGTATAATGTGCATTAGCAAAATACCGTTTATTTTTAGTGTTGTAACTGGTGGTGAACCTGAAATTTCCTGTACTTGAGAGCTGATTGATGTATTCTCCTTCTGAACGTAGTCCTCTGTAGGCTATCGAAAAATTTAAATTTTTTGAGGTGTTCAGGGTAATAAAGGCATCTACTGACTGCCCCTTTTGTACGGTTGTTTTAAAATATAATTCGGTAACAGGAGTTGCTACAGAGCTGTAACGGATTTGGTTTGCCTCCAAAAAATTAAAATGCTTTGCTTTAAAACCAAATTCGGGAAATACAACTACATCCGTCAAACCGTATTGTAAGGTATTGTATGTTTGTCCATCATTTGCAAAAGGTAAAAGTCCAAAAATGTCTTTTCGCAAATAGTTGTGGCTGTATTCTTTTTGAATATTGAGAGACGTGTCAATGTAAGTGGTATCCCGTTCTAAAGTGATGAACCGATACATATCAACAGTAGCCACTTTTTGTTCTTTTTGTTTATTGACCGTATCTGACGCACTTTGGTATTTACTGGCAGTATCTGTATTAGTAATATTTTTTTGAGAAAACAGCAGCATGGGCACTGCTAAAAAACAAAATAAAAATAATATTCTCATTTGACAGGATCTAATTAGTCGGTTACGTATACAGTTTTAACTCGGCAAAGATAAATGATAAAAACCTATAAATAAAAAAACATCTGACGGAAGTATGTGTTATACAAGAAAATTACTCGCTGTCAATTTACTCTTTCGGTGCAGTTTTAAAGAGACCTGCAAGCAACAAATTTTCAAGAAACTCTCCTTTTTTGTAGCATTTTGCACCGCAAAACGACACATTAAAAAACGTGTCTGATACTAGCTACTGTCCTCGATAAAACAACACCGTGGTGATGGTCTTGAAAGCAATGTTCAAATCCAGGTAGATGCTGCGGTGCTTGATATAATACAAGTCATACTGCAGCTTGATCAGACTATCATCAATGGTTTCCCCATACGTATAATTGACCTGTGCCCAGCCAGTAAGCCCTGGCTTGATGATGTGTCTGGTTTCATAAAAAGGCATTATTTCTGCAATTTCTTTTACAAAAACAGGACGCTCGGGACGCGGACCTATAACGGCCATATCTCCTTTTAGTATATTGATAAATTGAGGAAACTCATCGATTCTGGTTTTACGCAGAAATTTCCCAAACAGCGTTACTCGGGAATCATTCGTAGCGGTAAAAACGGCACCGTTCGATTCGGCATTTTTAACCATTGTCCTAAACTTTAAAATTTTAAATACCGCCCCATCTTTGCCTATCCGTTCTTGTGAATAAAACAACGGTCCTTTATTTCCTATTGCATTTCCAAACAAAATAAGCGGACACAAGAACACGCCTACAACAAGCCCAGACAAGGAAATCGTTATTTCAAATATTCGCATAACAATCAAATACAACTTATTCTGATTGCTTCGGCTAAAAGGAAAAAAACGATAAAAATCCCGTGACATGTACTGCACTGGTATGCGCTGGGTTTTACTTTCATATACCTGTGTATATTCCCGTATAATATTCCCAGCCTCTAATAAATGAAGCAATTGTTGGTACAAATCTGCTGTAATTCCTTCCGTTTTTTGGGAAGCAATCACAATTTCAGAAACTCCGTTTTCATTCACAAAAGAGAACAAATCCTCTCTTTTGATGTGCTGCACATAATGGTATTCTTCTAATTGTTGTTCACTGCAATCTAGATTAACAAACCCAATTATTTTATAATGCGGATCGATATTTTCAAGTCCTAAAATCAACTCCTGTACCTGCTCCTGATCACAAATCAAGATTGCTTTCTGAAAAAATCGATTAGAGGCCAAAAAGGTTACATACAACATCCTCCAGACAAACAACGATAAGAATACGACCAGAAAAAACAATAGAATTTGAAGGCGGTTTGAGGGCAGTTCCGGAGAAAAAAACGGCGTCAGCAAATAGACTAAAACAGTTGTTGAAACGGTAATAAGAGTGCTTTTTAACACCTGAAACTCGTTGCTGGCTACCTGAAGATTATACATTTCAAAAACAGTTCCAAATACATTGAGGTATACTGCCAAAACGATTGTCCAGTAATAATTAGTAGCTGAAACTTCAAAATAATCAAAAGCAAATACCTTTCCAGTTGCATATAAAGCCGTCAAAACAAACAGAACATCAAACAGTCGAAGAATCATCTTTCGTTCTGATATTTCAAAATGCATTTTGTCAAATGAAAACATGATAGGTATTTATGGTACGAGTGCAATTTAATGTTTTTGTTCCAAATTAAATTTATAGTAGCAACTCTTTTTTTTAAGAACATCCACTTTTAACAAAGTGATTTTTTAATAGCTGCGAATTCCCTAAAAAAACCATGAAAAATATTGAAACGAATACGCACCACTTTTATTATGGTTCTTCTCTACTCTTCTTCCACAACACTCTTTCTTCTGGACGATCTCAACTGCACATTGAGTAAGGACAACGAATATACAAAGGCCGGTGCAGCGGTACGCATGGCGGCATGATTAATGGTTAAAAACCAAAAGGCAACAAAACACAATAAAAACATATTGAACTTGTTTTCCAAATACAAAACCAAGGGCGTAAAAAACAAAATCAGTAGCGCTAAGACCCCTAAAGACCCATGCTCGGCCAGCATCCGGGTAATTTCATCGTGGGATGAGACCCTGATACCCGTTTCATCCTCCCGGACTTCGACCCCTTTCCCAACCCCTACTCCAAAAATAGGGTTCTTCAAAAACGTATTGATCTCATTTAGTGCCACATCCTCCCTGCCGGTAAACTGGCTCTCTTTAGCCCTTCCTGCGGCATCTTGATTGGCATAGCGCTTGTCAATAAGGCCGCCCGTCTGAAAGGAGGTGAAGGTCCAAGTGACAAACATTGCGAACACTAAGAATACGATAATATAATTCAATTTTGCCCTTCCGCCAAAATTAGATTTAAAATACAAGAACGCCAGCAACAAAACAATCATCAAGAATCCGGTAATCATTCCTCCTCGAGAGAAAGTAATGATTCCCCGATAAGTGATATTCAACGCAAGGATCAGGTTGATTATAATTTGGAATTTTGTTTTAGAATCCAATATTACTCTGGAAAAAAAAATAAACATCCCCAGTCCTAAAACCGTAGCCACCTGATTGGGGCCATACCCTCCAGAAGTTTGAAAATTAGATTCGGTTCCCGTAATGACTTCCTGTAAATCTGGGGTATACAAAATCAGATATGCCACACAACTAATAATAGGAAGACCCATGCTCAGCAGGATTGTATTCATCTGATCCAATCCAATCTTTCGCCGAAAGGTGTACAAAGAAGCCAGTCCCAAACAAACGGGACCCGAAAGGTTAAAGGCAATCGCTTTGCGAATATTCGTGTCAAAATTCAATACAAAAGTTGAAATAATAACACCGGGGATTAGTAATAATAGAAAGATCCAATACGGAATGGCTCCTTTAGAAAAACCGCTGTAATACATCCCGATAAGAACAAAGAGTACAACCCCGTATTTGGAAATTTCATAGAGTGGATTTCCACCGGTCATTCGCAAAAAGACTTCGCTCCCTACCACATAAGCCGCAGCAATCAGTGCTTCGTTATTTCTGTTTTGTTTTTTTACGATATAATAAATTCCAAAAATAAAAATAGAATAGCCGTATATTTTTGCTGTAAAAGGCAACAAATACCCCAATGCACCCACCACCACATGGAAAAGAATTAAATAGAGATAGGATCGATCTTCGTTTTTCATTTGTAACTATTTAGAATCGGATAGTTTTTCATAGTTCTTAATTAAAATATCGATCACTTTTTCTTTTGAATAATTATCTACAACTAATTGATGCAAATGTAGTGCAAAACAAATTCTTAAAGATTCCTTAGAAATCATTTTGTCTAATTGAACTTGAAGCTGAAAACTATCTAGTGGAGTAAACAACAAACCGCTAAAATTATCTTGGATAATCATTGGACAATGCCCAGTATTTGTTGATATTACTGATAATTTTGCCAAACCATATTCTAATAATGTTACAGGAAACCCCTCTGCTGTAGAAGTTAAAATACCAATTGTTGCTTGAGATAGTATGTATTTGATGTCAGTCTTAGAACCATAAATAAAAACATAATTTTCTAAATTATGTTTACTTATAAATTCCTTTAAAATAGCTGAATAGTCGTCCTTGTAATCTTTTCCGATTAAATGCAAACTCCAACCCAATTCCATTAAATTCATTTCCGCAAAAGCGCGCAATATTGTTATGTGATTTTTAGGTTGTTTTAGATTTGCGATACATACTATTCGCTTCCCTTCTTCACTTTTCAGAATAGTTTCTTTTAAAACGGTGTCATCAAACGTAGCGAAATTTGGTAAAAAATAATTTTTTTTAGTTAATAGATTTTTATTAGCCCAAACTTCTAATTGATGATTTACTACAAATGTGCAAGAGAAAAAACAGGAACAAAAAGATAATATCAAATTATTCCATATTGATTCATTTGCCCTTGCTCCATAATGATCGTGCCAAATTAACTTAATCTTAGGATACGTCAATTTAAGTAATACCGCAGTAAAAAATGATGTACCGTGTGCATGTGCGATTGTAATTTTATTCTGTTTTACAAATGATTTCAACTTTAAAACTGACCTTAAGTCGAAAGTGTGTTTTTTATTTAAATACAAATAAGAAACATCCGCATCAATTTGATGGAGCAGTGGCCCTTCATTTCGGGTAACGACCAAACCTGCAAATTCAATTTTTTTCGCTAGCGCATTGGCATAACTGATCGCCATACGCTCCGCACCACCGGCCTCGAGTGAATCTATAATTTGAATGATTCTCATGTTGTTGTTATCACTTATGTTATATATTAATCTACGCCCAATAGTAGCAAACCCACTCAAAGAGACGAGTTAAACTCAGCATCAACGTGCCAGTAATTTTTTAATTTCCGCTTCGAAAAAATCCATCGTATAGCCCCTGGACCATTCTGCTCCTATGGTTTGTTTGTAATCAAAAAGGCTTTGGTTACTCAAAACCGATTCGATTTGTAAAATATCTATTTCAAGATCCATTTCCAGCAAAATCCCTCTGTTCCCATAATCCAGCATAAAAGGCACACATGAAACAGCGGTTGCCAGAGGAACACAACCCCAAAACAGACCCTCGGCAATCACTTTTGGCCACCCTTCACTCTCTGAAGGCAACACTATAAAATGACTGTCCTGATAGGCTTTTTGCAGGGTTTCTTTGGATTGATTTCCTTTCAAAAAAACAATGGACTCGAGCTGATGCGCTGCAACATACTCCTCTAAGACTTTACGTTCTACTCCTTCCCCATACAGTCGCAAACGCACTAAATACCCTTTTTGATGCAAATTTTCGATCAATTGAACAGCATACAGCGGATGCTTCCCATGGACTAATGTACCTGCAAAAACAAAATCGACCACACCCTGTAACACTTTTGGAACCACTGCCAATTTATCTTTTTCAGAATAGGTAGCCGTAAAAAAAGGTTTAATATTTCCAGAACTGCCCTTCCACTCGCCATACACTAAAACCTGCATGTTTCGGGTCAAAAAAGTGTTACTTAAAATCCATCGTTGCAGTTCGTAGGTCCAAGGGTGCTTGGATTCAGGATCCCAATTTCCGGCATATTTAGCTGTTTTTGGAGTATTCGGAAATAAAATTTGAACAAAACAACCCAATAATCCAATATTTCCGGGACACCGTAAATGAATGTGATCAGCAGATTTCATGGCTTTAAATAAAGCCCAAAGCAATCCGGGAAGTTTAAATAAAGTAAGTAAAATAGCTTGTTTCGATAATAAATCAAAACTTGGAACAGGAATAAAGTGTATGTTTTGATGCTGGTAAGAACTGTCAATGGCTGTCGCCTTACCTAAAAAAAAAGGAGCCACAATCACTACTTGTGTTACATGGTTGCCCCAAACATTCATTTCTCTTACGTAGGGAGCGTACGCATAATATAAATTATTCACTTTCGAATGCGGCACGTGGGTAATGATTAAAAAAGTCATGTTATGGTTAAGGTGAAAAATGATTTCGTTTAAAAAATTTATGGAAAGTTAATTATTAATCTGAATCGAAGCATATTATTTTCAACTAAAACCATTTATATTAATCAAACAGTCCCGCTGTCAGTCTATCGCAATATCATTATGGTAAGGATTCGTCAGTTCGAGGTGGAATTTATACCCTAAAAAAGCAATATAAAAATGACTTTTTATGTTTGTATTCAATTATATATCAAATTGCTATTATTTCCGAGGTACTGTCCTAAGCTTCCGCAGTCGAGTGTCAAATGTTTTAAGAATACGTAAAAAGAAAAGCTGTTTGAGCGTAGCGAAATCGAAGATTAGTGAATACAAATTAAAATAGTAGCGCATGAACAATTCTTTTCTTTTAGTACTCGAAAACTAATTTGACCGACAAGGAAGTGAAGACTTGAAATCGAAGATTCAGCAATACCAAAAAACAATAATAACTCATGAATATTTTTTTATTTCTTTTTTGATCAAGACAAATCTAAGATTCAACGAACACCACTTATAATAAAAGTTAAGTGAGCTAAAAAAGAAAGTTAGTAAGTCCTAATTATTTACTTTCAATAAAACGTCATTGGTAGTTGAGTTGAAATTTGCGATAGAAAGTTATTACGAAGTATCGAAAACCTTTACGTTTTGGAAACATCTTCATACAATTTTGAACATTAAAGCTTTCGTACTAATATTGAAAATCAGTCAAAGTGACGGTAAAAACAGCTTAACCTTAATGACATACGTTCGATACGCCATAAAGATGTGATTTACAAACGGTATAACTACCCTGAAAAACGGCCCCGCCTTACTTTGATTCGCATTATCATCTAACCTTTAATAAAATAGCAATACTTCCGGCAGTTAATTCCTCATCAGAATAGTTTTCATACAATTCATTAATCTTGAATTTCTTGAATTTTCTATGCTGCTCACTTCCCTCTTTACAGCTATCAAATTCAAGAAAAACAATTTCAAAGTTTTTCTCAAAAAGTTGCAGATACTGAGGTAATCTAAGTCTGTTGTGATAATCGAACTTCGTTTGAATGCTGTCCCATTCCTCATTGCTGTATTTAAGGAAATCATACAACGAAAGACTACTATCCGAGTAAGCTCTATGATCACTTGGTGAAATTAGGTGTACTATATAACTCCCACTCTTTAATTTTTCCCTGAATGTTTCATGAATTTTAATGATACTTTCTGGAGGTACATGTTCCAATACGAATCGTGACACTACCAGATCTGCATTTATAAAATCTCCATTACAAATGTCTGTATACGGAAAATAGCGTATGTCCTTTGGCAATTGAAAAACACCCTCAAAGGTACTTGTTGGTACTCCATAATTTTTTGAAAACAGCACATTCAATTTTACAATTTCAGATAATGTATAATGCTTGTTAATATCATAAGTGTCAACCCTCTTGGCATTGGAATCATACTTTAACAAATAAGGAAGAATGGGCAACCAACCGGATCCCAACTCTATTACATGCTTGTTTTTTAATTCGATTCCATTTTTATCAAGTATTCTTGAAATAGTTTCCAATGATTTCCTGGTGGATTCGATCTTATAGTCAATCGTATCCTTGGCAAATAGCTGCTGCAATTTGTGATACAAGTAAAACCCTAATTGTTTAGGCAAAACATCAAGGCATTTAAATAGAACTGTTTTGGATTTATGGTTCATTTACAAAGTATTGTTGTAATTCTTTCTTTTATTTCTTTCTCATTAGCATGGTCAAATGCATGCAACGGAACAAAACTCGATTAGAAGTTCTGGATTTTCCCCAATCATGATGATGCCATTGTTGTCCTAGTTGCTTTTTCTTTTCTTCAGAAATGGGCAAAACAGCTACAAATACATTCCATTTGGATTTTCCTAAAAGTCCGCGTCTGTCAAGGATCGTAAAGGCTTTTTGGTATTGGTAAAATGTTTTTTTTGTAAATGGCCATTCTCAAGCTGCATCCGATTGAAAAGGACGGTAAAGGCTTCTTATAATTTTTATGGGCCAACTCGTTTGCAGCGGATCATAACTTATTATTTCACCTTTTGGAACTAATTTTTCATTTAATTTGTCAATTAAAATGTTGGCGTTTTCAAAATGATGCAATACTCCGTAGGCATAAATTAAATCAAATCCATTCTGTGTAAAGTCATCGCAAAGGAAATCAACTGTTTCAGCTTTAGCATTGGGTAAAGGTTTCAACCTTTCGTTCAATTTTTCAATAGCCACATCGCTCAAATCAATACCCAAATATTCTTTGGCATTTTCGGCAAGATACAAGGACCAGTAATTTCCTGAATAACAGCCCAAGTCAAGTACTTTTTTATTGGACAAATCGCCAAACCATTCTTTGTGCAACAGGTAAACTTGATCCTGAATACCAATGTTTTTTCTGGTTTTGTTTAGAAGGCCATTTCTAAATTTAGCCCGAATTTTAGTAAAAAAATTCTGCTTGATATTGTTATTATAAAATTCCTTTTGCTTTTTATTGGTTTCTAAAATCGCTTCTGTTGTTTTCATTGGGTTATTTTTGGTTTATTAATCATCAAACTCCACCAACCAACGGTTCTGCCTACTGCCTCAGTAAAAGCTTCTTTTTTACTACTGCTGGTAAAGGTATTGCTAAACCGAATACCAGTCAAAAGTAATGTAATTGTGTGCCATTTTAATTGATGTTCTAATGTTGGCTTAGGATTTTTCGTTCTCCAGACATACCAACCATTTCGCACGACCATTTTCCCGTATTGATATTGATTGGGTCTTCCTGCGGTATCGTGATAATGATACAATCTTGCAGCAGTGTTCAAGTACAATGCCCCTATCTTAGACACTCGTAAAGAAAAGTCGGCATCCTCATACAATCCATAACCTTCAAAATAAGTAGAAAACCGCAACGTATCAAACACCTTTTTTCTGAAAGAAGAAACACCTCCCATCAACATTTCTACTGCATACGTTTTACCGCTCGGAGGCAAAAATCCCACACTACGACCGTGTGAATATAAGGAAGAATAACCCGGTGGACAATCACTGTCTAATCCTAATTTTTTTCTTAACACGAATCGGCTGCCATCTTTTCTTTTCCATCCATCAAAATAAAATTCATCACTTTTGGAGTGATACTTTTCACCAACAAATTCCGTTTTAGTTTCATCAATAATGTACCCGCCAACACCTAAAGCCTGCGGATAAACCTTATACGTTTGTAACAGTTCTTCAAAATAGGTAGCCGTCAAAACAATGTCATCGTCTAAAAAACAGATTATTTCTATATCAACTGCTACTCTTTCAATTCCGTAGTTGCGTTGCTTAGTCAGACCACGATGTTGTGGTGGAACGACGAAATATTTTAAATGATCAAATCGATTATTCTCTATCATTACCGATGTATCTTGATTAGTTGACCCATCGATGATCATAATTTCATCAGGATACTTTGTTTGCTCTTTCACAGACTCTAATAGCTGTAATAAAGCTTCGGCACGCATGTACGTACAAATTAGTAATGAAAATTTCATTGTTATTGGTGTCTAATTCCTAAATTCTGCAATTTTTGTGCATAAAAAACCGACTTCTTAAATTGAATATTCTTGTAAGGAAGTCGAAATAAACGATACAAAAAAGCAACTTTAGAACCCGTAAATAGATAATAGGTAAAATGTTTATACTTATACTCTCTCAATTGTTTAGGACTGTAATGCTTCATTATCCCATACATAATTGTTGGACTAGGAACCGGTTTTATGTTTTTCACAGGAGCATCCAGTTCCCAGGGCTGTGCTTTCCTTTTTTTTCCAACAATCTTAGCTTGAGTTCCCCAAAAACGATAGCCTCCGCTGGGTGGTTTTAAATGTAAATTAGCAGCAGATGGATTAGCTAAAACAGTTACTCCGATTTTACTTAACGACATTCCAAAATCACTGTCTTCGCCATAACCGCCATCAAAATTGACATCATTACCGACCAACTGATTTACAAACTCCCGTTTGACACAAGAATTCGCATTGCTAAACATTTGAGTACAGCCCGCAATAAATGGGGGTCGACTCAATTGTTCCAACTTAAGAGCCAAATCCTCTAAATTCTGTTGGTGGTGATCCGCACGGATATCCAGTCCGTTGCAGGCTCCAACCGAATAGGTTTGTAAGAACCGAATGTGGTTTTCGATGAAATCCGCAGGGATCCGAATATCATCATCCCCAAAAACAATATAATCCCCCGTGCATAGAGCAATCCCCTCATTTCTGGCCCTACAACTACCCTTTGTCTGTTGCCAAATCACTTTTAATTCAAAGGGATACTGCTTTTGTTCGTAGGCCGTTTCATCTCTGTCGCTCAAGGGAGTGGCATCTACAACAATAACTTGGGTCGGTTTATAGTTTTGATTAGACAAATCATCTAACAATTGTAAGGTGTATTCTTGACGGAATATCGTAGGTATAATATAACTTACTGTAGGATTACCTTGAATAGCAAGAAGCACCCGAGAAGGAATTCTAGCCGTTATGTCCCTTTTTTTATAGGTATTCTTGACTCTGAACAAAGTAATCCATTCTGAAATTTTCAAGAAACCTAATCTGTAAATCATAAAAATGGCATGGCTTATTTTATAATTTTTTCTAAAAAAAAGATGACGATCTCTTCTTGAAACTATCACCTTTTCTATAGCCGCATTTGTAAATAAATTTTTTACATATAATGGAACTCCTCCCAAAAAACGGTTGCATCGAAATCCAAAATCTAAAGCCTGCATTTGAATATTTTCAAAATCGGTATCAAAACCTTTTGTGAGGTCCCAAACTGATTTACGAACTGCAAAAGCATTGGGATTAATCCTCCAACTGACACATTGATCTAATCCATCAAAATCATTCAAATACCAGAAGAATACAGCAGTCTGATAGACCAATTCAGGGAAAGCATTTTTATAGCCCTGCTCAAAAGAACTATGCCAAATATCGCCTGCTCCAGTAGACAATAGCTCCAATTGTGAAAAATCAGGAGTACCGGCATACAATAGTACTTCACCTGACGTCGTTGTATATTCTTTTAATTGTATTCTTCCCATTTATAGTTTAAACTTAAATCTACCCGTTGGGTGTAATTAATAAAAATTTCAATTAATCTTAAATAAAAAAATTGAACCACACTTCGATCCGTTAATCTCTGTTAGCATCCTACGTTTTAATAATCCTTTCTATCAGGTCGAAAGTACATATTGAGCGTCGACGAATTGTAGTCGAAGTCATGCTTTTTTAACTTAGCTGTCTGATTCTAACCTAACACAAACTTTTTTATAAAACACTACACTCTGTTGCGCCACTTTCTCCTTACTAAATTTTTCTTTCACTTTCTTTTCTGCCGCTAAACCAAACGCCTTTTGCAAAACAGCATCATCTAACAGTTGAATAATTTTTGTTGCGTATTCCAAATGATTTTTAGGATGTACTAAAAACCCATTGATACCGGCATCAATCACTTCTTGTGCCCAGCCAATATTTGAGGCTACAATAGGTTTTTGCAGCGCCATGGCCTCAATCCAAGACACGGGCAAAGCCTCTGCAAAAGTAGGAAACACGCAAATTGTTGCCGTACTAATATGCTTTTTGATGTCCTGATATGGTACAGCCCCATAATAAGTCACATTGAGCAGCGCAGCTGGAGAAAATATTCCTTGCATCATCTGCCAAGTGGAAGAATTCCCTGACATGATATCGGGAACATCTTTCCCTAACAAAATCAATTTTGTATTTGGATTTTTAGCGACCACTGCATTAAAAATAAACGGCAACTCTAACAATCCTTTTTTACGAATTAAACTACCAAAATATAGAATCGTGTTCGTATTTTCTTTGTTTTTATCATCCGGACTAAACGCATCAAGATCAATACCATTCGGAATAATCGTAAATTGCTTGTTTAAACCAAAGACCGCATTCGTAGTATCGGCCGTAAACTGACTTACGGAAAGCAAGCCATCTGCCTTTTTCAATGCTCTTTTTTCATGAAATTTATTAATCCACTTTACAGGCCGCTGATCCAAGTGACAAAAATAAGTATCCGAGCCATGCAACCGAATCACAACCGGACATTTTTTAGGAGAGATAAAAGAGGTGATTCCTGTCCAGTCCGGAGCTTCTACCACATCAATTTTTTTATCCTCGTATAAAGTATCAATAATATTTTGCAGTTTTTTTCGGGTCAAATACCACGACAATCCCTTAAATTTCACATTTCTGATTTGTTGAATACAAATACCATTGTCATAAAAAACAGCTTCTTCTTTTTGGGCATACACTAAAACGCGTACGGAACAGCCTTCTGCCAAAAGTCCCATTGCCAGATTTTTGATACTGGTACCTATCCCGCCGGAGCTTCCCGTTTTTGGGTGTGGATATTCCGGGCTTAAAAAAGCTATTTTCCTCACCTCAACCTTCTCCAAAATAAAGGGAGCCACTGCTGAATATTCGTTTCCCATCTTATCTATTAAAAAAATCTTTTATAATTACACTGGTAAACCGTCGTGCTCCGGTATCATTCAGATGCCCGCAGGACGAAAAATACTGATCTCCTTCTACCGTATTTTCATAATTGTAAATTTCAGGATAGCATTGTTGCACTTTTTCAAAATAATTTAATCCTTTGGTATTGGTGCACATCGGGGTCATGACGGCAATCAAATTGATGTTGTTGTCCTTGCAAAGCTGTTTAATTTCTTCATAATATTTGTTCCGTAACGGTTTTAAATTAGTCAGATTGTTTTTCATGTTACCCTTTTTTTTGACTAACGGATAATATCCTAAATAAGCCAAATTTGTAGTAGGCTCTTTCGATACCGTTTTATAGAGTTCTCTAAACCCAATCTTGGAATCAAATGCAACATACCTGTAAAAAGGAATGTAATACAATTCTTTAAAATCGGCCTCTTTTAAAAAATGATTTCTGATTGTTTTAGAATCATGGATAAAGGGAAGAAAACGAGAAGAAACACCCTCATCTCGCTTTTCATTTGATAAATTCAAATCGGCCTCGAGTATCACATTTTTTATAGTATACTTTCGTTCCACCATTAATTTCAACAGTAGGGAGGCTTCAAACAAATGTCCTCCGCTCATCCCAAAATTAAATGTTTTCAATCCTTTTTCTTCAAACATTGGAGCCACAAAATGATTGTTGGCTCTGGAAGATCCTAAAATTACCACATCATACTCGCGCGCTGCTGAATTGTAAACATAATCAATTTTCCCTCTATTCGACGACTGTACATAAACTGTTGTGTATAGAAAATCCAATACTACTAACAGTAAAAATAGTAGCACGAGGGTTTTGACTGTAAAAATTAAAAACTGCTTCATTGTTGTTTTGTATTGTATAGTATTTATAGTTTCTTTTTAAATAATTTCTTTTTCCGCCCCCATCCCTAAAGGGTGGGAAAAAGAAAGACTAAGAACTACGATTCAAGAGCGTTCTAAATTTCCGTTTCCCTTTAGGTTAGGGGTAAAACGGAAATTTGACACCAAACGACCTAAATTTTCGACTCCCTTTAGGGCAGAGGTAAAACGGAAATTTATCCCGCATCAATAAACGCTTTTATTGTATCTATAACTTCCGGCAACTGCATTAGTACTTCCTCATTTGTGAATCGAATTACTTTTAATCCTTGAAATTCGATATTCTTGGTTCTTTCTTCATCTAATAGCTGTTGTTCTTCAGTCAGATGATATCCTCCATCAATTTCAATTACTAACTTTAAGGCATGACAATAAAAATCGGCAATGTAAAAACTAAGAGGATGTTGCCTCCGAAATTTAAAGCCCTCTATTTGATTGCTTTTTACCGCTAACCAAAATTTTTCTTCCGCTTCAGTTGCGCTTTCTCTTAATTTCTTTGCATTTGAAAAAATTTTCGGAGATGCACCTTTCCACATATTATCTGACTGAAGCGAATTTTTATCCATAACTCAAACTATATTTTTATTTCAAAAACTTAAGATTCCTTTAGGGTTGGGGTAAAACGAAAATGCGGCTCCCTCAACTTCCTTTTTCCTTCCCCATCCCTAAAGGGTGGGAAAAAGAAAGACTACGACCTACTAATCAAGAACGTCCTAAATTTTCGGCTCCCTTTAGGGTCAGGGTAAAACGAAAATCAACCTCTCCTATTCCTTTTTCCTTCCCCATCCCTAAAGGGTGGGAAAAAGAAAGACTACGACCTACTAATCAAGAGCGTTCTAAATTTTCGGCTCCCTTTAGGGTTGGGGTAAAACGAAAATACCACACTAAAACTGAAAATAAATAAATTCTTTATAATCGGAATACGTTCCTAATGCCACAATTGCTGCAAGGCATAATCCCAACTTTAAATAACTGTAGCGTCCAGAAATAGGTTCCACTTGCGTTCGGCTATTCCATTCCACAACAATAAAAGCAAGTATTAAAATGATGATTTCATAATTGTATCGCTCGTTATCCAAATACTGTGATGCAAAATTTCCATTGGTAAAAATACGCCCAATATATTCAAAAGCATCTCCTATCGATTTTACCCGGAAGAAAATCCATGCCAGGCAGGTTAATGCGAATGTACTGATAATGCTAAAGAAAACTGTGACGGAGGCAAAATCCCAATGCAAGGACACTGTTTCCATATTAGATCGATTCCGCTTCAATAGCAACAATGGTAAAAAATACAGGGCATTAATAAAACCCCAGGCAATAAAAGTCCAATTGGCACCATGCCAAAAACCACTGATTAAAAAAATAATAAAGGTATTGCGGATTTTCATTCCCATACCTCCACTGCTGCCTCCCAAAGGAATATATACGTAATCCCGAAACCACGACGAAAGAGAAATGTGCCAGCGCCGCCAGAACTCGGCGATATCACGAGAAAAATAGGGGTAGTTAAAATTGCGCAGCAAATCGATTCCAAACAATTTTGACATTCCCAACGCCATATCAGAATAACCCGAAAAATCCCCATAAATCTGGAAAGCAAAATAAACGGCACCAAGAACCAACGACAAAGAATTCATGGATTCATAATTATCAAAAATCGCATTGGCGTATGTAGCGCAGGTATCCGCAATTACCACTTTTTTGACCAATCCCCAGGCAAACTGAAAGATTCCTTCTTTGGCTTTTTGATAGTCAAAACTGCGTTTCACCTTTACCTGTGGTAATAAATGTGTGGCTCTTTCAATGGGTCCCGCCACAAGCAGTGGAAAATAACTGACAAACAACGAGTAATCCACAAAATTATATTCGGCTTTAATGCGCTTTAAATAAATATCAATGACGTATGATAATCCGTGAAACGTATAGAAGGAAATACCCACCGGCAAGATCACGTTGAGCAGTAAAGGACTCGTTTGTAACCCAAACCCATTCAACAACTCCGAGAAAGAATCTGCAAAAAAATTATAGTATTTAAAAATTCCCAGGAAGCCCAGATTTACACTGATACTCAGCCAAAACCAAAATTTCCGACTCCTTACCGTCTTGGCCTTTTCTATCCGAATACCGGTATAATAATCTAAAAACGTCGAGAACACCAACAGGAACAGAAAACGCCAATCCCAACAGGAATAAAAATAATAGCTGGCTATAATGAGCACTGCATTTTGAGTGCTTTTGGTTTTATTACAAACAAACCAATACAACACAAATACGATTGGCAGGAAAACGGCAAAGGATAAGGAATTAAAAAACATACGTACGGGAACGGATTTGACGGTGTAAAATTAAGATTTATTCTCTAATACCAATGCTAAATAATGATCAACCATCGACGTTAAAGTTATATCATTGACACTTTTATTAACTGCGGAACAATTACTGATTCTAGAATCATTATTCAAAATTTTAACTAAAATTTCTTTTAACTGATTAACTTGACAAACCTCAAACAAAAAACCATTTTTATTATCCTCCACTAATTCTAATATATTTCCTTGTTCCTTCGTTGTTATAACTGGCAAATCACACATTAAGCTTTCGACAACTGAATAACAAAATGTTTCTCCATGAGAAGGATGAATTAAATAATCATAATTACAATAGATCTCATTTAAATTAGCCACACTCCCTTTGAAATCAAAAAATTTCTGAAGCGAATAATCCTCAATCATCTTTTTCAATTCCATTTCGAAATAACCACTGCCATATATATCTATTAAAAAATCATATTCATGGTTATCCGTTAAATATTTTACAGCTACTATTAAATCCTGAATTCCTTTATCCCTTCTGAGATGAGAAGCGACAATAAATTTGTTATTGAATTCAAAATTTAATTTCTTTTTAAATTTACGATTATCTAATCCATTAAGAATTACGATTGATTTTTTCCCAATTTGGGATCCAAATTCCTTGATTAATTCGAGACGGGAATAATCAGAAACCCCTACAAAAACAGCAATATATCTGGAAAATAAAATTCCTTTGATTCTTTTCTCGATTCTCTTTTTTAAAGGATAGCCGGAAAGAGGTCTTGGATTATGATCCACGGCAATTATTTTAGCGCCGCTGAACTGCTTTATTTTATAAAAAAAAGGAGTACATAATTCGACAAAATGGGTAATGATATGCGTATACGCTGTTGCATTGGTGGTACAAAAACTAAGAAAATGATTTTCTACGGATTGATATCCACTCTCAAAAATCGTTAAAGTAACATATTCGCCATGATCCGATTGATTCGGAAAAAACCAATCTACCTGAATATTATTTGCTGCACATTTCTTGTCAAACGCCCAAAAAAAGTAATCCATTCCGCCTACTCTTTCGGGTAATAGTTCATAATTACAAAGCACTGCTATTTTTTTATTTTCGGTCATTCCATTGTGATAAAGTTGTGGCAATACGCTGACTGGTTCCGTTTAATTTTTTGCTTATTTGTAAGTCAATCATAGCCTTTCTTTCTTTAGTTCGTGCCAAAGGATTGATTAAAGCCTCCTTGATTTGGTCAATTAATTCGGTTGGATTTTTGGCGATGGTCACGGATTGGCTCTCGACTACTTTTTTGAAATGATCATATCCTAAAAAACGTTGGTCATCATACAAACCATTTTCAGGATTTCCAAAAACAGTATTAATTACCGGTTTGTCAAATAACATAAAATCTAAACTCATTGTAGAGCACATGTTAATATTCAAATCAACATATTCCAACAAAGAACGTAAATCCATGATATCCTCCTCACTAGGAATGCGTTGCGACCAGCTTTCAGCATGATTCTCCCGAGTCAAAATCCATTTGGGCGTATTCCAGATAATTTCAGGAAACTCTTTTTGTATCGCAGCAAAACGCTCTGGTTCTTCTGCTGGAGAAGTCCGTACAACAAGTTGACATGGAATTCCTATTTTATTTTCTCGCATGGCATTGGCAATAGTCCGAATCACAACAGGATCATTCGCTCCGATACTGGCATCAGCACAACTGAAACAAATTATTTTTTGACTCTCCTTTAAATTAAATTTAGCATAAAAATCTTGTTTTTCTGTTTTGTATTTGTCCATCACATAAGGCTCAAATTGAGGTGTTCCCACCACTCTTACCTGTTCCTCTTTTACATTCGGATAAAAATACAACAGCTCCTTTTTCATTAAATCACTCCAAACCAAAAAATAATCAAAAGTGCCTAACATCCTTCCTTTGGAGGCTAAATTATCCCAACTGAAAATAAAACTGCTGACTGGTATTTGAGATTGGATAGCTGCATATAAAAAAGGGGCTAAATACGAGGGTCTTTGATGGGTAAAAAAAACATGAGTCGGTTGGTCTTCTTGCAATAATCGAAGATACCCTTTTGCTATTCTATGTTTAGAAAAAGACAAAAACTGTAATTTTTCTACAAACAGAATACTGGCAGAAGAGTGCACTCTCTGCGTAAAAAAATAAATAATTTTGACTAAAAGAGATCGGGCAGAGATTGTTTTGGGATACCCGGATTCCAGGTTGTCTTTCATACCATAAAAAGACTTATAGTGTTGTAGATGAGCTAGCTCTTTCCATTTCCTGAAAAACCAGGTCCATTTGCCTTCTACAAAAACATCCAATTCTTTTATGGTACTTGTAGACTGTAAATCCGCAGGATAAGCACTGATAGGCAACCCCGAATAAATGATAATAGTATCAAATTGGAGTCTGGCTTCTGTTAAAAAGTCACTCATTACAAAATTCCGGAATCCAACGCCATCAGTGATTACTATACCTAGTTTCTTCATTAAATATCTCTAAATTGTTTTTGATGATTGATTGCCCAAATTGCATCCATTTCTATAGACTCCAGAAACAACTGCGCACTGTTCCCTTTCCCAAAATCAGTAGCCGTTGGAATGGTTTTTTGAATATCTATTAGTGCTAATGCGGCTGTAATATTTTTTTGTTCATAATCCACGTTAATAATGTGCGCGTGAACCGCTCTGTTTTGCTGTCGTGTTCCAATATTAATAATAGGAATGCCATAGCAAGGCGCTTCCCGAATTCCAGCACTACTGTTCCCTATGATATATTGTGCGTTTTTGAGCAAAGTCAGAAAATATTCAAATCGCAAAGAAGGAAATATTCGAAAACGGGTATTGTTTTCCAGTCTTTTATAGGCTTCCAAAATAGTGTTAGTTCCCAAATCATTATTAGGGAAAACAACAACATAATTATGTGTATCTTCCAGTAAAGCGGCAACAAAATGATTCGCATGATGCTGCATTTCGGCAGTTTCTGTGGTAACAGGATGAAACATGGCAATGGCATACGTATCAAAAGGAATTTGATAATAAGATTGGGCAACGCTCAAATTTGGTAACGCATCCGAAAACATAACATCAATATCAGGAGATCCAATGGTAAATATAGAAGACTTTTTTTCGCCCATTTGAATCAATCGTTTGGCCGCATCAGCATTAGAAACAAAATGGATGTGGCTTAATTTACTGACGCTATGCCGAATTAATTCATCTACCGTTCCGGATAACTCGCCTCCCTCGATATGCGCCACTAAAATATTATTAAGCGATCCTACTATAGCACCGGCAAGTGTTTCTACGCGATCTCCATGAACTATAATCATATCAGGAGGTACGGTCTTGATAAAGGCAGAGAGCCCTTCTATGGTTTTGGCCAAGGTCAAATCCATCGTAGTCTCATGAGTATGATTGATAAACGTATGAATATTTTTGAAGCCACAGCGTTCTATCTCCAATAGCGTGTAACCATATCGCTCTAGCAAATGCATTCCGGTAACAAAAACAAACACCTCAAATCCTTCTTGTTGTTCAAGAATTGAAATCAATGATTTTATTTTTCCGAAATCCGCTCGGGTTCCGGTAAGAAATAGGATTTTTTTCATTATTTTTTTGTCATGTCGAGCGCAGTCGAGATACTTTTAAATCTTAAATACCGGTCGATTGCGCTCGAGGGAACTGTATTTATTTTGTAATTGTCTCTATTTTTAAGTTTTTAATTGCTATCCAAAAAAAGGCAAAATAAAGAAACTATTGTTCAAAATCATTAAAATCTAATTGCTCGTCGTTATCAATATATCGAGTAGCGATTTTCCCAATCAAATCATTAAAATGTTCAGCCAATATAGCTCCAGTTCCCGGACGTTTTACCCATATATTATCCGTAGTAAATAACGCTCCTTTTTTTATTGGAGCAATCGTACAAACCGTTGCAAATGCAAAATCAATAGTTACTTGTTCTTCTAAAGCAGGCTTTTTTGTTCCACCCCGCATGTGCCACATTTCATGAGAGGAAACGATAAGTTCCCCACATGTCTGCTCATCCATACTACACACAATATCCGGACCGGTACGATGTGTATGATCCGTAAAATGACGTTCCAAAATACTGGCTCCTAAAGCTACAGCTCCTAAACACGCATTGTTATTCAAAGTATGATCGGACAAGCCGAAAACTTTATCCGGAAAAGCTTGATGCATTTCCATCATTGCGCCGAAACGCACCAGATGAATTGGAGTTGGATATAAATTTGTAGTATGCAATAGCGCTACGGGTACGTTGTACTTATCAAAAATAGCCACCGCTTTAGTAATGCTTTCAATAGTATTCATTCCAGTACTCAAAATAACAGGCTTACCAAAAGCAGCAATGTGCTCCAACAACGGATAATTATTGCATTCCCCAGATCCTATTTTATAGGCGGATACATTGAATTTCTCCAACCGATCAGCGGCAGCTCGTGAAAAAGGCGTAGAAATGAAAATCATTCCTTTGCTTTCTACATAATTTTTTAGTTCTAATTCATCGACTTCGTTCAAAGAGCAACGTTCCATAATTTCATAAATCGAAACTGTAGCATTGCCTGGAATTACTTTTTTGGCTGCCCCACTCATCTCGTCTTCCACAATATGCGTTTGATGCTTGACCACCTCAGCACCGGCCCTGTGAGCAGCATCTACCATCTCTTTGGCTATTTGCAAAGAACCTTCATGATTAATACCGATTTCAGCAATAACCAAAGGGGGATAATCAAGACCTATTTTTCTTCCTGCAATTTCAATATATGGGTTCATTTTTTTAATGAATGGTTACAAATTAAATTTTATAATAACTCCAAGACTCAATCTCGACCGAGCCTGCGTTGAGCGAGAGTCAATGAAGACAATCTCGACTGCGCTCGATTTGACAATAAAATCCTGAACTCACTACAACTGTCACGGCGAAAGTTTGTACTGAGCGCAGTCGGAGTAAAGCCGAGACGATTTATTTCAAATTCAATAGTACAACTAAATAATCAAATCATTACAACTGTCACGTCGAGCGCAGTCGAGACGCTTTATTGATTAAATACTCCGCATAATCAAAATCATCCAGCGTATCGATATCAACATTGGCAAAAATATGATTTACTTCATAAGGGATACTATTTTCAGAAACTATTTTACCCTCCAGTATCACTTTAGCTTTGGTAATGTACAACAACCCATTTTCAAAATAAAGAGGCTCTAAATCCTGACTGCGTTGCCCTATTTTGTAATTATAAGGTTCAAAACTGTTGTTGATTATTTTTCCCAATTTTTGATGATTCCTGGTTACGGTGACAAGACTGTCAGCATCATTCATGCAAAACCGTACATAGGCTTCCTGAAGCAAATTTTCTGGTCGCAACGGATTAGTGGGTTGTAACAAAACAACCGTGTCAACTGCATGAGTAATAGTCTCTAAAACATGTTGGACACTACTAATCGTTGGTTCCAAGTCTCCTGAAAAGGCATCTGGTCTGTCAATAACTGTAACTCCATACTGCAGCGCAATGTTTTTTATGGCTGCGTTATCGGTCGTTACATAGATTTCATCAATAATAGATGGATTTTTTTGGGCAAATAAAATACTGTGCACCAATAAAGGAATTCCTCCTAAAAGTAATAAATTCTTATTTGGCAACCGTTTAGAGTTTCCACGAGCAGGAATAATAGCAATCGTTTTCATTAGTAAAATTATATCCTTGTAAAAATACTTATTTTTTTGAATTTCAAATGCGCTTCGAGACTTATAGTTGCAGATGGCGATGTAGATTTAGACCGACTCGCTGAGTTGATCTCTTACCAATGTACGGTTACGGCTACGGACTGTTATGCGGTCTTGTTGTCCTTAGAACACAACATCATTGGGGAACTCGGGCAAGGCCGAATTGTAAAACTGGGCCGACTGGGTAATTTCCAGGTGGGTATCAGTTCCGAAGGCAAGGAAATGGCTGCCGATGTGTCCGCTGCCGCGATTAAAAAAAGTCGCATTCTTTTCCGACCCGGAAAAAAATTACGCAGCATGCTGAATGAGTTATCCTTTAGAAAAGCCGGCTAGAACCCCGTAATCAGAAGCATCTGATTATTGTAAGACCTCGAGTATTCCAGTACTCGAGGTTTTTTTTGGCCTATAATTAACGAAAATTAGAGCCGTTTAGTCTTGACCGGACTTTTGTTTCGTCAAGATCGGGCAAAAAAAGCGTCCGCACGAGATCAATATTCGGTCTTGCTGGAATTGTACATCCCCAAATTGCCTTAAAAGCTTGACTTTGGGTTATGATTTTAACCTCCAATAAAATAAAACAAGAATTATTTATGCCAAAAGAAGTTTCTTTTTGGTCTAAAAAGTACTTTTCAGTCCCTTTTTGATATAAAAAAAGCTCAAAAATACTGGCTAGAACCCCGTTTTTTTGAGCAAAATGATTAGTGTAAGACCTCGAATAATTCCAGTTATTCGTCGTATTACAGTTCAAAAGTAGTGAAATGTTTCAATATGTTTTGGTATTGTTGATAAATATTTCTTTAAAGAGTATCGATTCACTGCTACTCTTAGTCTATTTTTTGGCCCTAACTAGCAATAAACACCTTAAAAATTATTTTTTTATAACAAAAAAACCTTGTGTATGCCCATTGGATTCCGGATGAAACGCAACAAATAATTTTAAAAAAAGATAATGTACCAATTCTTTGAAGTACTTTAGTGTAAAAGCTACTTTTGGAGCAATCACATTTCCTATCGTCGCAGATTCAAGAACCTCAAAACCATTGTTTTCTAAATGAAAGCGCACCACATGAGGCAAAGGAACGTAAACATGGTGCTCCAGTAAATGTTTGGGTTGAAAAGCATACAAATTATTTTTAAACAAGTAAGTAAACTTACTCTCCGCACTCAATGGATTAGGAGTGGTAAGCACCATATAACCGCCTGTCTCCATATGTTCAGCTATGTTTCGTATCCCTAATTCAGGGTTCGAAAGATGCTCCAATACTTCCATAAAAACGACAAAACCAGGAGTTTTAACGTTCTTTGGCGCCTTATGATTAAGGTCCCAAATTGTGGACTCTTCAATTTTCCTAACAAAGTCAAAGGGTTGCCACTCTAAGTTAAACTTTTCAACACTAGGCCTAAACCATCCAAAACCTGCTCCAATATCACTGACTATTTTATTAGGCAATTTGTGAGCCACCTCACTCAACTTAAGTTCGGCCCATTGCCCTCTGTCTAAATTTCTATAGTTTTTCATCTGATAATCTCATAAATTTCCGGTTGCCAATAAATTTTAGTTAAAGGAAGCCTATTGTAATCTTCATATTCTTGCCTTGTCAAGCGATTGCTGTTTTTTAAGATTATTGGAAAGCTCCAAACCAAATCCAACAAGGCTAATAAAACAGCTTTCAAGGCTTTTAAATCGCCCTTAAACACTTTATTTTTTAACTGTATCAAAAGGGAATAGGCCATCTTCCTTGGGATAGTTTTTATAGGATAAAACAAGAAGAACAAATACCAACCAGAGCACAAAGACCTACGCAAACGAAGAGTATAATCAGCGTCGTTTCTTCTTGATTTTAAATTTACCCTGTGGTTGACCAAGACTTCGGGCAAATAATGAATTTCCCATTTCTTTTTAAACAACTGAAAGGAAGCAAAATCCTCCTCCCCATAGAAAACAAACCAAGAGGGATAGTTTGGGATTTCTCTCCAAGCCGACATTCTCCATACATGGGCACAACCCACAAATCCTTGAACTCTATGAGGTTTTTCGTTGGATAATTTGGAAACCGGTTCTTCTAATCCCCAAAAAACACGAAAGGCGAGCAAGCCGCAAAGAGCATTGTCCTCAAAATGTTTTCGTATGGATTCCAATGGATTTTCGCTAACAAAATGGGCATCATCGTCCAATGAAATGGTGTAATCAGCTTTAGTTTCGTTTAGCATCTTGTTCCTGCAAAAAATATAACCTTTTGATATGGAATTTTTTTTGAGTATTATCTTAGGATAGTTTTGCTTTACAAACTCAAAGGTACCATCAATAGATCCATCATCAAAAACCATACATTCTACAGAAGTATGTTCAAGAAGGGGATCGATTTTACTTAAAGTAAAAGCTAGATCGGTTTTACGATTTTTAGTAGTAATATGCAAAGAGAAAACAGGATTTACCATAACTAATTATTATTTTCTAAATCATTAATTACTTTTTTCAAATAAGCAACCGAAAGATATTCCTCTAAATCACTTCTATTCAGAAGCAAATTATCTGGGTTTTGTTTCCATAGCAAATACAATTTTTCTATCAAGTTGGCGATATTTTTAACATCATCCACCTCAGACCAATATTCGTAATCATTTCCCAATAATCTTCTGGTTTCGCTGTAATAAGGGGCTAATGAAAGAATCATTTTATTGGCTGCTATACAATGCGGAAACTTGGCAGGAAGAAAAGGACTTATTTCAGCTTTAGATTCTAAAATAATATTGACCGCTACGTTTTTTTGAAGATGGTACACTTCATCAAAAGCGAAAATACCCTTATGAATATAAATTTCAGGACTGTTTTTTTGATAGTCTTCCAGCATTTCAGCATGGAAGGAAGCAGGACCAAGTAATAGCAATTGAGACTCCTTTTTGGCCTCTGGATTATTTTGTAAAAATAATTTAAACCCTTTTATCAAACCTTCGGGAGAGCGTTGTTTCATCAAATTTCCCGCATGAAGCAGATTGAATTTAGACATATCGAAATAGGATGGAAAATCTTGATTTTGAATTTCATATCTAGCATTTTGGTGCGGAATCACAACTCCCGTTTTTAAAAAATTAGGATAAAAACTCCCCATCCACTCCAACAATAATTGACTAGGAAAAGCACTATATTTTGCTTTTTCGGAAACTTTTGCAAAGAATATCTCTTTTTGTTTGTAGCTAGATTCAACCCAGGTATAAGGTCTTGGATAAAAGTGAAACGGATAAGGATCGTGTATGTAAGCCATCCAATTACGATGTAATTCAGGACATTTTAAAACTGCATAATGTGGTCTAAAACTTCCCCCTTTGCTTAATGTAAGTACTAAATCCGGTTCAAAAGTCATTTTTTTTAAACCTCTAACAATACTGTTCGTATCATTAAAGAAGGTAAAGGAAAAACCAAATATCTTCTCTAATAATGGCGCAACATTGATATTAAAACTTCTGCTCAATATCCTTTGCAGTCGACTCAAAAAATACAGAGGGCTGTACTTTATCTCTGTAATTGCAATACACTGTATTCCTTCTAATTGAATATTTTTTAAAGTATAATGATAGACTAAAACCTCGAAACCTGCCTCGGCTAAGTTCTTAATCAAAGCGACATTGGCTTTTGAACCACTACTGTCTTCAATATTGATGGAGTCTACTACAACAAGAATTTTCATTTTAATAGTGTTTTAATAAATATGTTGCTATTTTTTGGCAGGCATCACCGGTTCCATAAGGATTGATGGAATGCCCAAATCCCGTGAATCCGTCTAAAAAAGAACAAATAGTAGTGCTGATTTTTTGCTGATCGGTACCTACTAAAATAGAAAATCCGGCAGTAACCCCTTCAGGTCTTTCTGAAACATCACGAGTAACCAAAACAGGTTTACCTAAGGAAGGGGCTTCTTCCTGAATACCACCGGAATCTGTGACAATCAAAAAAGATTGTTGCATCAACCACACAAAAACGGGATAGGAAACGGGTGGTATCAGATAAATATTTTTAGTATTGGACAATTTCTCATATACAACATCTTTCACTTTGGGATTTAAATGTACAGGATAAACTATAGTAACATCATCCCGTTCTGAAACTGATAAAAGTGCATCACAAAGGCGCTCAAAACCGGCTCCGAAATTTTCTCTTCGGTGTCCTGTAACCAGAACCATTTTTTTATCGGTAGGAAGCAAACGTTTCAATCGTTCAATTTCAGGATTGATATAATCTTCTGCGCCAATTTTCTCAACAGTCCACAATAGCGCATCAATAACGGTATTTCCAGTTTCGACGATAGTAGTTGGCAGAATGCGTTCATTCCGTAAATTCTGTGTGGCTACAGCGGTAGGGGTAAAATGAATATCGGCAATTCTGCTGGTCAACTGCCGGTTCACTTCCTCCGGAAAGGGCGCCTTTTTATGATACGTACGCAAGCCCGCTTCTATATGTCCTACGGTAATGCCATTATGAAAGGCGGCCAACGCCACCATCGATGAAGTTGTTGTGTCTCCATGGACCAAAACCAAATCTGGTTTTGCATCAGCAAATACACTATTCATCTTTAATAAAATACTGGCACTTAAACTGTTCAAGCTTTGATTGGGTTGCATCAAATCTAAATCATAATCGGGAGCAATAACAAAAAATTCCAACACCTGATCCAGCATCTCTCGATGTTGTGCCGTGACACAGACTTTTACATCAAAATTATTTTTTTTTAATTCGTGATATAGCGGTGCCGTTTTTATGGCTTCCGGACGTGTGCCAAAACAAAGTAGAATTTTTTTAGTATATATCATTCGAATTTTTTAATGAAAGGATGCCGTTTAAGTTTTTTAATTTACTAAAAAGCTTTTGAATACTAATTACAATTTTTAAAATTCTAGAGTTTTGATAAGGCAATAATTGCTGATATTCTTTATAATCTGTCATTAAATGTGGCAATAACTCTAGCTCTATTAAGTGATGCTCTTCTCCCCAATCACCAATTTGCGAGATACCATTCAATTGAAAAATCGCTATTGGAATGGCATAACTTTTTGAAGTTGTTGAAGACTCTAGAAAACAACGAATCCAAAACTCATAATCTCCAGCAATTTTATAAAAGTCGTTGTATAATCCTAATTTTTCAAACAAGCTTCTTTTTATAAATGTACTTTGATGTTTAAATCCATGTCGGATAACATAAAACAAGGTCGGCTTTGCAATATGCGTCCTCCTACCAACAACTATATTATTCTTTTCTAAAAAACAATCAAAGGCAACAATATCCTCAACTAATTTTTCAGCACACACATTTAAAATAGTAGCATCATTAACCAATACATCTCCACTGTTCATAAACAACAAATACTCGCCTTTGGCTGCTTTAATTCCCTTGTTCATCGCATCATAAATTCCACGGTCTGGCTCACTTACCCAGTACGTTAATTTATGTTGATAATTTAAAATAACTTCTTTACTTCCATCAGTTGAATTTCCATCAATAATTACGTATCCAAAATTTGAAAAAGATTGATTTAAAACCGATTGTATCGTTTTTTCTAAACCTAAAGAATCGTTATAATTTATGGTTACGATGGTGATTTTAGGCATAAACGATTTTGTTTTATTAATACTTACCCTTTTGTTGACTGATTATTTGTTTGCTTCCTTTGGTATTTGTACAATTCAATATTGGCAACTGTAAAATACCAAGCCCGAAATAAAGATAGAAACAAGCCTACAAATCCATCTTTGAATCCTCGTGAACGAATGTAACAATTAAAAAACTGTTGAAATGGTATCTTTAAAATTTTTGAAAGCGTTATTGAGTAACCTTGAACAAAGCGAGATTTTCCCTCATTTTTTAAATAGCGCAAATGTTTTTCAAAAATTTGTCTATAGCCTGACATCCAATAATGATCAATGTTATTTTTACCATTATATATAATATAATGAGATAAAAATCCTTCTTTTAAAGCAATTCCTGTATGAACAATAGGTTTAATTATTATTCTTTCCTTATGAAACAAAAAGGCTCTATGTTTAACACCTCCCCATGAAGTCCCTTTTAAAGGAGAGGATTTGAAAAAATAGATTATTGGAACAAATACAGCTCCCATTTTGCTATTATCTTTAATTGAATGAAAGACATTTTGGGTATCTTTTGCTAAATCCAATGTAGTTACCTCATCAGGATCAGTCATTAATACCCACTTGTATTTTGTAATATTAATATGCTTATGATAAATCATTTCTCCAACTGGGATTGTCGGAATTGTCAAAACCTTCGCTCCATACTTCTTAGCGATTTCAACAGTATTATCAGTACTTTCTAAATCTACAACTATAATCTCGTCACAAAAAAGAATGCTTTTAATACAATTTTCCAGCAAATGTCCTTCATTTTTTGAAATAATAAACGCTGAAATTGGGAGTTTGCTCATAATACTAATCAGAGTTTTTACTACAAAAATCACTATCAAAACTATTTAGTTCTCTTTCATTTAGAATTAGATTGTTAGGGTGTTTTTTAAAATTATTTTTTAAATATGAAATAAACATAGCTTTTATAAAATGGTAATAATCAATGAAAAAGAAATTTATGAAATATATATTTGATATTTTAAAAAACCAATTAATTTTTTTTTTATCATTTAAATATGAATTATTCATTTTTTTTAATAAAATTAGCTTTTCTAATCTTGTAAAACAACCGCTCTTTTTCGACAACAAGTAATTAAAAAAGGTAAATGTTGATTTTGATTTTAACTCAAGATTATTTTGACTTCCAGAGATGCTCAAAGCAGAAATTCTGATATTTACTACCGCACCATTTATTGTGTAGATTTCTTTAAAGTTTGAAAATTCTAAAATTGCCAATACATCAGAGAACCATCCTAAAGGAAAATCCTTAAAACCAATAATCTTTACTTTTTCTTTACTAAAAACATATTCACTTAATGAACTTCTTGAACCTCTAAAAAAGAAATCTGTTGATTTTTCAATTTTAGGATGAACATAAACTAAAGATGTTTCCTCTCCTTTTTCATCAATTTTACAAGTTGCAAATCGAACTACATTTGAGATTGATTTTATTTCTTCCAGATTTTCATAAAAAGCTTCGACTAAATTATCCCCCAGAACATCATCATCCCCCAAAATCATAATCCATTCCTCTTTTCCAGTCAAAGCAATACAGCGTTCCCATTGTTTTACCAATGAGGTTCCACCAAGATTTTCCTCAAACCGGTGATATACAAAATCAAATTTTCCGTGATACTTTTCTAATAAAAAAGTTGGGTTTTCAGAACTAGCATCATCACCTATATAAACTTTAAACCGCCTATCCGTTTGATTGTCTAGTGATTGCACTGTTTCTTCGAAAAAAGCAAGTTTGAAATATGGGATTACTATTGCAAGCATAGACAAAACGAATTTAACTATTTAGATTTAAATTTTAAAATTATTGGAAAGAAACGTTTAAACAACTTTAAAACTCCAACTGACTTTAAAACTTTTTTGATTAGCAAACCTGTTTGATGAGTTTTCGAATTTTTAGTTGCTCTTAATTTGTATTCCAAATCTTGATTTGATTTATAATATCTAGAGATCATCCTTATAGAAAACTTATGATATTCCTCCTCAGATAAATAATCCATGAAATATTCACAGGCTTTTATCTGGTCTTCACCTAGTCCTATTGTCATCATTCTGCTGAAAGGATTTATTCGATATAACGCTAATGGCTTGTCAACAAAAACTGCTTTGCATCCCGTTTTAAAAATTATTACCCATACAATCCAATCTTCCTGTGCTGTCAAATTTTCTGGAAATCGGATAGTTTTGAACAAGGAAGAATGAAAAAAACCACATTGCACTTGTATAGAAAAACTTTCGTTCCACTGATACAACATACTTTCAAAAGTAAATAACTGGCCCTTCAATTGGCAGAATGGTTCCGATGTTATTTGAGGGTTATTCGTAAACATCCTAAAGTTAGAAATAACAAGATTTACTTCATTATTTAGTTCTATTTGTTGCAAGGACGATTCTAATTTCTCCCTATCTAAAAAATCATCCGAATCTAAGAACTGAAGATACAATCCTTTGGCTTTATCAATCCCTAAATTTCTGGCACTACTTACTCCCCCATTTTCTTTATGCCAATAAATAAAACGAGGGTCTTTAGCTAACCAATTACTGGCAACCTCCTCCGTATTGTCTGGACTTCCATCATCGACAATCAAGCATTCCCAATTTTGATACGTTTGGTTCAATACTGAATGTAAAGCTTCATCCAAGTATTGGGCTTGGTTGTAACAGGGAACAATGATGGAAACTTTTGGTGTACTCATATTAAAACTTGTGCAATAAACCCAATTTGACTAATAACCCTATTTTTTTTGATTTTCTTAAATTGGAAATGGTTTTTCTTAATTCAAACAGTTCATTTATATCTTCGATATGTCCTTTGAATTCTGAATTTAATAATTGTTGTCTTTCTTCATACAGCAGTTTCTGGTTTGCTAAATCTGAACTTATACCATCTAAATAATAGCTTGTTAAAATTGAATCTACTTTCAAATAGCTACAACTATTTTTAAATAAGGCTTCAATAAAAAATTTCCAATCAGATACAAATCTAAAATTTTCATCATAGAATCCATAAACATCAAAAAGAGTTTTTTTTATAAAAGTGGATTGATGACATAGAGTTCCTATATAAAAGAAGGAAAAATTTAGCTGTGCGGGGTAAGCAACTATTTTCGAAGTTTTCTGTTCTACAAACTCAATCTCAAAATAAACAAAATCGTGATCCCTAATTGCATTATGGTTTTCGTGAAGAACGGTATTACTAAAAAGAGGATCCCCACTATTCAAAAACAACAAATACTCTCCGCTGGCTTTTGCAATTCCTTTATTCATGGCATTATAAATCCCTTTGTCTGGCTCGCTTACCCAATAATCAATATGCTCACTTTGACCTTCTATATATTCCCTGCTTCCATCAGTTGAATAACCATCAATAACAATATATTCAAACTCTTGCCAAGTTTGGTTCACAACGCTCTCGACCGTTCTTTTCAAGCCGTCTAGGTTGTTGTAGTTGATGGTTATAATGGATAGTTTTTTAGTCATTTGAATTTAATATATTGTTAAACAAATTCATATATTTTTGCGACTGAACTTTTTGATCATATTTTTTTATCGCATTATTCCTTATTTCAAATTCATCAAAACAACTTGGATTGTTCAAAAACTTTTTTATGGTTTTGAAAAGTGAACCTACACTTATCTCTTCAGTAATAAAACCATTTACACCATCTTGAATCATGTCAGGTATTCCTCCAACTGGGAAGCCTATTACAGGTGTACCACACATTAAGGATTCTAAAACAGTATTAGGCAAATTATCCATTACGGAAGGAATTACAAATACATCTGCCGCCGAATAAGCTATGCTCATCAATTTTTCGTCAAAAATAGGACCTAGTTCATATATATTATCATTAGAATCAAGTTCACTGCTTTTATTTCCTATAGCACACAAAACCAGATTGGAATCTGCCAATTGTTCAAAAGCTCGTTTTAAAAAGACAAAACCTTTTCTATTGTTATCAATCGAATCGGCAACAAACAAGATTACTTTTTTGTTTTTTGGAATATTTAATAAATCTCGTGAATAATTCTTATCTCTTGGAGCATATATTTCAGAATCTAAACTATTTGGAATACAATATACTTTTTTATTTTTAAACACTTCACTTCTCCTTGCTTCCGCTGCTAACCATTCTGAAGGCGCTACAATTGTCAAACTAGGAATCTTTGTTATTGCTTTCTTTTTTAATTCAATATTTTTTTTTGCAATACTTATTTCTTCCTCAGAAACAGTTCTAATAATTGGATACCCAGATTCATCAATACCCATATATTTTTCAATATAATGGTCTCCACCAGTAAAGGGGTTCATATCGTGTAATGTCCAAACTACCGGTTTTGTGTTTTTTTTAAAAAAAGAAGTGTAATCTAAAAAATTTGCCACCCAATGCAAATTGACTATTTCTGCTTCCTTATACAATTCGGATGTTGTAACATCAAGATTAGAATCTGGAAAACTAAACATTTCCAACCTACTATCTCTCTGACTTAAAAATAATTGTTCCTCAATATTTGAAACATTTATTGTATTATATAATTTTAATTCTTTTAGTATTCTTTTTACTTTATTTCTAACTTTATCAAACCTAGTAAATGTTTGTTGAGGTTGCTTAAAACAATTTGAATTTACCCAATTATTTTGTTTGAATCTAAGCAATACATTTGAAGTTATTCCTTCAAAAAGAAATCCTGAATGTAAACATTTACAAGCTTTTGCTGCTCCGCCTACATCGTGTGTATTTATCAAGAGAACCTTCATTTAAACTTCTTTTAAACCATAAATATTTAATTGCATGTCCATATTATTATAATTATTAACATTTATTAAAGGAGACTTACTTGAAATACCCGGAGACGAAATATAAAGCCTGAATTTAGCTTTTGTAAGAATCGCAATTATTTCTTTCAATGATTGAGGTTGTCCAACAAAAGAATGGTATTCTACAAAAATTCTATCCACTTTAACAAGGTCGTCTTCAATATCTTTTAATACGATTGTTTCTGCTCCTTCTATATCTAATTTTAAAAAATCTACTTTTTTATTAAGATATGGCTTCAATGAAATAACCTCAATATTTTCATTCATTATAAGATTTTCATTCATTTCAGTAATTGCACCACCATCTGCACCTTCTGAATGAAATGATACTGTTTTATTTTCATTCCAAAGTCCTTTATTTATTAATTTGACATTTCTAAAAAGAAAGGATTTAATATTATTTTCTAAAATATTAAAAATATTTATATCTGGTTCAAAAGCAATAATTTCTGAATTTGGATGTAATAACTTTAAATATATTGATGCAAGACCAATATTAGCCCCTCCATCTATAATATATGGTGATGGATTTGTTGTTTCGAAACGGTATATCTCCTCTTTAAAAATTTCTTTGTGCATAAAAAGAAAAGAGGCACTGTCAGGAATAATTAATTCAATTCCTTTGATCGTAAAAGTTGTCTTTGTATATCTAGGAAAATCAATTAATCTTGTCTCTTGGTCAATTTTTGGGGTAATGAATTTTCGCTTAAATAGCTTAATAACTTCAGGAGCCAATAATCTTGTAATTTTTCTTTTTAAGAAACTTTTCAAACCATCATAGGTAAGTTTTTTTATCTCAACAATATTAAAAACTTTATCCGAAGCATATCTATCTGCTTTCTTGTCAACTTTATTATTTTTAGGATGCGAAATTTCACCAATATCTTGTGTTTTCATATTTGCAAATGGGCTCGCACCAAATGTGTGTGTCGCATCTTTACCAAAACCAATATTAGAAATTAAATTAACATTTGGCATAACTGTTACTCCTCTATTATTCCAAATAGCAAACATCCATTGATAATCCCAAATATGAGTAGAATCCCTATTAATAACATCTTCAAATTTTTGTATCCAATAAGTTTTAAAAGCAATTCTATCGTCAATTTTTTTTATCAATTTATTTTTTTTGAAACAGTCCAACTGTGTTAAATTATGATCATAATGTCTCCAGGCTCTTCGCCAACTTGCCCAACCCCATATATGAGAATAATTTGAAAAAAAATAGGAAGCATCTCCTCTTTGCATTCCATTTTGAAAATTATCACCACTAATTAAATAAATATTTTCCTTTTGCTTATACTTTTCTAATAATGTTTCGCAATATCCAAAGAAACTAGGATGAGGTAAACAATCATCTTCCAAAATAATCCCTTGTTCCACATTTTCAAAAAACCAAGTGATTGCTTCAGAAACAGCAAGACCACATCCTAAATTTTCATCTCTAAATAATGTCTTTACTTCACAATCCCAATCTATACCATTAAGTACAAGATCTCTTGTTGCTTTACATTTCTCAAAATCTTCTTTAATATGAGAGCGCACCCCATCAGCTGCTATAAATAAGTGTTTAGGTTTTTGTTTTCGTATTTCCTCAAAAACTATTTGAGTAATTTCAGGACGATTAAAAATCAAAAAAAGAATGGGGGTGTTAAACATTTAATAATTTAATTTATGTATTTAAAAAAACAAGTATTAATGGTTTTAGCAAAAAATAAATATCCCTTAGAAATTAAATATGTATTTATTTCGTTTCTCTGAAATTCATCTATAGATTCATTTTCTAATGACTCTACTAAAATTAGTAGTGGTCTATATTTATCCCAATTATTTGATTTTAAGATCTGTAAGTCATAACCTTCAACATCGATACTCATAAAATCAATTTCCTTACCTTCGGGAAAATATTTTTCTAAAACATCTTTTAAAGGTATTGCTTCTAATTTTCGATTCTCCAAAACTATATAACTATTATTTACATACTTTTCAGCCTGAACCGAATCAAATGTATTCAGTGCAGATTCATTAAAAATATAAAAAGACAATTCTCCTCTTTTTTCTGCGATAGGTTGCTCAATATTGATGTCTCTCGATCTATGTTTTTCAAACTCGTTCATGCTTCCTGGCATCGCATCAATATTAACACCGCTCCAACCTTTTTTATAAAACAAACATGTATTAGAAAATCTCATTGGGTGATGAGCTCCAATATCAACGTAAAAACCCTTGTCTTTATTTTCAAAAAAACGATTTAATATTAAATCTTCTCCTTCTTGCGAATATGATAAATTTTCAAAATTTTTTTCCTCATTAATTTTATCCCTTACTGGTTCTTGATAAAATTTAAGTACTTTATTTGGAGTAAATTTTAATATATACTTTTTTAGTCTTTCAATTCCCATGTGCCTTTTATTAAAAATGGAGTATTAATTTCGCTTATTCTTCCTGTACCATAAAAATCGCCTTTTTCAATATCGATTAAGGCCATTGGTTCTTTTAGCCAATCTGATTCAATTCCATCAACTTCTATTCTTCCTCTGATTATTATTTTCCCATTGTTTAAAGGAAATTCGTTGATTGCACAACTAACTTCAATTAATTCTTGTTCCTCTCCAGTAAAAAAGACATCTTGAAAATCACTATATAAATAAGATAAAACATCTTCATATTGATTATGTAGAGAAAATCCGAGATTAATTTTTTTAGATTTTTTATTAATTTTTAAAGCAAAAACAAAATTTATTGAATCTCCAGTAAGTATTTTATCTATTCGCTTACCATACTGATTTTCAACATAAAAATCATGAAACACAACTTTCCCATTCCCGCTTCTGTCTTTGATTTCAAATAGTTTTGTTGGATTATAATTATCAAAATCCGTTAAATAAGTATTCAAAGCATCACCTATTTTCCCATCATAAACCACCTTCCCTTTCTCCAACACAATTCCCCTCGTACACAAACTCCGCACCGCCGCCATATTATGACTCACGAACAATACCGTCCGACCTCCAGTTCTGGAAATATCCTGCATCTTGCCAATCGCTTTCTTTTGGAACTCGGCATCACCTACGGCCAAAACCTCATCTACAATCAAAATTTCAGGTTCTAGAAATGCGGCTACGGCAAAAGCCAGTCGCACATACATTCCGCTGCTGTATCGCTTTACGGGGGTATCAATGTAGCGTTCGCAACCGGAGAAATCAATGATCTCGTCAATCTTCGATTTGATTTCTTTTTTGGTCATTCCTAAAATAGCACCATTCAGGTAGATGTTTTCTCTACCGGTCATTTCGCCATTAAATCCGGTCCCTACTTCGAGCAAGGAAGCCATACGGCCTCCAAACTTAATGCTTCCTGTTGTAGGCGCTGTAACACGGGATAATATTTTGAGCAAAGTAGACTTTCCTGCGCCATTCTTGCCAATAATCCCAAGAATCTCACCGCGTTCCACTTCAAAATTAATATCCTGCAATGCCCAGACATAATCACTCGTGCCTTTGGTACTGCGATCATTGGTGTCGCCAATTTTGAGATACGGATTCTCCTTCCCGCGCACTTGATGCCACCAGCGGTTCAAATCATGCGCCATAGTACCCGTTCCTACCTGGCCCAGTCGGTATTGCTTGGAGATGTTTTCGGCTTTTAATATAATGTCTTTCATAATTCGTGAGAAGTGAATTGTGAAAAGTGAGTAGAAAGCAACTTCCTACTATTCACAATTCCGTTTCATTTTACTCGTTTTTAGCTAGATAATACTTTATTTTTTAATTTTACGTAAGATTCTTTATCACATTCCACGATTCTCTTCTCACCTTTCACCTTTCACCACTCTCCATTCACCTTTCACCACTCACCTCTCACCTTTCACCACTCTCCATTCACCTTTCACCACTCACCACTCACCTTTCACCACTCTCCATTCACCTTTCACCACTCACCACTCACAATTCACTTCTCTCACTTCTTATTTATATAATTCTTAAATCCAATCAAAAGCTTTTTAACCTCTATAAGTTGCTGTTCAAAAGCATCCTCTTTTATAACAAATTCTAATCGTATCGCAATTAAATATTGCGTTTCTAACTCTGAAAGTGACCCTATGGAAATATACAGAAACTGCATTAGCTCTTTATCTCCTTTACGTGCAGCTCCTTCGGCAATGTTTGATGGAATAGAAATAGCTGCTCTTCTCATTTGACTCGTTAAACCATACTTCTCGGTGTCTGGAAACGACTGTGTAATCTGATAGACTTTAACAACCAAATCCATACCCTTCTTCCAAACATCCAAATCTTTATGATCCATATCTTTTTTATTTAGTGAGTAGTGAATAGTGAATGGGTAGATGGTGCTATAAAGGAACATATTTGTTCTTAGTTCACTTTTCACTTGTTATATTCACTCCTTATATTCACTCCTTATATATTCACTTCTCACTTCTCACTTCTCACAATTCACTTCTCACAATTCACTTCTCACAATTCACTTCTCACAATTCACTTTTCACTTCTCACAATTCACCTCTCACCAATTCACCTCTCACCAATTCACACTAAAAAACTCATCGTTTCATTTTCAACACACATCCTAAAGATTCCAAAACCAGCACATAATGGGTATTAGTCATTTCCTGAACTGTGGCTTTTTGGTCGGCAAAAGGTCCCGATTCTAATTGTATCGTTTCCCCAATTTGATATGAGGCCACAGTGAGATCAACACAATCCGAAGTATTGAGCCATTTCTTGATGACTTCAATTTCTTCATCACGCACAATTGCTGGTTTTCCTAACCAATACAAATAGCGGACTGCGCCAACGGATTGAAACACCAGATTCCGTTTCGAATCTTCTAATTGTACAAAAACATAGGAATTAAAAAGAGGTACTTCCACTTTTTTCTTGCGGTCAGACCATTGTCGCATTTGGATTACCAAAGGACAGTAGCATTCCACACCTATCTTTTGTAATTGTTCTGCCACTTTTTTTTCCCATTTGGGCTTTGTATACACTACATACCAATTCATCTTTTATCTTGTATTGCCATAAAATTAATTCTCCCTATCCGAATTCAGAATACACTTTTTGAATTATTTATTTAAAAACGGTTCTCAATACACGACACTTCGAGTGCGAAGCGTAGCGAGACGTTTTGTTCTATTTCATAACTTGAAAACTACTCGTAACACGCTGCGCACAATTAGCTTTTAAATGTTTAATCGTTTAACCATCTAACCTTTAATTTTTTAACCCCTTAACCATTTAATCGTTTTACCGCTTAACCCCTCACGAACCTATTGCCTGATACACAAAACCAATCGCTTTTAATTCCGGGCCGTTCAGCAAATTTCTACCATCAAAAATAAAAGCAGGTTTTTGCATCGAATCGTATATTTTTTGCCAGTCGTAGTGGATAAATTCATCCCACTCTGTCAGTATCGCAATAGCGTGTGCCTGCTGACAGGCTTCGTACGGGTCCAAAAAGGAACGCACACTGTTCGCATTCGCCTCTGCATTTCTGGTTTCCAAATAATTTAAATCCCCCAAGATCTTCTTGTCAGAAACTTTAGGATCATACACCGCAATTTTTGCGTGTTCATTGATCAAATCATCAGCTACATAAATTGCTGCTGATTCTCTGGTATCATTCGTATCTTTCTTGAATGCCCAACCCAAAAAAGTAATTTTCTTATCGGAAACCGTATTGTAAAGCGTTTGAACAATAGTATTGGAGAAACGTCTTTTTTGATGGTCATTCATGATAATAACTTGCTCCCAATAATCTGCAACGGCATTCAAACCATAGGATTTTGCAATGTACACTAAATTTAAAATGTCCTTTTGAAAGCAAGAACCTCCAAAACCAACGGAGGCTTTTAGAAATTTAGATCCAATCCTGCTGTCCATTCCAATCGCTTTAGCGACTTCATTGACATCGGCTCCCGTTTTCTCACACAGTTCTGACATGGCATTGATGGAAGAAATACGTTGTGCCAAAAAAGCATTGGCGGTAAGCTTAGACAATTCAGAAGACCAAACATTAGTGGTCAATATTTTAGCGGCAGGCACCCAATTCAAATAGACATCAACTAAGGCCTGAATCGCTTTTTTACCTTCCTCCGAAGGATCGCCTCCAATAAGAATCCGATCCGGATGCAACAAATCAGTGACAGCTGTTCCCTCTGCTAAAAACTCGGGATTTGACAGGATTTGAAACTGTACGCCATTCCCGGTATTATCAAGTATACTCTTAATTGCTTCTGCAGTTCGCACCGGTAGTGTCGATTTCTCCACTACTATTTTATTATCTTTGGCTACCCGTGCAATTTGTCTGGCACAAAGCTCTATGTATTTTAAATCAGCCGCCATACCTTTCCCCTTACCATACGTTTTAGTGGGGGTATTCACGGAGATAAATATAATCTGGGCTTCGTCTATGGCTTTATCAACATTCGTAGAAAAAAACAAATTCCTTCCCCGAGCCTCGGCAACAATAGCGTCCAATCCGGGTTCATATATAGGAATATTGTCCGTGTCGGTATCATTCCAAGCCGCAATGCGCTCTTCGTTCAAATCGACTACTGTAACTTGTATCTCCGGACATTTTTGAGCAATAACCGCCATCGTCGGGCCACCAACATACCCAGCTCCAATGCAACAAATTTTTGTGATTTTCATCTGTATATTTTTTTATTTTTTTTAATCCCAGTACAGACGCGATTTATCGCATCTCTACATTTCGCAATGCATCAAATCCGCAATGTAGACCCGATTTATCGCGTCTTTACGGTATACGGTATTACGATAAATTATCCCAATACCAGTGCACCGCCTCTTTCAATCCTTCTTGCATGCCAAATTTTGGATTGTATCCCAGCAGCGCTTTTGCTTTATCAATACTGGCCAGGGAATGTGGAATATCACCCGCTCTGTTAGGACCATACACTACAGTAACGTTTGCAATTTCAGAATCGTATTTTGTTAAAAAATCTTTCAAATAGCCCACTAAATCATTCAACGTATTCCTATCGCCACACGCCGTGTTATACACCGTATTGATTGCCTCTGGATTTTGAGTTAACATCGCCAACTCATTCATTTGAATAACATTGTCAATATAAGTAAAATCGCGGGAATAATTCCCGTCACCATTTATTTTTGGGCTTTCGTGTTGCATGAATTGCATCACAAATTTCGGGATAACGGCTGCATAAGCGCCATTGGGATCTTGCTTCCGTCCAAAAACATTGAAATACCGCAGTCCAATGGTCTCTAAACCATAGGTTGTGCTGAAAATTTCGGCATACAATTCATTTACATATTTTGTTATTGCATACGGCGAAAGCGGCTTCCCAATAGTATTTTCTACTTTGGGCAACGCTTCTGAATCGCCGTAGGTAGAGGAACTTGCCGCATACACAAATCGCTTCACTTTTTCGTCTCTTGCTGCCACCAGCATATTCAAAAATCCGGATACATTCACGTCATTCGTGGTCACCGGATCATTGATAGAACGGGGAACAGATCCCAAAGCCGCCTGGTGCAGCACATAATCTGCGCCTTTGACTGCTTTTTGACACTCTTCCGGATTCCGAATATCGCCTTCTATCAAACGAAAATCAGGATGGTTTATGCAGTCTTTCAAATTATGCAGGTGCCCGGTGGCAAAATTATCCAGGCAAACCACCTTATAGCTTTTAGATAAAAAATGGGCACACAGATTAGAGCCTATAAATCCCGCTCCTCCAGTGATTAACACTGTTTTTTTTATATCTTCTTTCATTTGATTTTTCTGTATTAAAAAAAATAAACCACTATAAATTAAAAGTTCATAGTTTTTGTTGGCAGACTTAACGTTTACACTGTGGTATCCCTTATTTATTTGATACGAATTTCACAAATTATAACGAATTAATTTGTGAAACTTGTAGTAAACGTTTTTGAACCTGAAAAGTAAATACCCTAAAACGCAACATTTTACCTATATCTGTAATCAATTAATTACTTTCGGGGTCTATTAAGTATTTTCTGAGCCACTCTTTCATACATACTCTTAGGTTTGTCTTCTTCATAATAGCCATTGGTATAGGTACCATATCCGTAACCATACCCATACCCCGTTCCGTATTTAGCTTTATTCTCTAGACCATTCAAAATGATACTGGCATTATTTAATTCCCCTCGTTTTATACGATTATTCAACAAGGTAATCATGTCTTTTTTGGTGAAATTCTGCCTCACAATATAAAGAGTAACATCACAATATTGTGCTAATTCTAGTGCGTCTGACACTAACCCTACCGGAGGTGTATCTAATATTATATAATCGTATTTTTTCTTTAATTCTTCAATCAGCTCTCCCATTCCGTCACTCATTATCATCTCCGATGGATTGGGAGGAACCGGTCCGGAGAGAATCACATCCAGAAAAGGAATGTGGGTGTGATTTATAATTTCGTCAACCGTTTTTTGCTTGATCAGGTAATTTACAATCCCGGCTTCATTAGATAAATTAAATTCAGTAGCCAGTTTTGGTTTTCTTAAATCAAGGCCAATAACAACTGTTTTTTTCTCGCTCAGGGCAAATACGGTAGCAATATTTATGGAACAAAATGTTTTTCCCTCACCACTAACGGAGGAGGTTATCATCAGTGTTTTGGCACCGTCTACATTTTGTTGTTTGTACAAAAACTGGAGCGAGGACCGAATGGCTCTAAAAGATTCCGACAACGATGATTTAGGCCTGTCAAACACTGCTAAATTTGTATTTTCTTTATTGACACCGACTACGCCTATCAAAGGAATTTTTGTCAACTTACTGATGTCCTCCGTATTTTGAATCGAATTATTGACAAAAAAAATGCCAAATACAAAAATCAACGGAACAAGTATTCCCAGAAATAAGGCCAATATATAATTGACGGATGTTTTAGGGCCTATTAATCCGCCGCCAATATCCTTTGCAGGATCAATAAACTGAACATCCGATAGATTCGCTGCTTTGACAATATCAGCTTCACTTCTTTTTTGAAGAAAGGTGCTGTAAATATTATCACTCAAATCATATTTTCTTTTGATTTTAACGAGCTCTTGCTGGTCTTCCGGGAGTTGTTTTATGGTGCTTTCGGCTTCATTAATTTTACTGCTCACCATCGCTAAATCATATTGCAACGAAGCTTTTGCGGTAGCTATATTTTCTAACAGTACATTTTTGACTGCCTCCATTTGATTGTCAAAATCCTTAAATATCTTCTCGCTTTTTACGGCATAGGCCATTTCGGATCTTTGGGTAGACAAGGCGATCAATTTTGAAACATTAACTACAATATTAGGATCTTCTATTCCCGCTACAGATGGCGCTGGAAGTTTTGCATAGTTGGTACTGTTTTTCAAATAAGCCTTTAACGAATTGTAATAGGACAGTTTGCGGGTCACTTCATCTTTGACTACATCAAATTCCAGAATCTTATCCGAGAATTTAGCACCTCCCGCTTCAATATCATAAATATTTTTATCTTTTCTAAATGTTTTTAGCTCATTCCCGGTTTCTTTGAGCTGGGATTCCATGGCAATCAGTGTACTGTCTATAAAAGCAATCGTATTGGTAGCAAACTGATTTTTACTATCTAACTGTCTTTTGATCAGCATTTCAACAGTCGAATTCAAATATTCGACCATTCTGGCTTTATTAGTACCCTGCATTCCCAGGGTAATTATAGAACCGCCTTTATCATCTGAGCGCACACTGATCCCTTTATATCCGGCTACTGTTCCGTCAAAATCATTAAAACGCACAAAATATTCATTTCCTTTGTAAAAACCGGGATTGTCTTTTATTTGTAATTTCCAATTCAAAAAGGGTAATGAAACAGACTCTCCTACTTTGTATCTTTTTACAAAATCACCAATTTCGACTGCTGTATTGCCATAGGAATTATTGGAGTACGTGACGACCGAGACGTTTTGATTCCCAAATGGAATTCTGATTTCATATTCATTTTCGCTTAAAAACGTAATTCCAATAAAATTTCCTGCTAACTGCCCTTTCGATTTATCAATATTCACATAGAATGGAACTGCTCCGTAGGCATCTACCATATTGTATTCGCCCTGAACTAAGTAATCAATATAATACTGGAGTTTATCTACCACTAACTCATTGTGTGATCTGGATTGCAGTGTTGTAGAGATGGATTGAACCTGATCAGAGGTACCGCCCCAATTAAAAACCAAACTGGTATTAGAAGTAAAAAGAGGGTTACTTTCCTCCTTTATGGCAATGAGGGTCTCCATGCCATATATTTTTTCTTTACGGATGTTGACCTGATAGGCAATAGTAAAAGTGATTATTAAACTCAGTAAAAACCACTTCCAATAACTTCCGATTTTTATTAAAAATCCCTTAAAATCAAAACTGACTTGATTTTCAAAAATCGAAAAATCTTTTATATCTAACATTTTCTGAATGCTGTTTTAATTTCTTAATAGTAGAAAGGTCGTTGTGGCCAAAGACAGCAACGTAATAATAGTCCCTAAGGATTCAATTCCTGTTTTCCCGGTTCCCCAGGTTTTTTGCTTTAGCGGCTTGATATAAACATAATCATTAGGTTGTAAGTAATAATAAGGCGATTGCATCACATTGATATCCGTCAAGTCCAGATCATGCATTTGAACTCCTGTTGGTGTTTTTCGCATGATGGTAACTGCTTTACGGTCTCCTGTAACAGAGATATCTCCGGCATTTGCAATGGCTTCCATTATATTTACTTGCTCTTGAAATAATGTTTTTGTTCCCGTGCTACCAATTTCCCCGTTGATCGTATATCTAAACCCCGATAATTTAACGGTTACAAAAATATTAGCTTCGGCATTAAAATACTCCGCTAACAATTGTTTTTCGATTCTCACTCTGATTTCATCCAGCGTGTAACCAATAACATTTAATTCTCCTAAGACCGGAACCCTTATATTTCCATGATCGTCTACTGTAAATCCATCAAAATACAATGCGGATTCTGATTTTCCTACCGAACCGCCTTCGCTTGTAGGACTAAAAATAGCAACTAATTTAGGATCTATCGCTTTTATAGTAATACTCAACACATCATTTGTTTGCAACCGATAAGGCTTAGATCCTACCACAGCAATAGTAGATTCTTGTGCTGAGGTATCCTTTTTCTGAAGATAAATTAAATCTTTAGTAGGAATGCAGGAAAAAAGCAACACACTTATAACTAACAACAAACAGAGTACCGACTTGCTCATTTACAATATTTTTAAGCGACAAATATAACTTTTCATTTACGATTTAAAAAGCAACATTATTTATTAAACAAATTAATTATTTTTAAAAGTCTTTTCAAAAGGAACTCTTTGCAAAATACTCCTGCCCAGGGTAACTTCATCTGCATATTCCAGCTCATCTCCTACTGAAATTCCTCGGGCAATTGTTGATATAATAATCCCGCAATCCCCAATTTGTTTGTAAATATAAAAATTGGTAGTATCTCCCTCCATTGTGGAGCTTAACGCAAATATAATCTCATTGACACTACCGGATTTTACTTTTTCGACTACAGTATTGATGTTCAGCTGACTGGGGCCCACGCCGTCAATTGGTGAAATTTTACCGCCCAAAACATGGTAAATTCCTCTGAATTGTCCTGTATTCTCGATCGCCATAACATCTCGGATATCCTCCACAATACAAACAATTTGATGATTTCTGTTTTTGTTGGCACAAATTTCACACAATGCACTGTCCGATATATTATGGCAACTCGCACAATACTTTATATCCTCCCGCATTGCCACCAAGGCTTGCGCTAAAAATCCTGTTTGCTCTTTTGGCTGTTTTAATAAATGCAACACCAGTCGCAGTGCAGTTCGCTTACCAATTCCTGGCAACTGAGACATTTCATTGACTGCCCGTTCTATTAATTTTGAAGAAAATTCCATAACTGCAAATGTAGCAATTTGTTTATTTGTTTAATCGGTTATTTCTTGAATCGATTGTATACTTTGGTTATTCGATTTTAGTCCGCCGTTTTTTCTACTATTGGTCGCAATGTCATTAAGACTGCACTGTTTCTGCCCTCACTTCGAGTACTTTTGAATAGTAATGCGAAAGTGTTACTATTCAAAATTGTGTCGAGAAGCCATTATATAAAAAAGAATCCTTTTTCAACGGAAGTACTTAGGAGGTAAAGCAATACTTTTAGTAGGCGGTATTAAAATAAAATCGGCTATAATGTTGCATACAAACCAATTAAGCAGTGGCTATTCGTGATGTAATAAGGATAGAAGTTCAAGGCCAAAGGTAATCCGGATCCAGAAATGATGCATTAAACAAAAAATCGTATTTTGCTGCCTGTAAACTCAAAAAAATGACACCATTCACCATTCTATCGTTAATTGTAATCTACTTCGGGATTTTGTTTTTGATTTCCCATTTTGTAAGTAGAAAAGACAGTGGCAATGAGGCTTTTTTCAAAGCCAATAAAAACTCAAAATGGTATTTAGTGGCTTTCGGGATGATTGGAACTGCGCTTTCCGGGGTAACTTTTATTTCGGTGCCGGGAGAAGTGGGTGCGCCAAACGGAGAACAATTCAAGTATTTTCAGTTTGTTCTGGGAAATGCCATTGGCTTTATAGTTATTGCAAAAGTGCTATTGCCTCTGTACTACCGGATGAATCTGACTTCGATTTACGGCTATATCGAGCAGCGATTGGGGTTGTATTCCTATAAAACTGCCGCAACAATTTTCCTGATCAGCCGAACAATAGGCTCTGCGTTTCGATTGTATCTTGTGGTGATCGTTTTACAACGCTACGTTTTTGACTTTTACAACATTCCCTTTGCCTTTACCGTGCTGATTTCGCTGGCTTTAATTTTTGCATATACCTATCGTGGCGGACTCAAAACCATTATCATTACGGATACCTTACAAACTTTTTTCTTAGTGACCTCCGTTTTTATGACTATTTTCTTTATTTGTAGGAGCTTGAATTTAAATGCTTTTGAAGCTTTTGAAACCGTAAAAAACAGTAATTATTCGAAAGTATTTTTCTTTGAGGATTTCGTGTCGAGTAAGTTCCATTTTGTCAAACAAATTCTGGGAGGGATTTTTGTAACCATTGCCATGGTAGGTCTGGATCAGGATTTAATGCAAAAAAACCTGAGTTGTGCCACCATTGGTGAAGCTCAAAAAAACATGTTCACATTTACCGGAATATTTGTACTTATCAATATATTTTTCCTGAGCGTAGGTGCGCTACTGTATGTTTATGCCGCTAAAAACGGGGTTGAAATCCCCACCGATTTAAACACCGGAAAGCCCAGAACCGATTTGCTTTTCCCGGAAATTGCTTTTAATCACCTGGCTCTGATACCTTCAGTTATATTCTTATTGGGATTGACGGCCGCAACTTTTGCTACGACTGACTCTGCATTAACAGCGCTTACGACTTCGTTTTGTGTGGATTTTTTAGGAATGGACAAAGCGGAGAACCTGAACAAACCCAATGTAGTCCGAAACAGACATCTGGTTCATGTTGCGTTTTCCTTTTTGATGTTTCTGGTCATTATTTTCTTTAATTCCATAAATGACAGTTCCGTAGTAGGAATGATTTTCAGGGTGGCCTCCTACACGTATGGACCACTTTTAGGATTGTATTGTTTCGGGCTGTTTGCACAGTCAAAAACGGTCAAAGACAAACTGGTCCCGATAATTTGTTTGTTGTCTCCTGCACTCACATACCTTATCAGCGAACATTCAAAAACATTGTTTTTTGGATACGCCTTTGACAATGAGCTGATCATTGTAAACGGGCTTATTACTTTTCTTGGATTGTGGTTGATTAGCAAAAAAGCGGCTTCAGAAACACGATTTTAGTTTTAGCCCAGATGGCAGCGGCATCCTTTTCTTGTCCCGTTTTAAAAACGGGACAAGAAAAGATATAGCGAACAGCTGGAGGTAGCTCCAAAAAAATATTAATACTGGTTAGTAGTCAATAATACTAAGGTACAGGCTATTTCTACTTTGATATCATTCAGCTTCAGCAATTGGTACAATTCTGGATTTTCAGTTCCCGGATTAAAAACAACACGTTTAGGTTTAGCCTCGACGATATAATTGTAATAATCACGCTGGCGTGCCGGGTTCAAATAAAGGGTAACGGTATCTATATTTTTTATGGGAATGGCTTTGGTCTGAATTTTCACACCGGCCACTTCACCAGCATTTTGTCCTAAAGCAAGCACCGAATGTCCTTTGTCTACCAACATAGTGATCGCTTTGAAGGCGTATTTCTCTGGTTTAGTTGTTGCTCCCAGAACTAGTGTTTTTTTATTCTTTGTCATTTTCTATAAGTATATGCAACAAAAGTAAACAAAAAGGTTTGTCCGTTTCGGAATTTTCAAGTTTAGTTATCACCGCAATAAAAACATTTCCCTAACATTAAAAAGTAAAAAAAGAGTATTTTTACACCCTTAAATATAAAATATGGATCTTTTTATTTATCTGTTTGTCGCACTTTTCTCCGTGTTGAACCCTATTGGTACTGTTCCTATTTTTGTAGGACTTACACAACATGACACAAAAAAAGAACGTTCCAGGATTTCATTGTGGACAGCGATAAATGTGTTTATCATCTTAATTGTCTCTTTTTTTATTGGGCAATATATGCTGATTTTTTTTGGCATTAGCATCGATGCGCTTCGAATTGCGGGAGGACTTATCATAGTAAACTCGGGATTTTCATTGCTCTCGGGACAATTTAACAAAAAGAGGGGGATCACCAAAAAAGCAGAAAACGATGCTCAAAAAAGAAATGACATCGCTCTGACTCCACTAGCTATCCCTATGCTAGCCGGACCTGGATCTATTTCGCTACTGATTGCTTTTTATCAGGAACACAATACAACTAGCGAAATTATCATTTCATCCTTTGCCATTCTTGCTATCGCAGTTGCTATTTTCATCATCTTGAAAAGTGCTCATTATTTAGCAAAAATACTTGGAGAATCCGGAATTGTAGCGATTTCCAGAATCATTGGTTTTATTGTAATTGCTATAGGAATCCAATATATCGTAAGTGCAATTATCAATATTATTAAAGGCAATTTGATCTAAGATTAAATTCAGGCAAAACGCAGTGTATTTGCCTGAATTGTACAATTATTTTCTTGGCAAAAAGATCTCAGCCATCATACATCTGGCACTGCCGCCACCACATGCTTCAATAGTATCCAGGCTCGAACTCAAAATTTCAGCATGTCGTTCCAGTTGTTCAATTTGTTTTGAAGTTAAACTCTGATGTGCAGCAGCACTCATCACTAAATATCGTTTGTCCTTTGCCCCATGAATTTCAAGCATGTTTCCTGCAAAAGTATTCATTTGGGCTTCCGTAATTAAAATGATTTCTTTCCCGTTTTCTTTTAGGCTATCCAGGACCATTTTACGTTCTTTTTTATCATCAATACACTCCGAACAAATCACAGCAAAAGTGTCCCCCAGACACATCATCACATTGGTATGGTAGATCAATTTTCGTTCCGAACCGACGGTTTGAAATGCTTCAAAAATAACTGGAGCATAGTCAAAATCCTCACAGAATTCGATAAACAACTCTTCATCAGCCCTAGGTGACAAAGCGCAATATGCTTTAGTGTTAGTTCTATCCAAAAGCAAACTTCCTGTTCCTTCCAGATAGAATCCATCTTCCTCTGCCGATGTATAATCAACAATATTATGAATCACAAATCCTTTGTCTTCCAGAACATCTAAAATATCTTCGCGGCGCTCGTGACGGCGATTTTCAGCAAACATAGGATACAAAGCCACATCTCCATTCTCGTGAAAAGAAATCCAGTTGTTTGGAAAAACACTATCTGGTGTATCTGGATTCAGGGTATCATCAACAACCGTAACATCAACCCCGACTGCGATCAGTTTTTCGACAAAAGCATCAAATTCTTGCTGTGCTTTAGCGTTAACCGTTGCAGGCAAAAGACCGTCTACTACTTTTTGGTAATAATTATTTACTGCCGTTTGTTCGTTCATTCTAAACGCTACTGGGCGAATCATCAATATCGAATTTGTTGTTTGTTTCATGGTTTTTTGTGTTTTATTTTTGTAGTAGAGACGCACTGCTGTGCGTCTCTATCGTGCGTCTCTACCACAATACGTTTTTAAAATTGAATTAATCTCGAATCAAAGGCAAGGTCGAACAGCGCAATAGCCCTTCTTGTTTTGCAATTTCGGCATAAGGAATTTCTTCTACCAGAAAACCGTTTGCTCGCAACCAATTGTTCAGTCGGGTGAAATTTCTTTCGGAAACGACAACAGTAGTATCGATAGAAAAAATATTAGAATTCATGTGATACATTTCGTCTCTAGTGACGTGAAATAAATTTTCTTTCCCAAAAAGATTAACCAGAAATAAATAATCGGCTTCTTCTCGAAATCCATTTTTGTATATAATCCCTTTATTAATTCCAACAGGCTGAAAACAACAGTCTAAATGCAAGGCATTATCCTTTGCTTCAATTTTAGACTTTACTAGGTCAAATCCCTTTACAATTTTAGTAGGAAACAGGTCTTTGATGTACTGCACACCCTGAAGATTCGTCCGTGCTGTAATATAATCCTGGTAATCACTTCCTTTATATGTACCAACGAAGATATAGTCATTCCACAACATCACATCTCCTCCTTCTATGTGTACTTCTTCTGGGGGGCGCACTACTTTTTGAGGTTCCATTTGGTCTATTACGTACTGAATCGCGTCTAATTCCCGCTCGCGATCCGGCAATATATTCGATTTTACAAAAACATCTCCAATTACAAAGCCAATATCTCTGGTAAAGATTTGATTGTAATTTTCGATCATTTCAGGACGAAACACCGTTACATCATATTTTTCAAAAACCCGATTGAAGGCTTCCATTTCCCGAACCATATCTATCTCGATCGGATAAGTCCCTGCCAATATATGCTCTAACGATTTTGGATCATAGGCCTCTTCTCGTTTTGGCGTTGGCCCGTTATGTACTGCAGAACCCAAAACAACTGCCCTTAGTCTTGAAGTTTCATTATTTACATTTAACTCTAACATGTCTCTTTAACTTTTAGCAAATATAAAAAAAGCTCCACAAATTTGTGAAGCTTTTTACCTTTTATCTTTTATCAGAGGTCTTGAATTCTCGCAAAGGATGTCCTGTGTAAATTTGTCTTGGTCTTCCGATAGGCTCTTTATTTTCTCGCATTTCTTTCCATTGTGCAATCCATCCCGGCAAACGCCCTATGGCAAACATAACTGTAAACATATCGGTAGGAATTCCCAGCGCTCTGTAAATAATTCCAGAGTAAAAGTCTACATTAGGATATAAATTTCTTGATTTGAAATACTCATCTTCCAAAGCCGCTGCTTCTAACTTTTTAGCAATAGCAAGAATTGGGTCTTCAACTCCTAAAGTTGCTAAAACTTCATTTGCTGCTTTTTTGATGATTTTTGCTCTTGGATCAAAGTTTTTATAGACTCTATGTCCAAAACCCATCAATCTAAAAGGATCATTTTTATCTTTGGCTTTAGCCATATATTTATCTGCATCACCGCCATTTCTATGGATTTCTTCCAGCATTTCAAGAACTGCCTGATTGGCACCACCGTGCAACGGACCCCAAAGAGCTGAAACTCCGGCAGATATTGATGCAAATAATCCCGCATGTGAGGAACCCACCATTCTAACGGTAGAAGTGGAACAATTTTGCTCATGATCGCCATGAAGTATAAACAACTTGTCTAATGCATCAACTACCACAGGGTTTGGCGTATACGGCTCTGTAGGCAATTCAAACATCAAATGCATGAAATTCTCCACATACCCTTTAGTGTTATCATAATAATTCAAAGGATAACCCATACTTTTTCTGTAGGTCCAAGTGGCAATAACCAGGAATTTCCCCATGGTTTTACAAACTGCTTCATACATTTCTTTTTCATTATCTACATTAACCGATTTAGGGTTGAACGCAGTCAATGCACTTGTCAAAGCAGCTAAAACACCCATTGGATGGGCTGTTTTTGGAAAACCATCAATGATGTTTTTCATTTCTTCATTGACCAGCGTGTATTTTCTGATATCCGTTTCAAATTGCGCCAACTGTTTAGTAGTAGGCAATTCTCCAAAAATTAAAAGATAAGACACTTCAAGAAAATCAGCTTTTTCTGCTAAATCTTCAATAGCGTATCCTCTGTAGCGAAGAATTCCTAATTCTCCGTCCAGAAAAGTAATATCACTCTTACAAGAACCTGAATTTTTATAGCCCGGATCAAGAGTAATTATACCGGATAAATCACGTAATTTGTTAATATCGATGGCAACTTCATTTTCGCTACCTACTACTATAGGCAGTTCAATTTTTTTTCCGTCGATTTCTAATGTTGCTGTTTTTGACATAATATATTTGAAAATAAACTTTTAAAATAATAATTTATCAAATCTAGGGAATTAAACACTAATTAAAAAGAGAATAACACAATGAAAATGTTAAATATTACCAAAAAAAAGCCATTCACACGAAGTGAATGGCTAAAAAAGATAGTATTAGAACTTATTTTATTTTAAAAGCGTTTTTTCCCGGAAAATAAGCGGTATCGCCTAATTCTTCTTCAATTCGCAATAATTGATTGTATTTAGCCATACGGTCTGAACGAGATGCAGAACCGGTCTTAATTTGTCCACAATTCAATGCTACTGCTAGATCTGCAATAGTATTGTCCTCCGTCTCTCCGGAACGGTGTGACATTACCGAGGTAAAGCCTGCGTTTTTAGCCATATTGACCGCTGCAATAGTTTCAGTCAAAGTACCTATTTGGTTTACTTTAACCAAAATTGAATTTGCAATTCCTTTTTCGATTCCTGTTGACAATCGTTCCACATTAGTAACAAATAAATCATCCCCTACTAATTGTACTTTAGCACCAATTTTATCCGTCAGGTATTTCCAACCATCCCAGTCATTTTCATCCATTCCGTCTTCGATAGAGATAATAGGGTAATTAGCTGCTAATTCAGCTAAATAATCAGCTTGCTCCTCTGAAGTTCTAATTTTACCCGTTTCGCCTTCAAATTTCGTATAATCGTATTTTCCGTTTACAAAAAATTCAGAAGCCGCACAGTCTAAAGCCACCATTATTTCGTCTCCAAAAGTATAACCAGCAGCCTCAACTGCTTTTTTGATCGTGTCCAATGCATCCTCTGTACCACCGGCAAGGTTTGGTGCAAAACCACCTTCATCACCAACAGCTGTACTTAAACCTCTATCATGTAATACTTTTTTAAGGCTGTGAAAAATCTCAGTTCCCATTTGCATTGCATGCGTAAAAGAAGTTGCTTTAACGGGTATGATCATGAATTCCTGAAACGAAATTGGCGCATCAGAATGTGAACCTCCATTGATGATATTCATCATAGGAACGGGCAATGTATTCGCAGAAACACCGCCTACATATCGATACAAAGGCAATCCTAATTCATTTGCTGCCGCTTTGGCAACAGCCAAAGACACACCCAAAATTGCATTTGCTCCCAAGTTTGATTTATTAGGCGTCCCGTCTAAATCAATCATCATTTGATCAATAACATTTTGTTCAAAAACGGAAACTCCAAGAAGTTCTTCCGAAATAAGGGTATTCACATTTTTCACCGCATTCAAAACTCCTTTACCAAGAAAAGCTTTTCCTCCGTCACGTAACTCCACTGCTTCATGTTTACCGGTAGAAGCTCCAGATGGAACTGCCGCTCTTCCTAAAACACCATTGTCTGTAATTACATCTACTTCAATTGTAGGATTTCCTCTTGAATCAAAAATTTGTCTTGCGTGAATTTTGATAATTATACTCATATTTTCTAATTTTTATTTAGTAATACAAATATATTCTATCTTTTGTAATGACATTATGAAAATAATGAATGTTATTAACGAAAACGTTATAATTATTTTAGAAATAACACTTTTCTACTTTATTAAAATTTTATTTTGCAGTATCAAATTAATTTTACTTTTTTCATTATATATTCGTGAAATTATATTCACTTTTGAAAGTGCTTTTTTTCTTTAAAATTTACAGTCAAGATGCGTATTGCATCGAGACAGCGCAAAATAGGACTAAAATATCATCGATAATGGTATAAAAATTATTTTTCGCATAAAAAAAGGCCTGACTTTATGATTAAAGTCAAACCCTTCTGTTTTAAAATTTTGACAATTAAATAACTGTCTTTATCCTTTAATATTTTCAATAAACTGATCAAATAAATACGACGAATCATGGGGCCCAGGACTTGCTTCAGGGTGGTATTGAACAGAAAAACAATTTTTGTTTTTCATGCGCATCCCTGCAACAGTTCCATCATTAAGATGAAGATGCGTAATTTCAAGATTTGGATGATTGTCCAATTCCTCTTTATTAACCGCAAAACCATGATTTTGAGAAGTTATTTCCCCTTTTCCAGTGATGATATTTTTTACAGGATGATTTATTCCTCTGTGCCCATTAAACATTTTATAAGTAGAAATTCCATTAGCAAGACCAATTATTTGGTGTCCAAGACAGATTCCAAATAAAGGTTTATCATTGTCAAGAATTTCTTTAGCCACTTGAATCGCACCCGAAAGAGGCTCAGGATCCCCGGGACCATTAGATAAGAAGTATCCATCTGGATTAAATGCAGCTAAATCCTGATACGAAGAATCAAAAGGAAATACTTTGATATAACAATCTCTTTTAGCCAGATTACGAAGGATATTCATTTTTATTCCTAAATCAAGTGCTGCGATTTTATACGTTGCCTTCTCCTCACCAAAAAAATAAGGTTCCGTAGTAGAAACTTTAGATGCTAATTCTAAACCCTTCATATCAGGGACTTTTGACAAAGCCATTTTTAGTTCTTCTACTGAGGTATCATCTGTACAAATTACAGCATTCATAGCACCGTTCTCCCGAATATAACTAACCAGGGCACGCGTATCTACATCAGATATACAGATCAAGTTTTGTTTAATAAAATAATCTTCTAGACTCCCTGAAGCATCGGAACGAGAATAATTAAAACTAAAATTTTTACAAACCAACCCGGCAATTTTAACACTACCTGATTCTATTTCTGAATCGTTTACTCCATAATTTCCAATATGAGCGTTCGTAGCAACCATTAATTGTCCAAAATAAGAAGGGTCAGTGAATATTTCCTGATAACCTGTCATTCCGGTGTTAAAACAAACTTCCCCAAAGGTAGTTCCGCTGATTCCAATAGATTTACCATGGAATATGGTTCCGTCACTCAATAAAAGAATGGCGCTTTGTCTTGTTGTATATTTCATTCGTTGCTATCTAATGTTATTATAATAGTATCATGGAACTCGCAAAGCGGGTTTCATATATAGTTAAATATTGTGCAAATTTAATTGTTTAAAGCAATGGATGCAAGTTTTTGAAATTTATTGTATAATAAAAATTCTACCCTATAGCTCTGAAGACCTTGGAGCGTCTGGAGGCATCTTTTTGATTTTTCTTTAAAAGCAAAAGATACAGTGAACAGCAAGACAATTCACTATTAAATATTACGTTTTTTGTTCCGAAAAAATCAAAAAAAAAGGATAAACTATAAATAGCTTATCCTTGATTTTTATTGAATGATTATTTTCATAATTACTCAGCTGTCTCTGCAGTTGGTTCACCTTCAGCAGCTGTAGCTTCAGTAGCCTCATCTGCTTTTTTAGCTTTCCCACCACGACGGCTTTTTGCTTTTTTAACTTCTTTTTTACCACCATTGTAAAGTTCATTGAAATCTACTAACTCGATCATTGCCATATCGGCATTATCTCCTAAACGATTCCCAACTTTAATGATACGTGTGTATCCACCTGGACGGTCTCCTACTTTAGCAGCTACGTCTCTGAACAAGTCAGTTACCGCATATTTGCTACGTAAGTAAGCAAAAACGATACGACGATTGTGAGTCGTATCTTGTTTTGATTTTGTTATTAAAGGCTCAACGAATTGTTTAAGCGCTTTTGCTTTAGCAACAGTAGTGTTAATACGTTTGTGCTCTATAAGAGAACAAGCCATATTAGCTAACATAGATTTTCTATGTGCAGTCTGTCTGCTTAAGTGATTGAATTTTTTTCCGTGTCTCATGACGTGTTTTTTTATACTTTCATCTTGATGCTATCCATTTTGGAGATCAAAATATGAAGTAATTTATTCTTTATCTAGTTTGTATTTTGCTAAATCCATACCGAAGTTCAAATTTTTAACTGCAACAAGTTCATCAAGTTCAGTTAAAGATTTTTTACCAAAATTACGGAATTTCATTAGGTCATTTTTGTTGAACGATACTAAATCACCAAGTGTATCAACTTCAGCCGCTTTCAAACAATTTAATGCTCTTACAGAAAGATCCATATCAACAAGCTTAGTTTTAAGCAATTGTCTCATGTGCAATGACTCTTCATCATACGATTCTGTTTGTGCAATTTCGTCAGCCTCGAGTGTAATTCTTTCGTCAGAGAACAACATGAAATGGTGAATCAAAACTTTAGCAGCTTCAGTAAGGGCATCTTTTGGATTGATAGAACCATCAGTTTTAATTTCAAAAACTAATTTTTCATAATCTGTTTTTTGCTCTACACGGAAGTTTTCAATTGCATACTTTACATTTTTTACCGGAGTAAAAATTGAATCTGTAAAAATAGTTCCAATTGCAGCATTCTGTTTTTTGTTCTCTTCAGCAGGAACATATCCTCTACCTTTTTCGATCGTTAAATCGAAATTAAGTTTAATTTTAGGATCTAAATTACAGATAACTAGTTCTGGATTCAAAACTTGGAAACCTGAAATAAATTTTTGAAAATCACCAGCTGTTAATTGATCTTTACCGGAAACAGAAATAGTAACTGATTCATTATCAATATCTTCAATTTGTCGTTTGAAACGTACTTGTTTAAGATTAAGGATAATTTCGGTAACATCCTCAACAACTCCTGAAATAGTAGAAAACTCATGATCTACACCTTCAATACGAACAGATGTAATAGCATAACCTTCTAATGCTGAAAGCAAAACTCTTCTAAGTGCATTACCAACGGTCAATCCGTAACCTGGTTCTAAAGGTCTAAATTCAAATTTACCTTCAAAATCGGTTGAATCGATCATGATAACTTTATCGGGCTTCTGAAAATTAAATATTGCCATAAATTTCGACTAAGTCAATTATTATTTGTTGTACAACTCTACGATTAATTGTTCTTTAATGTTTTCTGGGATTTGAAGTCTAGCTGGTACAGAAACGAAAGTACCTTCTTTGATATCATTATTCCAAGTAATCCATTCATAAACATGACTTGAATTAGACAAAGAACGTTCGATTGCTTCTAAAGATTTAGATTTTTCACGAACTGCAACTTTATCACCAGGTTTAAGGTGGTAAGAAGCTATATTTACAACGTCACCATTAACAGTGACATGTCTATGAGAAACAAGTTGCCTCGCTCCTCTTCTTGAAGGGGCAATACCCATTCTAAAAACAACGTTATCTAATCGTGCTTCACATAATTGTAAAAGAACTTCACCAGTAACACCTTTAGTTGCTGATGCTTTTTTGAATAAACCTCTAAATTGTTTTTCTAAAATTCCGTAAGAATATTTAGCTTTTTGTTTTTCCATTAACTGGATAGCAAATTCAGATTTTTTCCCTCTTTTTTTAGCCATCCCGTGTTGTCCGGGTGGATAATTTCTTTTTTCGAACGCTTTATCGTCTCCGAAAATTGCTTCGCCGAATTTACGGGCGATTCTTGTACTTGGACCAGTATATCTTGCCATTTTAAATTGTTTAAGATAGAGATTATGAATTCAGGTCTTATCCTTCGATAATCGGTATTCTATCTAGGTTATACTAAAAAAATATTATTAAACTCTACGTCTTTTTGGAGGACGACATCCGTTGTGAGGCATTGGAGTAACATCGATAATCTCAGTCACTTCAATTCCACCGTTATGCAAAGAACGGATCGCAGACTCACGTCCGTTTCCTGGTCCTTTAACATACACCTTAACTTTTTTAAGTCCTGCTTCAAGAGCTACTTTACTACAATCTTCTGCTGCCATTTGGGCTGCGTATGGAGTATTCTTTTTAGAACCTCTAAAACCCATTTTACCAGCTGAAGACCAAGAAATAACTTCACCTTTTTTGTTTGTCAAAGAAATGATGATGTTGTTGAAGGTAGCAGAAATATGAGCTTCTCCCGTTGATTCAACGATAACTTTACGTTTTTTTGCAGTTGCTTTAGCCATATTACTTATTATTTAGTTGCTTTTTTCTTGTTGGCAACAGTTTTTCTTTTACCTTTTCTTGTTCTGGAGTTATTCTTAGTTCTTTGTCCCCTTAATGGAAGACCAGTTCTGTGACGAATACCTCTGTAACACCCAATATCCATAAGACGTTTGATGTTTAAAGAAACTTCTGAACGCAATTCTCCTTCAATTTTGAAAGTGGACACTGCTTCACGAATCGCTCCGATCTCATCATCATTCCAGTCTTGAACCTTTTTATCTTGGCTTACTTGAGCTTTTTCTAAAATCTCAATAGCTCTACTATTTCCTAATCCGAAGATGTAGGTAAGTGCTATAACACCTCTCTTATTTTTTGGGATATCTACCCCTGCTATTCTTGCCATAATTATCCTTGTCTTTGTTTAAATCTAGGATTCTTTTTGTTTATTACGTACAATCTCCCTTTTCTTCGCACAATTTTGCACTCGGGACTTCTCTTTTTTACTGAAGCTCTAACTTTCATTTTGAATATCCTTTAATATCTATAAGTAATTCTTGCTTTTGACAAATCGTAAGGGCTCATTTCTAGTTTCACTTTATCACCAGGTAATAATTTGATATAATGCATACGCATTTTTCCAGATATATGTGCAATTACTATATGTCCATTCTCTAACTCTACACGGAACATTGCATTTGATAATGCTTCAATGATCGATCCGTCTTGTTCTATTGCTGATTGTTTTGCCATAAAGTTAAGCTACTGCTTTTCTATTTTTACCACTTTTCATTAAACCATCATAATGCTTATTTAGCAAATATGAATTGATTTGCTGCATTGTGTCAATGGCAACACCTACCATAATTATCAATGAAGTACCTCCGAAAAACATTGCCCAGGATTGTTGAACATCCATAACACTTACAATTATCGCCGGGAACACAGCAATCAAAGCAAGAAATAAAGATCCTGGAAAAGTTATTAAAGACATTACCTTATCAAGATAATCAGAAGTTTCAACTCCTGGTCTGATGCCCGGTATAAAACCACCGCTTCTCTTTAAATCATCAGACATCTTGTTAGTAGGAACTGTGATTGCAGTATAAAAGAAAGTAAATACAATTATTAACGTTGCAAAAACTAAATTATACCAGAAACCAAACATATTACTAAAAGCGCCAACGATTGACTGCGAAGCATCTGATTTAGACAGTCCTGCCAAAGCAGCTGGAATGAACATAATTGCTTGAGCAAAAATAATTGGCATCACCCCAGAAGCATTAAGCTTTAAAGGGATCCACTGTCTATTTCCACCTAACATGTCTTGTTCAAAATCCCCTGAAGTAGTTCGTCTGGCATATTGAACAGGAATTCTCCTAATCGCCATAACCAGCAGTACACAACAAACAATAACCAATAACCAAATGATAATTTCGATAACTAACAACATCGGACCACCGTTATTATTAGTCACTCTCGTGGTAAATTCTTGGATGAATGCCTGAGGCAACCTTGCCAAAATACCCACCATAATCAACAAAGATATACCATTTCCTATTCCCTTATCTGTAATTTTTTCTCCTAACCACATCGCAAAAATTGTACCTGTGACTAAAATAATTACTGACGAAAATAAGAATTCAAATGAATTGAATCCCAATAAAAATGCATTACTAGGTAACGTTCTATATAAATTGTAGATGTAAGTAGGACCTTGAACCAAGGTGATACCAATAGTCAACCAACGTGTAATTTGATTAATTTTTTTTCTACCGCTTTCTCCATCGCTTTGAAGTTTTTGCAAGTATGGAACCGCAATTCCCATCAACTGAACAACAATTGAAGCAGAAATGTAAGGCATTATTCCTAAGGCAAAAACAGAAGCCTGTGAAAAAGCTCCTCCAGTAAACATATCAAGAATTGAACCAATTCCTTCTTTAGTTTGTCCGGCTAAATTACCCAACTGTGTAGCATCAATACCTGGTAAGGTTACTTGAGCCCCAAAACGATACACTAAAAGCAAACCCAATGTAATTAGGATTCTATTTTTCAGTTCCTCGATTTTCCAAACATTACTAATTGACTCAATAAATTTCTTCATATTAATTGAAAAATTACATTGTTACAGCTTCTCCACCAGCAGCTTCAATAGCAGCTTTTGCAGTAGCAGTAAATTTGTGAGCGGTTACTTTTAATTTTGCTGTCAATTCACCTCTACCTAAAATCTTAACGATTTCATTTTTAGTAGCTAAACGATTAGCAACATAAACTGTCATATCAACAGTATCTTTAATAACACCATTATCAACTAATAGTTGAAGTGTATCAAGATTTACACCTTCGTAATCTTTACGATTGATGTTTGTAAAACCAAACTTAGGTACACGTCTTTGAAGTGGCATTTGACCCCCTTCAAAACCAATCTTTTTAGAATAACCAGAACGAGATTTGGCTCCTTTGTGACCTCTTGCAGAAGTACCACCTTTTCCGGAACCTTCTCCTCTACCTAATCTTTTATTTTGATTGTGTGTAGCACCTTCAGCAGGTTGTAAGTTACTTAAATTCATAACAGTATTTGTTATTTAGCTTCTTCAACAGAAACTAAGTGTTTAACTTTATTTATCATCCCAAGGATTGTAGGGTTTGAATCATGCTCTACAACTTGTCCCATTTTACGTAGACCTAAAGCTTCCAAACCTCTCTTTTGAGTAAGAGGACAGTTGATTTTGCTTCTAACTTGTTTTACTAATAATTTAGCCATAATTTCCTTGAATTAACCTTTAAAAACTTTTTCTAAAGAAACGCCTCTTTGTTTTGCAACAGTATAAGCACTTCTCATTTGTAATAAAGCATCAAAAGTTGCTTTTACTACGTTGTGAGGATTTGAAGATCCTTGAGATTTAGATAATACATCATGAATTCCTACTGATTCAAGAACTGAACGAACAGCTCCACCAGCAATAACTCCTGTACCATGAGAGGCAGGAATTAAGAATACACGTGCACCACCAAATTTACCTTTTTGTTCGTGAGGAACTGACTGACCATTCAAAGGAATTTTCACTAAATTTTTCTTAGCATCTTCTACTGCTTTCGCAATTGCTTCAGCAACATCTTTAGATTTTCCTAATCCGTGTCCAACCACTCCGTTTTCATCACCTACGACTACAATAGCAGAAAAACCAAAAGCTCTACCACCCTTTGTAACCTTAGTAACACGATTTACACTTACCAAACGATCTTTTAATTCAAGACCACTTGGTTTTACTAACTCTACATTCTTGTATTTACTATTAGACATACTATATTAGAATTTAAGTCCAGCCGCTCTTGCGCCTTCCGCTAATGATTTAATACGTCCGTGATATAAATAACCTCCTCTATCGAAAGTTACTACGTCTATCCCAGCTTTTAAAGCTTTTTCAGCAACTAGTTTTCCAACTGCTGTAGCCACTTCAATGTTCGTACCGTTACCTATTTCTTTTTCTCTTGAAGAAGCCGCCAATATAGTAACTCCGTTTACGTCATCAATAAGTTGCGCGTAAATTTCTTTGTTACTTCTAAATACAGATAGTCTTGGATTAGTAGCAGTACCACTAATTGTTTTTCTAATTCTGAATCTAATTCGTTGTCTTCTTTCAGGTTTTGTTAATGACATAATCTTATTTTTTAAGCTGATTTACCTGCTTTTCTTCTTAATACTTCCCCTACAAATTTAACACCTTTTCCTTTATACGGCTCTGGCTTACGGAAACCTCTGATTTTCGCAGCTACTTGCCCTAAAAGTTGTTTGTCAAATGATGTTAATTTAACGATAGGGTTTTTACCTTTTTCAGATATTGTTTCTAAAGTCACTTCTGGAGCAATTTCTAAAACAATATTGTGAGAATAACCAAGTGCTAAATCTAATTTTTGTCCTTGATTTGAAGCTCTGTAACCAACTCCTACCAATTCTAATGACTTAGTAAAACCATCTGTTACACCTATAATCATGTTATTGATCAAAGATCTATACAAACCGTGTTTTGCTCTTTGGTCTTTGTGATCAGAAGATCTTTCTACTTGAACTAGATCCCCTTCAACTGTAACAGTAACGTCCGAAAACTCCTGAGTTAGTTGACCATTTTTTCCTTTTACTGTAATAATACCATTTGCAACTTCAACAGTTACACCAGCAGGGATTACAACCGGACTTTTACCTATTCTTGACATCTTATTATAGTCTTTAAATTAGTATACGTAACAAATTACTTCACCACCTACATTCAATTGCTTCGCTTTTTTTCCTGTCATCAACCCTTTAGAAGTAGAGACAATAGCGATGCCTAATCCATTAAGGATTCTAGGAATGGTAGAAGAACTTGAATATTTACGTAAACCTGGTTTACTAATTCTTTGGATATCTTTAATTACGGACTCTTTAGTATCTTTATCATACTTCAAAGCAATTTTGATTGAACCCTGAACAGCGTTGTCTTCAAATTTGTAACTCAAGATATAACCTTGATCAAATAAGATCTTAGTTATTTCTTTTTTTAGATTAGATGCAGGAATCTCAACGACTTTGTGGTTTGCAGCCACAGCGTTTCTAACTCTCGTCAAATAATCTGCAATAGGATCTGTATACATATGTATTGATTTGCGGCAACGGTTTTCGACAAAGTATTTGCCGAACCTGAAACCAATTTATAAATTTCTATAATCATAAATTTCAAACTACGAATTACATTTTAAAATGTAATTCATAATTTGAAATTCATAATTAAATTTTACCAAGATGCTTTTTTAACACCTGGTATCAATCCGTTATTTGCCATTTCACGAAATGTAACACGTGAAAGACCGAATTGACGCATATACCCTCTTGGTCTACCTGTTAATTTACAACGATTGTGCAAACGAACTGGTGAAGCATTTTTTGGCAACTTTTGCAAACCTACGAAATCTCCAGCTTCTAACAAAGCTTTTCTTTTCTCAGCATACTTAGCTACTGTTTTTTCTCTCTTAACCTCGCGGGCTTTCATTGATTCTTTAGCCATGTCTTAATTCTTTTTAAAAGGTAAACCTAGTTCAGCCAATAATGATTTTGCTTCCTTGTCTGTTTTAGCAGTAGTTACAAAGGAAATATCCATACCTGAAATTTTGTTAACTTTATCAATATCAATTTCTGGGAAAATGATTTGCTCCAAAACTCCAAGGTTATAATTTCCTCTTCCATCAAAACCAGTAGCTTTAATACCACTGAAATCCCTTACACGTGGCAAAGCTGAAGTAATAAGTCTATCTAAAAACTCATACATTCTTTCTCCACGCAAAGTAACTTTTGCTCCAATAGGCATCCCTTTTCTCAATTTGAATGACGCAACGTCTTTCTTTGAAATAGTGGATATTGCTTTCTGTCCAGTAATCTTTGTCAACTCATCAACCGCATAGTCGATTAGTTTTTTATCAGATACAGCTGCACCAACTCCTTTACTTAAAACGATTTTTTCCAATTTTGGAACTTGCATTACGTTTACGTATCCGAATTCCTCTTTAAGAGCAGCAATTACTCTGCTCTTATATTCTTCTTTTAGTCTAGGTATATACTCCATTACTATAGTACTTGATTAGATTTTTTTGAAAATCTTACTTTCTTATCTCCTTCTACTCTAATACCAACTCTTGTTGTTTCCTTAGTTTTAGGATCAATTAAAGAAATATTAGATATTTGTATAGAAGCTTCCTTCTTTACGATACCACCTTGAGGGCTTTTTGCACTTGGTTTCGTATGTTTCGATACCATGTTAACACCTTCAACAATCGCTTTGTTTTTCTCACGGTACACACGTAATACTTTACCTTCCGCACCTTTATGGTCTCCAGCAATTACTCTTACTATATCACCTGATTTTATTTTTAGCTTTATCATCTTAAAACAAATTAAAGCACTTCTGGTGCTAATGATACAATTTTCATGAATTGTTTTTCACGAAGTTCTCTTGCTACCGGACCAAAAACACGAGTTCCTCTCATTTCACCAGCAGCATTCAATAACACACATGCGTTGTCATCAAACCTAATGTATGAACCATCGGCTCTTCTTACTTCTTTTTTGGTACGTACAACAACTGCAGTTGAAACAGCTCCTTTTTTAACGCTTCCGTTAGGAGCAGTATCTTTGATAGAAACTACAATCTTGTCACCAACAGAGGCGTACCTTCTTTTGGTACCTCCTAAAACACGGATAGTTAAAACTTCCTTTGCTCCAGTATTATCTGCTACTTTTAGTCTTGATTCTTGTTGTACCATAATTATTTAGCTCTTTCTAAGATTTCAACTAACCTCCAACATTTGGTTTTACTTAAAGGACGCGTTTCGCTAATCCTTACGGTATCTCCAATGTTACAGTCGTTCATTTCGTCGTGTGCGTGATACTTTTTAGTTTTCAACACGAACTTACCGTATAATGGGTGTTTTACTTTACGCACTTCTGCAACAACAATAGACTTATCCATTTTGTCCGAAGTTACAACACCAACTCTTTCTTTTCTTAAATTTCTTTTTTCTTCCATCTTTCAGCAGACTACAGTTATTGTCTTTTAGTAAGTTCAGTAACTAATCTTGCAACTGTTCTTCTTACACTTCTAATTTGAAGTGGGTTCTCAATTGGTGAAATAGCGTGAGCCATTTTTAGATCAGCGTATGTTTTCTTAGTTTGGCTAAGCTTTTCTTGCAACTCTGCTGCAGAAAGATCTTTTATTTCTGATTGTTTCATAATATAATATAGATTATGCTTCGAAATCTCTAGCAACGACGAATTTAGTTTTTACTGGAAGCTTTTGAGCTGCAAGACGTAACGCCTCTTTAGCAACTGACAAAGGAACTCCTCCAACTTCAAACATAATCCTTCCGGGTTTAACAACGGCAGCCCAATACTCAACTGCTCCTTTACCTTTACCCATACGTACCTCAAGAGGCTTCTTAGTAATTGGTTTGTCTGGAAATATTTTGATCCATAACTGCCCTTCTCTTTTCATAAAACGAGTTGCAGCGATTCGTGCAGCTTCTATTTGACGAGAAGTCAAGAACATTCCATCTTCATGTACAGATTTAATACCAAACATTCCATTAGAAAGTTCATGTCCTCTTTGAGAATTCCCTTTCATTTTACCCTTTTGTACCTTTCGGTATTTTGTTCTTTTAGGCTGTAACATTTTTCTTTAATTTAAAAATTTACTTTCGTTTACGAGCGTCTGGTTTACCACCTTTATTAAAAGGCTTTCTGTCTCCTCTAGGAGAATCGCCACCTTTACCACCAGCACCAGATTGTTTTTTGTCCATTCCGGCAAGTGGAGAAAGATCTCTCTTTCCATAAACTTCACCTTTCATGATCCACACTTTGATCCCCATTCTACCATAAGTAGTATGAGCTTCTGCCAAAGCATAATCAATATCAGCTCTGAAAGTTGATAGAGGAATTCTACCTTCTTTGAAACCTTCTGAACGAGCCATCTCAGCACCATTCAAACGACCAGAAATCAAAACTTTGATACCTTCTGCGTTCATACGCATAGAGGCGGCAATTGCCATTTTGATTGCACGTCTGTAAGAAATTCTGCTTTCGATTTGACGACAGATGCTGGTAGCAACTAGATACGCGTCAAGCTCAGGTCTTTTGATTTCAAAGATGTTGATTTGAACCTCTTTGTCAGTAACTTTCTTAAGTTCTTCTTTCAACTTGTCTACCTCTTGTCCACCTTTCCCGATAATAATACCCGGTCTGGCTGTAGTGATAGTAACGGTTACAAGTTTCAAAGTTCTCTCGATGATTACTTTTGATACACTAGCTTTTGATAAACGAGCATGGATGTACTTTCTGATTTTATAATCTTCGGCAAGTTTATCACCGTAATCATTTCCACCATACCAGTTTGAGTCCCATCCTCTGATGATACCAAGTCTATTTCCAATTGGATTTGTCTTTTGTCCCATCTTTATTAAATTGCTTGTGTGTTATTAATAGATCCAAGCACGATTGTAACGTGATTAGAACGTTTTCTAATTCTGTGTGCACGACCCTGTGGAGCTGGACGAAGTCTTTTCAACATCATTCCACCATCTACTGTTATCGTTTTTACAAATAAACCTGCTTCTTCCATATTAGCGTCAGGGTTTTTTGCTTGCCAGTTGGCAATTACAGACAAAACCAATTTTTCTAATTTTCTTGAAGCTTCTTTAGAACTAAATCTTAAGATGTTCAATGCTCTTTCTACCTTCTGACCTCTTACCAAGTCCGCTACTAAGCGCATTTTTCTAGGTGAAGTGGGGCAGTTATTCAATTTTGCGAAAGCAATAGACTTATTAGCCTCTTTTCTCGCATCTGCTGTTTCTCTTTTACGAACTCCCATTGCTTCTTATTTTTTACCTTTATTTTTTGCTCCAGCATGACCTCTAAAAGATCTAGTTGGTGAAAATTCTCCTAATTTGTGACCTACCATGTTTTCTGTTACGTAAACTGGTACAAATTGACGACCGTTATGAACTGCGATAGTTTGCCCAACAAAGTCTGGAGTAATCATAGAAGCTCTAGACCATGTCTTAACAACTCCTTTGTTTCCACCTGCAATGTTTTCTTGAACTTTCTTGTCTAACTTATAATGAACGAAAGGTCCTTTTTTTAATGAACGTGCCATATCTTATTATTTCTTTCTACGTTCTACGATATACTTGTTACTCGGGTTTTTCTTAGAACGAGTTCTATAACCTTTTGCTGGTATTCCATTTCTTGAACGTGGATGTCCACCAGAAGAACGACCTTCACCACCACCCATTGGGTGATCGACAGGGTTCATCGCTACAGGTCTTGTTCTAGGTCTTCTACCTAACCATCTTGTTCTACCAGCTTTTCCTGATACAACTAATTGATGATCTGAATTAGACACAGCTCCAATTGTAGCCGAACACGTCAACAAGATCAATCTTGTCTCACCAGAAGGCATTTTAATTGTCGCATATTTTCCATCTCTTGCCATTAATTGAGCAAATGTTCCAGCTGAACGAGCAATTACAGCTCCTTGACCAGGTCTCAATTCGATACAAGAAATAACAGTTCCTAAAGGAATTCTGCTCAACGGTAATGTATTCCCAATTTCGGGTTGAGATTCAGGACCAGAAACTAATTTCTGACCAACTTTCAATCCGTTTTGAGCAATAACATACGTTTTCTCTCCATCAGCATACGCTAACAAAGCGATAAATGCAGTACGATTTGGATCATACTCAATTGATTTTACCGTAGCAGGAATTCCTTCTTTAGTACGTTTAAAATCAATGATACGATATCTCTGCTTGTGACCACCACCCGTATAACGCATGGTCATCTTTCCTTGACTATTTCTACCACCAGAGTTTTTTATCGGCGCTATCAAAGAGCGTTCCGGCTTATCAGTTGTAATGGCGTCATAACCATTCACAACTCTAAATCGCTGACCTGGGGTAATAGGTTTTAATTTTCTTACTGACATTTTTCTATCTTAGATATTGTTGTAAAAATCAATTGTTTCTCCTTTTTGTACTTGAACAATTGCTTTTTTAGTTGCATTCGTCTTTCCACTTATTAAACCACTTTTAGTGTATTTAGTAGTTCTATCTGGCCTAACATTCATCGTATTGACACTTAAAACAGTTACTCCATAAGCAGCTTCAACAGCTTTCTTAATTTGCACTTTGTTTGCTTTTTTGTCAACAACGAATCCGAAGCGGTTTAAAACTTCACTTTCTTTGGTTACTTTTTCCGTTACTATAGGCTTAATTATGATGCTCATATCCTATTATTTACTTAAATTTTCTTCAATTATCTCCAAAGAACTCTCCAAAAGCACTAAATTATTAGCGTTTAATATAGCGTAAGTACTTAATTCTAAGCTACTTACTACGCTAGAGCCTTTTAAATTGCGTGACGACAAATATACATTTTTATTTACATCACCCAACACAAACAGAGATTTTTTATTTTCTAACTCTAAAGCTTTCAAAACGTTGATGAAATTTTTAGTGTTTGGTGTTTCAAAATTAAAGTCTTCAAGAACGATAATATTCGATTCTTTTGCTTTAATAGAAAAAGCAGATTTTCTAGCCAAACGTTTCAAGCTTTTATTCAATTTAAATGAATAACTTCTTGGTCTTGGTCCAAAAACTGTTCCACCACCTTTAAACAATGGATTCTTTGCACTACCCGCACGAGCAGTACCAGTTCCTTTTTGTTTTTTAATCTTACGCGTACTTCCCGCTACTTCAGCTCTTTCTTTAGCTTTGTGCGTTCCCTGTCTTTGATTAGCAAGATATTGCTTAACATCAAGGTATACTGCGTGATTGTTTGGTTCTATACCAAATACTGAATCAGAAAGTTGCACTTTTCTTCCAGTATCTTTTCCGTTGAAATCTAATACTTTTGCTTCCATTACTTCTGAATGATTACATAAGAGTTGTTACATCCAGGAATACATCCTTTAATAACAAGTAGGTTCTTTTCAGCCACTACTTTTAAAACTCTAAGGTTTTGAACTTTTACATTGTCTCCTCCCATACGTCCAGCCATACGCATTCCCTTGAATACTCTGGATGGATAAGAAGACGCTCCTACAGAACCCGGCGCTCTTAAACGGTTGTGTTGACCGTGAGTTGCTTGACCAACACCACCAAAACCGTGACGTTTTACAACCCCTTGAAAACCTTTACCTTTAGATACACCTTGTACATCTACAAATTCTCCTTCAGCAAAAATAGAAACATCAATAAGATCCCCTAATTTTTGTTCTGTTGCGAAATCTTGGAATTCAACGACTTTTTTCTTAGCTACAGTTCCCGCTTTTGCAAAGTGACCTAAAGCCGCTTTTGTGGAATGTTTCTCGTTTTTGTCATCGAAACCAAGTTGCAACGCTTCGTACCCGTCAACACCTTTGGTTCTGACTTGGGTAACAACACATGGTCCAGCTTCGATTACTGTACAAGGAATATTCTTCCCGTTTTCGTCGAAAATGCTAGTCATGCCGATTTTTCTACCAATTAACCCAGACATAATTATTAATTATTAATTATTAAATATAAATATAGAACGCAGCTTTTAACCAAATCCTATTTTTTAAGTGGGTGCAAATGTATAACATATTTACACACAAACCAAAAAAATAATTTTCGATTAAAAACAGCGTCCTTTTCTTACTAGTAAGCTACTTAAACTTTGATCTCTACTTCAACACCGCTAGGCAATTCCAATTTCATCAAGGCATCAATAGTTTTTGATGAAGAGGAATAAATGTCAATCAATCTCTTGTATGACATTACTTCAAATTGCTCTCTTGCTTTTTTGTTAACGTGTGGAGAACGTAATACTGTGAAAAGTTTTTTGTGAGTTGGTAATGGAATTGGACCTGTAACAACTGCTCCTGTACTTTTAACTGTTTTTACAATCTTTTCAGCAGACTTGTCTACTAACATGTGATCGTAAGATTTTAGTTTTATTCTGATTTTTTGACTCATTTTCTTAAAGATTAAGCGTTTCCTTTTGCTTTTTTGATAACTGCTTCCGAAATATTCGAAGGAGTTTCAGCGTAATGTGAAAATTCCATTGTTGATGTTGCACGACCTGAAGATAAAGTTCTTAAAGTAGTAACATAACCAAACATTTCTGATAATGGCACATCGGCTTTAATGGTTTTAGCACCCGCTCTATCACCCATATCATTTACCTGACCTCTACGACGGTTGATATCACCTACGATATCTCCCATGTTTTCTTCAGGTGTAATCACTTCCATTTTCATGATTGGCTCTAATATAACAGCACCAGCTGCTTTAGCTACCTCTCTATACCCCATTCTTGCTGCAAGCTCAAAAGAAAGTGCATCAGAATCCACAGGGTGGAAAGACCCATCCAATAAAGTTACTTTCAAACTATCTACTTGATATCCTGCTAAAGGACCAGTTTTCATAGCTTCCCTAAAACCTTTTTCTACAGATGGTATATATTCTTTGGGAACGTTACCACCTTTGACAGCATTAACGAACTGCAATCCAACAGGAGCTTTACCATCAACTTCATCAGCTGGCTCTAATCTAAATACGATATCACCGAATTTACCACGACCACCAGATTGTTTCTTGTACGTTTCTCTGTGTTGAGCAGACTTTGTAAATGCTTCTTTGTATTCAACTTGAGGCTCACCTTGGTTTACTTCAACTTTGAATTCACGTCTCATTCTATCAACTAAGATGTCCAAGTGAAGCTCACCCATACCTGAGATAATAGTTTGCCCAGAAGCTTCATCTGTTCTAACCGTAAATGTAGGATCCTCTTCAGCTAATTTAGCCAAAGCCATACCCATTTTATCTACGTCAGCCTTAGTTTTAGGTTCAATTGCAATACCAATAACCGGTGCTGGAAATTTCATAGACTCAAGAATAATTGGGTGTTTTTCATCACACAACGTATCTCCAGTTTTGATATCTTTAAATCCAACTGCCGCTCCAATATCACCCGCTTCGATATAATCGATTGGGTTTTGTTTGTTTGCATGCATTTGGTAAATACGAGAAATTCTTTCTTTATTTCCTGAACGTGTGTTCAAAACGTAAGAACCCGCATCTAAACGTCCTGAGTAAGCACGGAAGAAAGCTAAACGACCTACGAATGGGTCAGTAGCAATTTTGAAAGCTAAAGCAGCAAATGGCTCTTTAACATCGGGCTTACGCAATATTTTAGTTTGATCTTCTTCTAACAATTCAGCATCATCAGGATGAATTCCTTCAATACCATCTTTATCCATTGGAGATGGCAAATATTTACATACTGCATCTAACATGAATTGAACTCCTTTATTTTTAAAAGAAGAACCAGCGATCATAGGAATGATAGCCATATCCATTACAGCAGCTCTCAATGCAATATTGATTTCTTCCTCTGTAATAGAGTTTTCATCTTCCATAAATTTTTCAAGTAAAGTCTCATCATAATCAGCTACTGCCTCAATAAGAATCGATCTGTACTCCTTCACTTCTTCAAGCATATCCTCTGGAATAGGCACAATATCATACGTTGCTCCTAAACCTTCTTCATGCCATACTATAGCTTGATTTTTAACTAAATCCACAACACCTCTGAAATCATTTTCTTCACCAATAGGCAAAGTGATTGCAACTGCGTTTGATTTCAACATATCTCTTACTTGTTGACAAACCATCAAAAAGTTAGATCCTTGTCTATCCATTTTATTAACGAATCCAATACGTGGAACTCTGTATTGATCTGCCAATCTCCAGTTCGTTTCTGATTGTGGCTCAACACCATCAACAGCACTAAATAAGAAAACCAAACCATCAAGAACACGCAAAGAACGGTTTACTTCAACTGTAAAGTCAACGTGTCCCGGTGTATCGATAATATTGAAGTGATAAGGAGCTGTTTCAGATAAAACTTTACCTTGTTCAGTTGGAAAATTCCATTCACAAGTTGTAGCTGCAGAAGTAATTGTAATACCTCTTTCTTGCTCTTGTGCCATCCAGTCCATTGTTGCAGCACCATCGTGTACTTCACCAATTTTGTGTGATTTTCCAGTGTAGAATAATATACGCTCTGTTGTTGTTGTTTTACCAGCATCAATGTGAGCAGCAATTCCTATGTTTCTTGTATATTTTAGATCTCTAGCCATTTCTTAAGAATTAAAATCTAAAGTGAGAGAATGCTTTATTAGCTTCTGCCATTTTGTGAGTATCCATTCTTTTCTTAACAGCAGCTCCTTCTTCTTTAGCCGCAGCTAAACATTCTGAAGCTAACCTCTGAGCCATCGATTTTTCGTTTCTTCTTCTAGAATAAAGAATTAACCATTTCATCGCCATAGAAATTTTTCTGTCTGGACGAATTTGCATCGGAATTTGAAATGTAGCTCCACCTACTCTACGACTACGTACTTCTACGTGAGGCATAACATTGGTTAAGGCATCTTTCCAAATTTCTAATGATGGTTTCTCCGCATCTTGTTTTTTAGACTCAATGATGTCAATTGCATCATAAAATACTTTAAACGCTGTCGATTTTTTTCCATCCCACATTAAGTTGTTCACAAAACGTGTTACCAGTTGGTCATTAAACCTAGGATCTGGTAAAAGTGGTCTCTTCTTTGCCGCTCTTTTTCTCATGTCTTTTTGTTTAAAAAAAGTCTTAATGTCATAACGCCACAACGCCTTAATGTACAAAATACACTTTAGACTTTTGACTTTAGACTTTAAACTAATTAATTACTTTTTTGCTTCTTTTGGGCGTTTTGCTCCGTACTTAGATCTTCTTTGCGTTCTTCCTGCTACTCCTGACGTATCAAGGGCACCACGAACGATGTGATATCTAACTCCTGGTAAATCTTTTACCCTTCCACCCCTAACTAATACTATCGAGTGCTCTTGTAGATTGTGTCCTTCACCAGGGATGTAGGCATTTACTTCATTACCATTTGTCAAACGTACACGCGCTACTTTACGCATTGCAGAGTTTGGTTTTTTTGGTGTTGTAGTGTAAACACGCGTACAAACCCCTCTTCTTTGAGGACAAGAATCTAAAGCAACCGATTTACTCTTCTTAGTTATCTGAGTTCTTCCTGTTCTTACTAATTGTTGAATTGTTGGCATAATTAATACTAAAAATTTCTTATTATATTAAATTCCCGCTTTTTACGGGGTTGCAAATGTAGAAAATATTTTTTATTCTACAAATGTTAATCTACTAATTTTCAATAAGATTATTTTATCATTCGATTTTAATCGCAAAAAGCAGATATTTACATTCTATTTAATAAAACAAAATTCACTTGAAGCACTTCCTTATTTATATTCTCCTTTTTAATTTAGGTCTACACTGCTCTGCTCAAAGCTTTCAGGTACTCATTACAGGAAAATCAACCTTGGAAACAAAGACAATCGACTCTTTAAAATATAACCCAAAACACACAAACACAAAGTCAATTGAGATTGAATTAAACAGGCTGTCCCAAGATCTTTCAAGAATTGGATACATTGACAACATTACCGGACCACTAATCCAAATAAATGACTCCAGTTATCGTGCTAAAATACATTTAGGAGAAAAAATAAAAGCGATAAATATATATATAGGTAGCAACAAAAAACCAAACCTTCCTATACTTTTAAAAGAAGAAGAAGAAACTATTATACTACCTTACCCAGAAATAGATTTTTACTTGCGTAAAAAAATACAAGAATTAGAACAAAATGGGTTTGCATTAGCTAAACTAAAGCTGACAAACATCAAAAGAATAAATGCCGTTTTATACGCCAATTTAAAAATAGAAACCGACAAGAAAAGAATCTTAAATGCGATAACCATAAATTATGAAGACACAAATTCGACTACAAAATTCCCATCCGGACATTTTGCTCAACTAAACAGGAAATACAAAACAAGCATTTTTAACCAAAAAGTACTCGATCAGATTTACACTGATTTTGAAAATTTTGGATTCATCAGTCAAATAAAATATCCGGAAATTCTATTTACAAAAGATACCACAAAAGTATACGTATATCTTCAAAAAAGAAAATCAAACACATTTGACGGATTCATTGGATTTACTAACAATGAAAATCAAAAAATCACATTGAATGGATATTTAGATGTACAACTCCAAAATATTTTAGGCACCGGCGAACAACTTTCAGTATATTGGAAAAGCGATGGCAATGACCAAAAAACATTTAAAGCAAGTGTAGAATTGCCTTATTTGCTAAAAACTCCAATAGGCCTAAAAGCACAAATTCAGCTATTCCGACAAGACACGACCTTTCAAAACACTAAAACCGCAATAGACCTGAGCTACTTCATTAATTACAACACCCGATTTTATTTAGGATACCAAAAAACAGAATCCAGCGCTATCCAAAATTTAAACAATAATTCACTTAGCGATTTCGATAATTCGTTCCTAACGTCAAGTTTTAATTATATCAAATTGGATGCAGCCAATTCTGTTTTTCCTACAAAATCAAGTCTCACACTACAATCAGGAATAGGAAGCAGAGCACTTAATACCCTATCCGAAAACACAACAAAAAGCAACCAGTTTTTTATAAACATTCAAGCCGTACACAACTTTAACCTAAATAAAAAAAATTCCATCCATATCAATAGCCTTAATTATTATTTACAAAGCAATACTTACGTCACCAACGAATTACACCGTTTTGGTGGATTCAACAGCGTCAGAGGTTTTGCTGAAAATAGCCTGCAAGCCTACCTCATGACTTCACTACTCACGGAATATCGCTATATTGTATCTCCAAATCTTTACGTTCATTCAATTTTAGATTACAGTATTTACAAAGATAAATCCGCAATAGACCAACAAGACAAAAAAGAAAACTTAATAGGCATTGGAATGGGATTGGGATTATTAACAAAAAATGGATTATTCAAATTAGCACTTGCCAGCGGGAGGACCACAAATCAACCTCTAGAAATAAACAATACAATTGTACACATCAGCTATAATGTATCTTTTTAAAACATTAGAAACAGATTGCACGACTTTTGTTCTATTAAAAAAAGTCCAGATTAAAAAAATAATAATCAAAAAACATTGCAAACATCATCTTAAATTAATTTTCAACTTCATCTGATTAATTTTAAACAACACCCCTAAATAACAATTGTTCTATAGCCATTGTTTTACTTCCTAACTTACTTCAAACTTAAATAAAAGAATTTAAAACCTTTTTTGATATGGTATGCAGTTTTCATATCTATTTCCTTAGCATCCAGTAAGACACAATATCCAGTCTCTACTTTTTTTAACAGGACATTTACACTACATAAGAGCATAGCAGTAAAAAAAATCTAGATGTCCACAAACAATTATGAGCCTATTGATCACAAAATACATGATTTCATGAGATATTTTCTAATTTTTGTTATAATAAAACTAAAATACTGCCTAATTAATAGTATTTATTGAAAAAATTAAATTATCGCTAATTTTTAACAATAAACAATTAGGAATATTAACAAATTATTAAGAAATTTGCTAAACTAATTCAAAATATTTATAAAATGAAACTAAAGTTCAATGGATTCTTTGTACTACTTGTAGTACTTGTTGCGCAGCTAACTTTTGCGCAAGAAAGAGCTGTTTCAGGTGTTCTTTCTGACAATGCAGGATTGCCTTTACCAGGCGTGAGTGTATTAGTTAAAGGAACAAATACTGGAACACAAACTGATTTTGACGGGAAATATTCCATCAGAGCCTCATCAACCCAAGTGCTAATATTTAGTTACATTGGGATGATGACTCAAGAAAAGACAGCTAGCTCATTAATTATTAACGTAAAGTTAAACAATGCTACAAATGAACTTGACGCTGTCGTGGTAACGGCATTGGGAATTAAACGAGAGAAAAAATCTCTAGGTTATTCTTCACAACAAGTTACGGCTGAACAAGTGTCAACTGTGCCAACTGGAAATTTTGTCAACAACTTATCTGGTAAAGTTGCAGGACTTAGCGTAACTAATGGAACAAACTTTGGGGGATCTACAAATGTAGTTCTTAGAGGTTTTAAATCTTTGTTGGGAGATAACCAAGCATTATTTGTTGTCGATGGCGTGCCAATATTAAACACTAATGTAAACAGTGGCGACCAAAGAAGAGGTCGTGGAGGTTTAGACTTCGGAAATGCGGCATCAGATATTAACCCGAATAACATTGCAGAAATCAATGTCCTCAAAGGCGCAGCTGCGACTGCATTATATGGATCACGAGCACAAAACGGAGCCATAATAATAACAACAAAAAAAGGAAAAGCAGGTAAAGATTTATCCGTAGAATTTTCTTCATCTTACACTAGATCCACGATTGACAAGTCCACTTTTGCAAAATACCAAACGGAATATGGACAAGGTTATTTCGGACAAGTGTTTTCAACATATCAAGGGCAGCCTAGAGCGAGAACTGGAGATGATGCATCTTATGGACCTAAGTATGATGGATCCCTTGTTTTTCAATATGATGCTTTTGTACCAGGATCTGCTACTTTTGGACAAGCAACTCCATGGGTTGTTGCACAGAATACTCCTGAAAGCTTTTTTGAAGCAGCATCTTCAACAATTAATAACATATCTCTTAGCGGAGGTTCAGATAAAGCGACTTATAGACTGACTTACGCAAATACAAAAAGTGATGATGTTTTACCAAACGCTTTATTAAGCAAAAACAACTTTAATGCGGCAGCAAGTTATAAATTTAACGATAAATTAAGTTCTAACTTCAACGCAACCTATGTTAATCAAAACACGAGAAACAGAAACGCAACTGGATATAATGGTAATGTAATGTCTAACTTTAGACAATGGTGGGCAACCAATGTAGATATCAAGGAACAAAAGCAGTTTTACAATTTAGGGCAGCAAAATTACACGTGGAATCAAAGGAACGCAACTAATATTTCACCTGCGTATTGGGACAATCCTTATTTTCAAAGAAACCAAAACTACAATACCGATACAAGAGAAAGATTTGCTGCTAATGCAAGTGTAACTTACGACATATCAAAAGAATTTAGTTTACTAGGAAGAGCAGGTACTGATGGATTTAATTTAAGAACAGAAGACAGATTAGCTACAGGCTCTTATCCAAATGTTATTGGATCAAACTCAAATTTAGCTAACTTACCGGCTCAACCTTCGGGTTATGCATTAGATATTTATAATTTTAGCGAACAAAATTATGACTTCTTGGCGACGTACAAAAAAGATTTAGCTGAAGAACTAAATTTAAGTGTAATAGTAGGTACTAATTACAATGTACAAAATAGATTTTCAAATCAACAATCAACTTCAGGAGGCTTATTTATACCGGGATTATACACAATATCTAACTCAGTATCCGCTCCAACATTACCTAGAATTGTTGATACTAAAAAACAAATTCTTGGTTTATTCACACAGGCAACTTTAGGCTACAAAGGGACTTACTACTTAGAAGGCTCTGTAAGAAGAGATCAATCTTCTGCATTACCAGTTGAAAATAATGCATATTGGTATTCAGCGATTTCTGGAACTGTCGTTTTCTCAAATTGGTTAAAAGATGTTGAATTTATTAATTTTGGTAAATTTAGAGCCGCATATGCACAAGTAGGTTCAGATACAGATCCAAATCAATTACAAAATACTTATAATTCACTTACACCTTTTCAAACACCAGTTTATTCTTATAATACTAATGCCAAAAATCCAAATCTTAAACCACAACAGTTGGATAATATTGAATTTGGTTTAAATATGCAATTTGCAAAAAACAGATTAGGCTTTGACGTAGCATACTTTGAGAATAAAGCTTTTGACCAAATTTTACCACTACCAGTATCAACGGCAACAGGGGCAGCATTTACAACTATAAACGCAGGAACATTGACGACAAAAGGGTTTGAGGTATCACTTAACTTTACACCAATCAAAACAGAGAATTTTGACTGGGATGTAAATGTAAACTGGGCAAATCCAAACACAAAAGTTACAGAATTAGCTCCTGGAATTGAAAACATTAATATTAACTCCCTTCAAGGTGGTATCAGCATTAATGCACCATTAAATCGCGATTATGGTTCTATTTGGGGAACAACTTATGAACTTGATGACTTAGGCAATAGAATAATTGGTGAGAATGGAGCATATGTTGTTTCTACCACTACGGATAATCAATTAGGAACATATCAAGCAGATTGGTCAGGAGGTATAAATAATAAATTTACGTATAAGAACCTTTCTTTCAGTTTTTTGATTGATATCAAAAAAGGAGGCAGTATATTTTCACTTGACCAATATTACGGATATGGAACAGGAATCTATGCTAATTCTGTTGGAACTAACGATTTAGGCAACCCCGTAAGAAACACACTAACTAACGGCGGAGGAGAGCTTTTACAAGGTGTAATGGCTAATCCTGCTTTTACTTCTACTAACGGTCAACCAATGTATATAACCAATACAACGAGATTAGACAGATCTCAATCAAGCCAAGTATTAGGTACAGATCCACCAGCTGCTGCATTTTTATATGATGCTGGATTTGTAAAACTTAGAGAAGTTGTTCTTACGTACAGTCTTCCTTCAACTATTCTCGGAAAATCAATAAAAGGTGCATCATTTAGTGTAATAGGTAATAACTTATGGATAATAGATAAAAGTTTACCTTACGCTGATCCTGAAGCTGGATTATCATCTGGTAACACTCAAGGTTACCAGTCTGGACCTATGCCCACTACGAGAAATATTTCTTTCAATGTTAAAGTTAATTTTTAAAAAGATAAAAATGAAAAAAATCATAGCAATACTAACCATATGTTTGTTAATGACAGCATGTGTTAGTGAAGATATAAATACCGATCCCAATAGTGCATATACTGCTGTGCCAGGATCATTACTAAATTTCGCTCAAAAAGAACTAAGCGACTATGTTAACACTCCAAGTGTTAATATTAACAATTTTAGGCTTACAATGCAATATTGGCAAGAAACTACTTATGTGAACGAAAGTAATTATGACTTTACAAACAGAAACGTATCTAATAATATATTTTCATTGAACTATGTAAGCGTAATTAATAATTTAGGGAAAGCTAAAGATATTATCATCAATTACGCACCTACAGCAGATGAAGCATCAGGATGGTCAGTTAACAAAAAAAACCAGTTAGCTATTATCGATGTAATGCAGGTTTACACTTATCAAAATCTAGTTGATACTTTTGGCAATATACCTTATATCCAAGGTGCAAATGTGAACGATTTTCCATTGCCAGCTTATGATGACGCGTCGACCATTTACACTGACCTAATTAAAAGAATTAATGAAGACATCTCAAATCTAAACACGAATGCAACTGGGTTTAAATCTTTTAACGATGGGGACATATACTACGGTGGTAATATTGCTAAATGGAAAGCATTAGCAAATTCTATAAAATTAAAACTTGCTATTGCGATTGCTGATGTAAATCCAACTTTAGCCCAATCTACAGCACTACAAGCTATTGCAGCAGGAGTAATAACGTCGCCGACTGGAAATTGTCAATTTCAATATCTTGCAGCATCTCCAAACTTCAATCCTTTGTATGAAAATCTTTCTGCAAGTGGCAGAGATGACTTTTTTGCTGGAAAGACCTTAATCGATTACATGGCGGCCTCAAATGACCCAAGAATAGATAATTATTATGAGGAAGTTACAGGTGGTGGTTATGTCGGACAAACCATTGGACAAGGTGGAGAATTTGCTGATTTCTCACATATCGGATCTTATGCGTACACTGAAACTACACCAGGCGTTATCTTAAACTATACTGAAGTTGCTTTCTATATTGCTGAAGCTAATGCACGTTGGAATCCAACTGCTGCTCCTAGTGCATACAGAACTGCAGTAACAGCTTCAATATTAGAATGGGGTGGTACAACATCAGAAGCATCAACTTACCTTGTTGTAAATCCATTCAATGCTTCTAATTGGAAAAAGTCAATTGGAGAGCAAGCTTGGGTAGCTATGTATAACCAAGGTCTAACTTCTTGGAATTTCTGGCGAAGATTAGACTTTCCAATTTTGACAGCGCCAAGTTCAGCTATAACTAATGCCGGAGGAAAAGTTCCTGTAAGAATGGCTTACCCAGTTCTTGAACAACAAGTAAACAATTCAAACTACACAACAGCCTCAAATGCAATTGGTGGAGATTTATTAACAACAAAAATATTCTGGGATAAATTCTAGTTATCACTTAATTCAATTATTCAAAACCATCCCATTTTTTGGGGTGGTTTTTTTTTAAATCTTAGCACCATGGTAAAAGAACTTCAAGATTTGGATTAGGACTATCTAATTATGTTGGAGCCAATACTGCACAAAGAACAGCAGCTGGATCTTCTAAATCAGGAGCACTAATGTTATTAGCAGAAAGCAAATTTTTACAAGCTGAAGCAGTACAAAGAGGATTTCTAACTACTGGAAGTGCGCAAACTTTGTTCAACGAAGGCGTACAATCTTCTTTTACTTATTTAGGAGCTACAATAGGCACATACTTGACTGAGATAAATCTTAAATCCGGTTTTGGATGGGCTGCTTCTTCTAATAAGATACAAGCGATATTAACTCAAAAATGGATTGCATTAAGCAGTATTCATGGTGTTGAAAACTATATAAATTACACACGAACCGGATTCCCTGTTATACCGGGATCAATTAATGGTTTTAATTTACAGCCATCAAGACCTAAGAGACTTATATACCCATTATCAGAATACAATGCAAACTCTGCAAATGTTCCTAATTTGACCTCTTCTCAAATTATCACACAAGGACCTTTCTGGTACGTACCGTAATTCTTTAGAGTGTAAAGCACTACAAAAGGCTGTTCGAAAATTATTTTTCGGACAGCCTTTTTTTTGATAACCTACGGGACCATAAATAAAGTGTTTTAATACATGTAAAATATCAAAAAATAAATTGTTTATGATCTAAGCCAGTGATGTAAAAAGAGACAAAACCTAAACTTATTTATAAACAAGTACTGATTTTCTTTTACTCGTAAAAAGTCGAGATTTTATTACAAGTTTGCAAAAATAAATTTAAAAAATACAACAATTAATTATCTCTTATTTTCTTGGTTATTCTCTAGTAATTTACTGTCGTTATGGATGGATTTTATATAATCTCTGGGCGTCAGATTACTATATAACTTAAAACTTGTGGTAAAATATGAAAACGAATTAAATCCCGTTTCATGAACCAAGAACTGTATGTTTCTTTCTCCAAGATGAATCAGCTTAATGGCGTAATCCAATCGAAACTCTCTCATATATTGGCTAATGTTCTTATTTGTAAGTTTTCTGATTCTTTTATCTAAAGTTGATTTACTGATAAAAAGTTTTTTGGACAATTCATCAATATCAACATTCAATTTTAAATTATTCAACAAATGTTCATTTACACTAGTAAGAAAATCTTTTTCAGATAATTTTATAGTAACTTTTGAAAAGGGATCTGGTTTAAATTTTTTTTCTATATTATTTTTGAATTCTAGCAAGTTATTGACTTTGAAAATTAACTCTCTAACTTTAAAAGGCTTCACAATAAAATCATTAACTCCATTTTCAAGTAGCTTATATTGAACGCTATCGTCTATATTAGCAGTAATTATTACAAATGGCACTGCGTTTAGTTTGCCATTTTTTTTTAAAAAAAAATACAAATCTTCTCCATTCATATTAGGCATCATCAAGTCACTAATAATAATATCGGGTATGTGTTTGTTTAAGTATACCAGTGCATCAACACCATCTTTGAACCAGTTGACATTAAAACCACTCAGGCTCAATAACTCCGATATTGAGCTACCAAGCGCTACATCATCTTCAATTAATACTATTCCCCTTTTTTGATTTATCATGCATCTAAATTAACTATTTTAATTTTAAATTATTGTTATTATTTTTTAAATTATTAGGACTAGTATTCATATAAATTAAAATTAAAATATCTTTATTTATCATTTAAAAACTACACCTCGCAAATGTAGCAATCACGTCTAAAAAAAATTAACAAAAGATTGATTGAAATACAATTAAATATTGTTTATCTGATAAAATAGATTTTCCCCATAAAACAAAAAGTCACGTGCTTTGCCAGCAATAAATTAGTCTAAATAAAATTGATTTAGCGTAATGAAAAAATTAAATAAATAAACCGTCTTAGCTTGATGAACAATCTTTTATTAAACATTTCTAAAGTCACTAATACTGTATTAAAAAAAAATTCCATAACTGATACCTTGAATTTATGCTTAAGCGACATTGCCAAAGGACAACAAATCGACAGCTGTTCCGTTTTTAAGAATAAAACAACCAATGGCAAAACAACCTTCTACTACGTCAACAAGAGGCAGGGTCATAAAACTAAGCCTAAAATTGAGAGTTTTAATCTAAATAATCTTACCTACGATACCTATCCAGAACTTTATGATATATTATCAAAAAATAAGCCTTTGCATGGTCTTGTAAGAGACAATAAAAATGTGTTTTTTAAAAAGCACATGGAAACACAAGGGATCAGATCATACCTGTTTACCCCTGTGTTTTCTAATACTACATTCTGGGGCTGGATAAGCTACACGATATGCAAAGAGGAAAGGAAATGGGAAGAAGAACAAATTAAAACCTTACAGACAGTTGCTAAAAATATTGGTGACAGACTTTACAAAGATAAAATTAATATAAAATTAAAAAAAACTTTGGAAAGATTTGATTTTTACATGGCCGGTTCAAATCAAGCAATGTGGGAATGGGATATTAAAACTAAGAAAACAACCTACTCTCATAATTGGGAAGGAATGTTAGGATATACTGAAGACGATTTCATTAAAGATAAAGAATTATGGCAAAAAAGTATTCACTCAGAGGACATGATTCAAGTTGCCATCGATTTAGAATATTTTATTACTCAAAAATTAAATCGATATGAAGGAACTGCACGAATGATTCATAAAGACGGACATATAATATGGATAAAATATTCCGGAATACTTAAAAAAAATAAAAAAGGAAAGCCAATAAAAGTTATTGGAACACATACCGATATTAGCGAGATTAAAGAAAAAGAAAATCAATTAGAATTGTCCGAAGCTAAATTTAGATTCATTGCAGAAAACACAACCGATATAATTTGTCAACAAAAAATGGACGGAAGTTATTACTATATTTCCAATTCTTCAAAGGAAATAATAGGATACACACCTGATGAATTAATAAACAAAAAAATATTTGATTACATTCATCCTGACGACTATGTGGAGATGTTGAATTATTATAAAGCGTTTCTTAAAAGCAGTAAAAACAAAACGGTAACGTATCGCTTTAGAAAAAAAGACAATACCTATATATGGCTGGAAACCTCTTTAAAAAAAATATTAAATCATGAAAACATAATCATTGGTATACAAACTTCCAGCAGAGATGTCAGCGATAGAATTAAAGCCTCCGAAGAAATCAAGATAGCATTTGAAAAAGAGAAAGAACTTAACGAAATGAAATCTAGGTTTGTCACGATGGCGTCCCATCAATTTAGAACCCCTTTGACGGTTATTTATTCTAATGCGGAACTCATTGAGCTGAAATTAGATCATTTTGACAAACACACACACCAATTCTTAGAAAAGAAAACGTTCCGAATAAAAAATGAAGTCGATCGAATGATCGAGTTAATGAACAACATATTAATTTTTGGAAAATACGAATCAGAAAAAATTCAAAAAACGATAAAAGTTTTAGATTTTAATACATTCATTAACTCCTTACTCAATCTTTATTTTAATAATCAACATCACAAGCGCAAAATTCAAGTAAAAATAAAAGGTAAAAAACATTTCTTTTTTACTGATGAAATCTTAATGACTCACATTTTAACGAACCTAATCAATAATGCCTTTAAATATTCGAAAGGAAAATCAGATCCATTACTCCTTATAACCTATTTAGAAAAAGAACTGGAAATAGAGGTGATTGATTATGGAATTGGAATTCCCGAAAATGATATTCAATATGTATTTACATCCTTTTTTAGAGCTTCAAACACAACTGCAATAACTGGTTCCGGATTAGGATTAGCCGTTGTAAAACAGTTTACAGATTTTTTAAATGGCAAAATAGAACTAAAAACTCAAGAAAATATTGGAACTCGAATAAAATTAATTTTCCCTTATGAAAAAAAATAATATCCTTTTAGTTGATGATGACCCAAATATTAGAGAGACCATTGCTGAACTTCTACGATATGAAAATTATGAGGTGAAAGTTGCCTCTAATGGCCAAAACGCCTTAGACCTTCTGGAATACTGGACTCCTGACTTAATTATATGCGACATAATGATGCCCGTAATGGATGGTCATGTATTTCACAAAATAATTTCAGAAAACCAATCTTTAAGTCCCATTCCTTTCATTTTTCTGACAGCAAAAAAAGAAAATAATTTGAGAAGAAAATGTCTGCTGGAAGGCGTTGATGATTTTTTATCAAAACCATTTAAAATCAAAGAATTAATAAAAATAATAGCTGTAAAAATAGAACGATTTGAAAAAATAAAGAATGCCAATAATAATTTATATATCGGAGAAAAAAATCATTTTGCACATGAAATAAACACTCCGCTTTCAGGGATTTTAGGTTCCATCGAATTGCTCATGGATGCTAAAGAAGACTATAAAAAAAATGAAATCGCTACATTTTATGATTCAATAAAAGTATCTGGAGAACGATTAAACAGGACAATGCAAAACTTAATACTCTATCAAAATCTTAAAAACAATACGATCGAGTTTGATCACCAGTCAAAAACTGAAATAGCGACGACATTTGTAAATACTACTAGCAAAATTTTTGAGATTTATGATAAAAAAAACAATACAATTAATTTCAAAATAGATGAAGCTACTATAAAAATTAGTCAAAGGTACTTAAATTTCATCCTTTTTGAATTAATTGATAACGCATTGAAATTTTCTAAAAAAAATCCTACTATTATTGTTTCCGGCCAAAAATATAATGAGGAATACTATGAACTGGTTATTAAAGATTATGGCATAGGGTTTAGTCCATCTGAATTAAATAAAATTGGCGCTGCGCAACAATTCAAAAGAGAAGAGAGAGAACAACAAGGATTAGGCATGGGTCTCTTTCTAAGCAAAACAATTATAAAAAAAATAAATGGTGTTTTTAGTATTGTTTCAACAGAGAATGAAGGCACTACCATTAAAATATTCCTTCCATTAGATTCAAACTGCTAATACACATAGCATGCATTTATAGTTTCTTACCTAATAAAAGACCATTAGTATCCGCTAAATCACTTTAAACTACCTTTATCTTTCCCATATTTTTGTTTGATTAAATACTGTACCTTTTAGTACAGAAAACAAAAAAAAAGACATTTGGCACTTAAAATTTTAATATTATTATAAAAAAAGTGCAATACGTATCGTTCTCTGCAATCTCCGAGACAGTATAAAAAATAAAGCCCTAATTTTTAATTCATTAGGGGTCCCATAAAAATTCGGCTTTTATTGGTCGTGATATAACTATACCAAATACAGTTCTTTTTCGAAGCAAAAAAACTAATAATATTTAACTCCTACATCCATTCCCATATATAAAATATACCGATTAAGCATCTGCAAAAAATTATCATAATATTGACATCAAGTTTGAAACGCAGCAAGAGTTCTAAAAAAGAAAAACACAACCAAAATTTTCGACCTGAAAAAATTTAAATCAATAAAATGGATAGTTAACGAGAAAAGATTATTTTAAAAAAAATTATTTTTTTCTTTCAATGACATAATTGACCATCAAAATCAGCGCCTCTTTAAACTCGGAATTGGGATAGTTATCCAAATTCAAAAGGGCTTCTTGCTGAAATTCGACCATTTTTTGTTCCGCATAAAGCAATCCGTTATTATTTTTCACAAAAGCAATCACTTCTTTGACGCGTTTTTTATCTTTATTATGGTTTTTTATGGAGTTGATTAACCACGTTTTTTCTTTTGAAGTACACGTATTCAGAACATGAATAAGTGGCAATGTCATCTTTTGTTCTTTGATGTCAATTCCGGTTGGTTTACCAATGGCTTCCTCCGTATAATCGAATAAATCATCTTTTATTTGAAAAGCCATACCTATGAGTTCTCCAAACTTCCGCATGTTTTCAACCTGGACTTCATCTTCGATAACAGATCTTGCGCCCAGAGCACAACAGGCAGCAATAAGTGTAGCTGTCTTTTTCCGAATGATTTCATAATAGATATCTTGTGTAATGTCAAGTCTTCGGGCTTTTTCAATTTGGAGTAATTCTCCTTCACTCATTTCGCGCACAGCAACAGAAATAATTCGGAGTAAATCGAAATCACCATTGTCTATAGAAAGCAACAATCCCTTGGACAACAAATAATCACCAACAAGTACGGCAATTTTATTTTTCCAAAGCGCATTTAATGAGAAAAAACCTCTTCTGCGGTTGCTGTCATCCACTACATCATCATGAACTAATGTAGCGGTATGTATCAGTTCAATAACGCAAGCACCACGATATGTCCGCTCGTTTACAACTCCTGCCGAAACCATTTTGGCCGTCAAAAAAACAAACATGGGACGCATTTGTTTTCCTTTTCTATTGACAATATAATACGTGATCCTATTTAACAAAGCCACTTGAGACGTCATCGATTCGTAGAACTTTTTTTCAAAAAGTTCCATTTCATCAAAAATGGGCTGTTTAATTTTAGAGGTCACATTCATTAGAATTCAAAGGTACATTATTAACCTGCCATTATTTTGATATTTCCATAAAAACCGAATCCTTTTACGCTTCCTTGTTTGCTAATTGTCCGCAGGCAGCATCTATATCTTTACCGCGACTTCTTCGCACTTTTACAACAATTCCGGCAGTCTCAAGCGCTCTTATGTACGCCTCTATTGATTCATCAGAGGCTTGTTGAAACTCCCCATCATCAATGGGATTATATTCAATAAGATTCACTTTGCAAGGAACATATTTACAAAACTTTACTAAGGCCTCTATCGAAGCTTTATTGTCATTTATATCTTTCCAAACAACATATTCGTAGGAAATTTTGCTTTTTGTTTTTCGGTACCAATACTCTAATGATTCCCGCAACTCTGCCAATGGAAAGTTTGCGCTAAACGGCATGATTCTGGAACGAATTTCATCGATTGCTGAATGTAGCGAAACGGCCAACTTAAACTTTACCTCATCATCCGCTAATTTCTTAATCATTTTAGGCACTCCTGAAGTAGAAACCATAATGCGTTTAGGCGACATTCCTAACCCTTCTGGAGAAACAATCATTTCAATAGCTTTCAAGACATTGTTATAGTTCATAAGTGGCTCTCCCATTCCCATGAAAACGATATTTGATAACGGATGATTGTAATACAAACGGCTTTCTTTATCAATGGCTATTACCTGATCATAAATTTCCGCTGGCTCCAGATTTCGCATTCTTTTTAATCGCGCTGTAGCGCAAAAATTACAATCCAAACTACACCCCACCTGACTGGAAACACAAGCTGTAGTCCTGGTATTAGTAGGAATCAAGACTGATTCCACCACCAACCCATCATGCAAACGTACGGCATTTTTTACCGTTCCGTCTTCACTGCGTTGCATTGTATCTACTTTGATATGGTTGATCACGAAGTGTGTTTCAAGCATAGTACGCGTTTCTTTAGACACATTAGTCATATCCTCAAAACTATGCGCTCCCTTGCTCCACAACCATTCGTAGACCTGATTTCCGCGAAAGGCTTTGTCTCCGTTAGTGATAAAAAATTCGCGTAATTGTTCTTTGGATACTGCTCGTATGTCTTTTTTCTCGATTTGCATGGTGCAAAGTTAATGACAATTTGTTGATTTGTTGATTTGATAATTTGATAACTTTGTCACAAATTGAAAAAACTCAACTAATGCATTTCATTTCCCAAGAATTAGAAGATTATATCGAGCAACATTCCGAAAAAGAGCCTGCTTTATTAGCGGCACTAAATAAAGAAACCTACCAGAAAATTTTATTGCCACGCATGTTAAGTGGTCATTTTCAAGGTCGGGTTTTGAGTATGCTATCAAAATTGATTCGGCCTAAGAACATTCTGGAAATTGGGACTTATACCGGGTATTCCGCTTTATGTTTGTGCGAAGGCATGCGGGAAAATGGTCAATTGCATACGATTGACATCAAAGAAGAATTAGTTGATTTCCAGCGCAAACATTTTGACAAGTCATCTTGGGGAAAGCAAATTGTACAACATTTAGGTGAAGCAACAGCCATAATCCCAACTTTAGAACTGCAATTTGATTTGGTCTTCATCGATGCTGATAAAGAAAATTATCTGAATTATTTTGAAATGATTGTTCCTAAAATGAATAAAGGCGGCGTTATCCTATCCGATAATGTTTTGTGGAGCGGAAAAGTTCTGGAACCCTTACAAACCAATGATGTGAGTACAAAAGTATTACAAGCCTACAATCAATTATTAAAAAATGATCCCCGTATAGAAACTGTTTTATTGCCTATTCGTGATGGATTGACAGTGAGCAGAGTGCTTTAGTTTGATCATTTTTGAAACCAAATGCCTTAGCCCCGGCAGGAACGACATCTCCCGATGTAGAAAAACAAGATCTTTAATCGTAGTTTTATATCTGGAATACAGTCTAGAGCAGGAAACGACTCCTGCTACTTGATAGGATTAACTGGGAAATATTTTTTCTGTGCTATTGTATATCCTTTAAACATAAGTGTTCCAAAAATAACGCCACATAAATAGCCGGATAAAATATCCAATGGATAATGCAATCCTAAATAGATTCTACTGTAGGCAAAAACTAAAGGCCATAAGAACAGAAAGACCATATATTTAGTCGTTTTTTTGAGAACAAAGTATAAAAAAACGCAAACAGCCATTGTGTTTGAGGCATGACCCGAGAAAAAACTAAAGGAATTGCGGACTTGCACAATACGAATAAAGGAATTGATTTCCGGATTATTACAGGGACGCAATCGTTGAAATCCGTTCTTGAATAAGTTCGTTGTCTGATCTGTAATTGTCACTAAAAGAGCTACAAACAACAATAGATATAAGGTTTGCTGTAGGCCTAATTTTTTATAAATGAAATACAACAAAAGCAAAAAAAGCGGAATCCAATTGAATTGACTGGTGATAAACAGCCAAAACCCATCATAAGTAATCGAACCTAAACCATTCAAATAAACAAATAACTGGGTATCAAGGGATACTATTTTTTCTATCATTATACCTGACGTTTTATGGGACCTGCAGCATCTTCAATAATTTCTTTTGTTGTGTTGATCTGCGAAGTTGTTTCTTCCCGTAAACTCTCAGTAGTTTTATTAATTTCGGTCGATACGCCTTCTGTAATGTTTTTAAATTGCGAGGTATCCCCCATCAAATTGTCCTTTGCCTTATTGATTTCAGTCGTAATATTACCTCGAAAATCGCTTAAAGATTTGGTGTCAAACCCATTCGCCTCTGCTCCTTTTTGAATTTCGCTTTTTATATCGTTAGTTGCATTTTTCAATTGCGCCATTGCTTTACCCATCGTACGTGCCATTTCAGGCACTTTATCTGACCCAAAAAGCATGAGCACTATAAACATAATAAATATTAATTCTCCTCCTCCTATGCCAAACATATTTTTTGTTTTAGTTGCTACAAAGATACCTAATTTTGAAACTTTGCGTTTTAATTTTTTCATAAAAAAAGACTCTTTTTAGAGTCTTTTTTTAGCAGTACCGTTTATTTAATCAAATTTAGATTTCACTTCTTCTTTTGGCCACGTGTTATTGGTTACATCAATATCAGCTGTTTCTAATTTTGGATCTATCTGGATTTTTTTGATTGCTTTTTCAGTTGCATACACTTTCTTAGCAGTATCATTGTTTTTTCTCCAGATTTGCGCAGGATATTTGAAGGTTTCTTTTGTATCATCTTCATAGGTTAGCTCAACAATGATTGGCATTAACATACCGCCTGGCTTGTTGAAATCTACTTCATAAAAATACTTTGGCGATTTAAGTTTAGCTTTTTCATCTGCAGTAAAATTTTGATTTACATACTCCGAAAGTAAATTTATATCTGCAATTGCTAATGCTTTTTTATCTTTAGCGGACAATTCTTCACTTGTTTCTGGGACTAAATAAAGGAAGGGTCCTTTTTCTTGTCCAAAACGACCTCTTCGTACTGTGGCGTCTTTTAAATCTTTCGTGGGAGTCAGTGAAACATAATATTGTTTAACTTCCTTGATGCCTATATCTACAAAATCCGTGGAGTAGAACCAACCTCTAAAAAACCAATCTAAATCTACTGCAGAGGCGTCTTCCATAGTTCTAAAAAAATCTTCTGGTGTTGGGTGCTTGAATTTCCATCGGTTTGCATATACTTTAAAAGCATGATCAAACAACTCTCTTCCCATGATAGTTTCTCTAAGGATATTTAAGCCTGTTGCTGGCTTTCCGTAGGCGTTTGCCCCAAATTGAACTATTGTCTCCGAATTAGACATAATAGGCTCCAAGAATTTTTGATCCCCACTCATATAAGGAACGATCTTACTTGCTGGACCACGACTGGAAGGAAAATTAGTTTCCATTTCTTGCTCTGCCATATACTGCATAAAGGTATTCAATCCTTCATCCATCCAAGACCATTGACGTTCATCAGAATTTACAATCATAGGAAAGAAATTGTGTCCTACTTCATGAATTGTTACACCTATCATTCCATTTTTTATGCGATCACTAGTAACACCTTTTTCATCTGGACGCCCGTAATTCCAACAAATCATTGGATACTCCATTCCTTGATCTTCAGCAGATACTGAGACTGCTTTAGGATAAGGATAGTCAAAAGTATGCGCTGAATAACTTTTCAGCGTGTGTGCTACGGTTCTTGTTGCCGTTTCTCCCCAAAGTGGATTGGATTCTTTTGGATAAACTGAAATTGCCATTACCGTTTTATCATTCAATTTAACGGCCATTGCATCGTATATAAACTTTCTAGAAGTAGCAATACCAAAATCCCTCACGTTTTTAGCGCTAAATTTCCATGTTTTTTTCTTATCTGAAAATCCTTTTTCGCTAGCTTCCGCCTCTGCTTGCGTAACAACAACTACAGGTTTGTCGTACGTTTTTTGTGCTAACTCATATCTTTTTAGTTGCGCCGCCGTAAACACTTCACTCCTATTCATAAGATCTCCCGTAGCTTCCATAATGTGATCTGCAGGTACCGTGATGTTCACATCAAAATCACCAAAAGGCAACGTAAACTCTCCCGTTCCCCAAAATTGCATATTCTGCCATCCTTCAACATCATTGTATACTGCCATTCTAGGATAAAACTGCGCAATTACATATAATTTATTCCCTGATTTTTCAAATAATTCATACCCGGATCGGCCGCCTTCAGCTCTGTAATTATTGATATTATACCACCAATTGATTGCAAAAGAGAATTTCTCTCCTGGTTTCATCGGTGTCTCTAAATTAATACGCATCATAGTTTGGTTGATCGTAAAAGATAACGGATTTCCTTTCGCGTCTTTTACAAAGTCAATATTAAAACCACGCTCTAATTCTTGTTTTAAAAACTTATTTGTGAAGTTTCCCGCCGGAAAAACCTGTTCCATTCTTTGGCTTTCTGCTAAAGGGGTTTGCGAATTTTTAGCGGATTGATTTTGGTCTAGTTGTACCCACAAATATTCTAAGGTATCAGGTGAATTATTATAATACGTAATAGTTTCAGAGCCTGTTAGCTTAGAATTTTTGTCGTCTAAATCAATATTGATTTTATAATCAGCTTGTTGCTGGTAATAAGCAGGACCCGGAGCTCCTGAAGCCGTACGAAATAGGTTAGGCGTAGCTAACAAATCATACATTTGACTAAACTTATTGGTATCGTACCTTCCGGTTTGTTTTGGCGTTACCGAAGTCGATTTTTCTTGCGCAACTAACAACGCAGGAAGAAATAAAAATAAAAATATTTTTTTCATAGTAAATTTATGGTTCTTTAATTGTGTGAAATTAGCATTTTAAATAGCCGTTTCAAAATTTATTCATACTTTAAAACTCCAGTTGATACAGAATCTGTAAACAGCATCGTGTTTTTAATCCCAAAAGCCTTAAAATGCATGATGTTTTGCTGCTCGTTATTTCCTTCAATAAGGACTGTATTATACACTTCAATAGTCGTTATTTTTGGAATATCTTTTATACTCAAATAACAAATAAGCACATCGCCTTCCATTTCTTTACTCAAAAGATACATCGTGGTGGGATGTCCATTAATTTTTATGGAAAACTTTTCGGTGAAATACTTTTTCAATAAAACCAAATCCGCAGCGGTTTCTTTCTCAGAACCCAAGTTAATTTTTTTACTGTACTTTTTTCCGATAGCACTATTCAAATCATCTACAAAAATACGCGAGGTGATTTGGAGCATTTTCTTTTCGGGAGCGTAATTCACTTGATACAATGCCACGTAAAACCTGTGCATACTGAACGAAGTTAACGTCAAAAATAGCAGTCCAAAAAAGGAAATTAAAATTATTTTTTTCATTCGAAGATTCTATTTGTTTTTTATCGGAAAATGGTATCGCCATTCTTCAATCTTATTTGTATTCTGGAATCATGGCGATTTCATTTTTCAAAAGTAGTAATTCTTTTAAACTCTTCGTTCTTGGTAATTAAGAAATCAATCAGCAAAAACTCATCTTCTTGTTTCAAAAGGGTTTTTGCTTTTGGATCACCCTCACAGTAATCCAGAAAAAGACCTATCTCATCCTTTTTCAACCTCAATGTATTGGTAAAAAAATAAGCATCCATTCCTTTCGAGACTACATCCGAAAAATCTACATTTGGATTTAAACCTGCTTTATCTTCGGAATCTTTCTTTAATAATTTCGAAACCATTTTGAACACTCTGACAAAATCCATTCCGTTTTCTATAGTCCCGTCTGACGGCATCGTTCTATTAATAGGAGATGATTTTTCGTCATCTACAAATTGCATATCTACAATGCGCTGCGAACCTCCTACTATGGGTTTAATTTCGGCTTTTCGTTTCACAATAACTTCATTGAGCAGCGTAGTTTGCGTCTCTAAATTAATTACAAACAATGATTTTTCAAAATCTTTGTCCACAACAACTATCTTTTTAGACTTGAATAAACTACTTGAAACAAGCAACGTATCTTTCGCTTTCGCCAAAACATCAAAAAATCCCTGATTACTTATAAAAGTTCTGGTTTTTGAATTTAAATTAAAAACATACCCGTGATCCACTAAAGCAGATTCGTTAATAAACTGACCATGTAAAGACTTCCTGCTTTCATTTTGACCAAAAGAAAATTGGCAAAAGAAAATTAAACAAATGATTTTTATTCTTGTTTTCATTGTAATTTTTTTTAGTATTATTTTTTTAAAGACTGTTGTCTATTTTCTTTGGCAAGTATAGCTTTATATTCTTCGGCCAAAGCTACCATAAAAAAAGTAGTCTTTTGTTTATTTTTGGAGGCTAAAACTTCCAAAAAAAATTCATTATCTACTATAAAATATTTAAAATCATTTACGTAATCACTTGCAAGCACCAATTGAACCGTAAAATATTCTGGAATGTACAATTCAGAAATTAATTTGATATCGTTTTCTTTTTTCTCCAGAACAACTAATTTCTTAAGCCGTTTCGTTCTTCCAATAATCTTGTTTAGCAGCTTTTCATGGTGCGTTTGTCCAAAAGAAATTTGGTTTAGCAAAATAACATCCCCGATAAAACACTATTGATTTTCAAGGGCTATTATTTCGTTATAATTTCCAGCAAGGCTTGCAATTAAATACATAACCAATGTTTTATTTTTAGCACGCAAAGCATTTGCAAAAGCTACATTATCTACACAATAATATTGAAATCCTTTGATATAATCCGAGGGTATTTTTAATGTTTGCGTATAGTACTTATCCTCAAAAAGCACCTCAATTCTCGCTAACAACTGTTCTGTCTTCTCAATTATAATTTCTTTTTTCAACATGGCTTTTCGTCCAGAAATAGTATTGAGCAATCCATCAATTCCTCCACCGGAAGTTGCGGTGTATAATTTCCTCTCAGCAGGCGTATATTTCTTTTGACCGTAGGGAATAATCCCTAAACTCTCTGCTGAAATCGAAGATTCACCGACTACAACCTCTTTCAAAACAATGCTTTTTGGGATCATTATCACCGAAAAAACCGTTTCTAATACATCTTGTTTATTAATTTTTCGGCGTAATGTTTCCAGATTAACGGCAGTAAAGACTAAAACGTCGCCTTCTTTTGCAGGTATAACAAAAAAGCCATTACCCTGTGACACTGTTGCTTTTCCTGTTGATATATTTACAATATTAATGCGATCCACAGCAACAGAATCCGAAGTGATTTTTCCTCGAATTTCCTTGACCGTTTCTACCTGTCCAAAAGTGGCTTGAACTACGAGAAAGAATAACAACTGTAAGGTATTTTTAATTTTCACTGGCAATTATTTCTTTATATTTTATAGCTAATTCCCCCATCAAAAAAGTGGTCATCATCACATTTTTAGATTTCAAAACAGCCACAAATCGTTCGTTTTCAAGGCTGTAATGTTTAAATCCTTTGACATACTCAACCGGTATTTTAAACTTACTCACAAAATAATCAACGGCAAACAGGTTCTCTAATTGCCTCAAATAGGATTCTTTCTGCTCCACTTCAAGTTCTTTTTTTAGCATTTTTGTTCTTCCTGAAATCCAGTTCAATAACGGATCTGCTGACACGGACCCTCCCATCATGCTACCCACATTAGCACTGGCATTAAGATTGCTGGCAGTATATAATTTGCGTTCTGCAGGGGTGTAAATTTTTTGCTCTCTAGGAATTATCCCCATTGATACTGCATTGATCCTATTTCGAACAATAACTTCCCGTAATTGATTCGCGATGGGCGTTACTTTTGCAAAAAGAATCCCTTGATCAAAATGGACTTGGGTCAAAAGTATTTTGGTATCTTTGAACTGCACTGCTGAAAACAACAACGTATCACCAACGGCAGCCATAATAGAAAAGTTACCATCCTGACCCGTAATAGAAGTCTTCTCTGTTTTTTTATTTATGACATAAACCCCTTCCGGAACAGAAACATCAGCTGTCACTTTTCCGTTCAGTTGTATTCGGCTTCCTTCTTGTGACATCGCCGCTGTTGTTGCAAAAGCCAAAAACAAATACATAATTCTAATCATCGTTCTTAAAGTCCTTACTGACTTATCGTAAAAGTATCTTAATGCACTCCAAATTAATTACTAATGCCTTGGTAAAAAAATGTTAATTAAAAATTTGAAATAAAAAAGCCTGATTTAATACCTTTAGCGCAAATTATGCATCAAAAAAATGAAAAATATCCTAATTGCAAGCACATCGACTCTTGCTAACGAGAACTATCTGGACTATTTATTACCAGAATTACAAGTGCATTTTCAAAACTGTAATACGATTCTCTTTATTCCTTACGCCAGACCTGGTGGGATCTCTCATAAAGAGTATACTGCAATGGTACGCTTGGCTTTCGCCAAAATAAATAAAGAAATAATTGGAATTCATGAGTTTGAAAACACCACATTAGCTGTTAAAAAAGCAGAAGGAATTTTCACAGGAGGTGGAAATACATTTGTTTTAGTATCACAATTATACAAAAACAACCTTATGAAAACCCTCTCTGATGTGGTAAAAAACGGAACTCCGTATTTAGGAACAAGCGCAGGAAGCAACATTTGCGGATTAACGATGCAAACAACAAATGACATGCCAATAGCTTATCCCCCAAGTTTTCAAACCCTGGGATTGGTTCCTTTCAATTTGAATCCACATTATTTAGATCCGGATACTACTTCAAAACATATGGGCGAAACTCGCGAAACCCGAATTAAAGAATACCATGCATTTAATACTGTTCCGGTTTTAGGATTGAGAGAAGGAAGCTGGCTGGATATAAAAGGAGATTCAATCATTCTGAAAGGCAATCTGACCGCACGATTGTTTCGACAAAATCAAAGTCCTGAAGAACTGGAAAGCGGAACTGATTTGAGTTTTGTAATGTAATCCTAAAATAAATGACATAAAAAAAGCCAAAACAATTATGTTTTGGCTTGAAAGAGCGAAAGACGAGGCTCGAACTCGCGACAACCAGCTTGGAAGGCTGGAGCTCTACCAACTGAGCTACTTTCGCATGATAACAGTAAAATAAAATCTCAAATCAAAATTTGAAATCCAGAGCGAAAGACGAGGCTCGAACTCGCGACAACCAGCTTGGAAGGCTGGAGCTCTACCAACTGAGCTACTTTCGCATTAACAACGGTGCAAATATAATTAATAAGTTTGCTGCAATGCAAGTTTTTTTCTTAAAAAGTCTCAAACTTACTCCGACAGTCTTTTTTTAAAAGAGGATTCAAATCATAACGAATTTAATATGAAAATATTATGTCTTTATACTACTCAAAAAATACTTAAAAAAAATAAAGCAAAACATCAAAAAACGGGCTGTTTAAAGACTTTTTAAGTACAATATCTTGGATTTAGGGAGGCGAACTCGCTAGAAAACGGTCGTTTTGACGGAGATACTTGAGCAACAACTTGCCGTTTTGAATAGTATGTTGCTATAATCTCTTAAAAATAGCCCTCGTATTCAAGGTTAAAAATGATTTATTTACCAATAAAAGCAATTTCAAATATGGGTAATGACCATTCTAAAATAGTATCAAATAACCTGGTTTAGGCAAAAAACGAATTGTTACCGGAGAAAAACAGCGTCTGACATATAAACCAAGTGTAATTTAGTTCAACGCCCCAAAAGAAGCCCTTAGCTTTTACAAAAAAACAGAGTATTTTATAAAGGAGTTAATAGTAACGGAATATTTACTGTACGACAGAGTCAATTGGAATCTGGAATAAATCAAAGAAATGTTACAGAACAAAAGAACAAAATTTGTCGAAATCAAAAAAGAAGTCGCCTTTCATCTCTTATATTGGACTGCTTGGAGCGAGAACAATAAATTGATTTTTAAAGATGATAGCGATACTTTTGATGCTGATTTATACGGCAAATTACAAAGCTGATTTGGATCCAAATTTTGACACTCTTGAAGGATGATAAATAAAGAAACAGGATTTATCTTTGATAACACTGATAATTGCTTTAGACAAGGTTACAGGAACAGCAGGACAGCCCAAACTTCTTCCTAATCTTTGATTGTTTTTTATAAATGAATTAGAAACATACGTTGCTGCATGCATCACCACGCCTCTTGCTCTGGCATTATCATTTACTCCTTTTTCCAGACCATCTAATCGAAGTGACATCCCATGTTTACCAGCGTAATTTTCGCCTGTCGAATAAAAGCCTAAACTACTCTTAAAGGATTCCGCAGTATTTGAAAAATCAGAAGCAAATTCATCGCCAGTATTTCTACCGTGGGCTACCAGAGAATGAAATAAAATTTCCCCAGTACCCAGATTGATAACCCAAAGTCTTTTAATAGTAGAAGACAAACTAAAATCGATTAAGGTCAAAATTTCCTTCTTGACTAATCCTTTTTCTTTTAACAAATAGTATCCTTTTAGCGCTTCGGAGAAACTTTCTAATTTAGGCAGTGCAAATTTATTGGAATGCAAATTATTATATGCCACTGTAATATTATCGTCCAAACTCGGTTTCACAGCTTCAGCGTAAATCACTGGCGTGTGTGTCTTTGGTTCAGGAAAGTTGTTTTTGATTGGCACAAACGAGATTAACTGCAAAAAAATAGTAAGAAATATGTTATAGATCATTGATTGTCTTTAAGTTATGGACTAATTGAGAATTGCAAACGTAGGTTAAAAATCAGGCTAGAAACCACTTTTTAACAAAGTTTTATTTTTAACTTAACGCAAAAAGCGATTTAATAGTGAGTAATAAATTTAAAAAAATCCTATTTATATGTTAATTTCACTATTTTTGATCAATCATCTCGCAGATTTATGTTCAAATTAGTACCTACAGCTTTATTTTATTTTATATTCATTAGTTTGAATGCTCAAAGTCAAAAAAAAACGCTTCAGGCAAAACCCACCACAGAAAACATTGTAATTGACGGAAGATTTAATGAGGAAATATGGAAGTCCGCCGCAGTAGCCTCGGATTTTATCATGTTTGAGCCTGATAATGGTAAACCAATCAGTGTGGATAAAAAAACAGAGGTAAAAATATTATATGACAATAATGCCATTTACATCGCAGCACTGCTGTATGATGACGAACCTGCTAAAATTCAGAAAGAAATTACGAATAGAGATATTTTTGGCGTTTCCGATCATTTTTCCGTTTATATCAATGGATTCAATGATGGCCAGCAAGATTTTCGTTTTTTTGTAAGTGCGGCAGGCGTACAAATGGACTGTATAGCAACGGAAGATTTTGAAGATTTTAGTTGGGATGCAATTTGGGACAGCCAAGTAACACTCACTGAATTTGGCTGGACGGTAGAAATGAAGATTCCCTACGCCGCTTTACGATTTTCCAAAGCGGACAAACAAATCTGGGGGTTAAACTTTATGCGGGAAATCAAGCGTGACGTACAAAAATATACCTGGAATAGGATTGATACTAAAATTGGAGCCGTAATTCCGCAAGCGGGAATCCTGCAGGGAATTGAAAATATAAAGACACCGACACGACTTTTTTTGATTCCGTATTCATCGGCGTATTACCAACAAAGTGCGATAGGCTCCGGTATTACTTTAAAAGCGGGCTTGGATATCAAATACGGCATCAATGATTCCTTTACATTAGATGCTATTTTGGTACCTGACTTTGGTCAGACAAAATTTGATAATGCTATATTATATTTAGAGCCATTTGAGCAACAATTAGAAGAAAACCGGCCTTTTTTCACAGAGGGAACCGATCTTTTTAACAAAGGTGGTTTGTTTTATTCCAGACGAATTGGCGGAGGATCCACTACAGAATTACTCCTTGATAATCAAGAAGAAATAACAAATTATCCCAGCACCGTAAACTTACTGAATGCCGTAAAAATATCCGGCCGAACCGAGAAAGGATTGGGAATTGGATTCCTGAATGCCGTTACGGAAAAGACTAAAGCTACTATTTTAAACAACGACACCGGCCAAATTAGAAAAGAAGTAATTGAACCTTTGACTAATTATAATCTATTTGTAGTGGATCAACGTTTTAACCAAAACTCATCTATTACTTTTATAAATGCAAATACCACCAGAAATGGCGATTTCAGAGATGCAAATACCTCTGCCTTGTTATTTGATTTGAATACAAAAGCCAATACCTATAGTTTGTATGGCGATTTCAAATACAGTTCCATCAAAACGACTGAGGATTACGACGGATTTAAAACAGAGATAGGCTTTGCCAAAACTAGTGGAAAATATCGGTATGGATTTTCTGGAAAATACGTCTCAGAAAACTATGACATCAATGATCTAGGAATCAATTTTTATTCTAATTACCACAATGCCTATGCAAATGGAAGTTACAGAATTGTAAATCCGACAAAATTATTTAATACCTTCAGAATCAATCAATATATAAATTTTGAAATGGACAACACCTCCGGTAAGTTACAGACTGGTGCTTTTGGAACAGAAACTAAGGCCACAACATTAAATAACGACGCTTTAGAATTTGTAGTAGAGTTTTCTCCATTGAAAACCTATGATTTTTATGAACCACGAGAATATGGCAAATATGTATTTCTCCCGGAAAAAGTTTTTGCAGCAGTAAATTTCACATCTAACGACAACAATCCTTTTACATTAGTGCTCCAGCCTTCCTTCACAAAATACAATGAAAAGAATCGAAACGTTTATGGGTTGTATATAAGTCCAAAATACCGATTTAACGACAGGCTTTCCATTACCTACATATTGGATTATTTTAATAAAACCAATGATCGTGGCTGGGTAGACTCAGGACCTACGGAGATAATTTTTGCAGAACGCAGCAGAGAAACTGCCCAAAATGATTTTACCGGAAAATATGCGATCAACAATAGAATGACTGTAAATCTAACCGCACGCTATTATTGGTCTTATTCAAAAAATCATAAATTCCTTATCTTACAAAATTCCGGTTATTTGACTCCAAACAATACCTACGCACAAAATAAAGATAGGAATTTTAATTCTTGGAACTTTGATTTATCCTATTCCTGGTGGTTTGCTCCAGGAAGTGAAATCTCTGTTTTGTACCGAAATTTTGGTTTAGAAAGAACAGATATGGTGGAAAAAGATTTGTCTGCAAATCTTAAAAACATTTTCAACAGTGACCTGACCAATGTGCTTTCTATTAGCATCCGCTATTTTATCGACTACAATGTGATCAAAAATAAATTTTAATTTTTTTGAATCAAACTGTAACATTCCATTGAAAAGAAAGTCTAGTAGAATAAACTATTGTGTGAATTGGTGCATTTTCACTTTGAAACTATTTTAGTTTTTCTAATTTTGTTCCAACCATTGAACTATTTCATGAAGAATTCTTTCTTATTTTGTTTTTTAGCACTCTCTTTTATTGGCTACAGCCAAAAAAAAGTATTACACACTAAATTTATTTCCGATAAAATTACTATCGATGGAAACCTAAATGAAACGAGATGGCAATCCGCAGCAATAGCTACTGATTTTATCATGTTTGAACCTGATAACGGCAAAAAAATTCCTGACAATAAAAGGACAGAGGTTCGCATAGTGTACGATAATGATGCCCTGTATATTGGTGCTACTATGTATGATGAAAATCCTGATAAAATCCTGAGAGAAATTACCCAAAGAGATAATTTTGGCACTGCTGATCTTTTTGGCGTTTTTATAAATGGCTTTAATGATGGGCAACAAGATTTTCAATTTTTTGTCAATGCAGCAGACGGTCAGGCTGATTGCATCATGACAGACACCAATGGCGAAGATTATTCCTGGGATGCCGTATGGAATAGCAAAGCAGTAATTACGAAAAACGGCTGGATTGTAGAAATGCGAATTCCCTATGCAGCCTTGCGTTTTTCGGGAGAAAAGAAACAAACTTGGGGACTTAATTTCTTTAGGGAAATACGACGAGACCGTCATAAATACACTTGGAATTTCATCGATTCTAAATTAGGTACCTTTACCCAGCAAACCGGAATTCTGGAAGGAATTGAAAATATAAAACCACCTACCCGACTCTTTCTTTTACCGTATTCTTCCTTTTATGTAAATGCAAACAGCCAAGAAAAAACTATCGGGACACTCAAAGGCGGATTGGATTTAAAGTACGGAATAAATGATGCTTTTACTCTGGACATGATCCTTGTGCCTGATTTTGGACAAACAAAATTTGACGATCAAATTCTAAATCTCGGTCCTTTTGAACAGCAATTCAACGAAAATAGACCTTTTTTTACAGAGGGAACGGATTTGTTCAGCAAAGGTAATCTCCTCTATTCTAGACGGATTGGAGGAACGCCCTTCTACAAACTAAATGAAAACGAATCGTTTGCGGAAGCTCCAAATGTTAGTCTTATTAATGCCTTTAAAATTTCGGGACGAACTAAAGACGGATTAGGAATAGGAATTTTAAACGCTGTTACTAAAAATACTCCAACGACTATTTTTAACAATGAAACCGGGGCATTAAGAACTGAACTTGAACCTCTGGCTAACTATAGTGTATTGGTTTTAGACCAGCGCTTTCGCAAAAACTCCTCAGTTGCATTTGTAAACACCAATGTAACTCGGAACGGACATTTTCGTGATGGGAATGTTACGGCATTAGTTTGGGATTTGAATACGAAAAAGAACACCTACAACATTTCAGGAGATTTTAAGTACAGTTACATAAATGATACCGAAGAGAAAACAGGGATTAACTCCCAATTGAATTTCTCTGAAACCAGCGGAAAATTTCGTTACGGGCTGGGCACTGATATCACAACTAAAAATTTCGATAACAATGATTTAGGAATCAATTTCGAGACTAATTATTTTAGTATTTATGGCAATTCCAGTTATCGAATTTTGAATCCAACGAAGTATTTCAACACTTTTAATGCTCGAATAAATATGTACTCCCAATTTCAAAAAGAAACTGGCAAAGTGCAGTCCAGCAACATCAGCTTTCAGATTAACTCCAATAACAAAAAAAATCATTATTTTGGAATGGGAATTGACGCCAATCCGTTAGAAACATTTGATTATTATGAACCCAGATCGGCAGATCGATTTGTAATAAAACCAACCAAAATTGGTGGCTTTGTTTATCTTTCTTCAAATTATAATAATCCATTTGCAATTAATTTCAACCCTTCATTTGCAATTTTTGATGAAACCGGAAGAAACTCTTATGGGTTTTCTTTAGGTCCGAGATACCGATTTAGCGATAAAATATCTTTGAATTACAATTTCAATTTTTTGAGACAAAACAATAACAAAGGATATGTAGACAGTGTGAATGACGACATGAATGCAACCACACCAAACACAATTGTTTTTGCTAATAGAAATGTAATTACGTATTCTAATACTCTTTCAGGGAAATATTCATTAAACAGTCAGATGAATTTTAATCTCTCCATACGTCAATACTGGTCGTATGCTGAAAACAAAAACGCATTGTCATTGCAACAAAACGGCAGATTGGCTAATTTTATGGCCTACACTACCAATAAAAATTCCAGTTTTTACTCCTGGAATACGGATTTATCCTATTCCTGGTGGTTTGCCCCCGGTAGCCAAGTGTCCATTCTTTATAGAAATAATGCTGCTGCATTTGAAAGAAATATTAATAAAGAATTTGGTGAGAATGTTACTAATTTATTAAACAACGAAGCACTAAGCCATGTTTTTTCAATAAGCATTCGCTATTTTATCGATTACAATGAAGTTAAGAACAAATTCTAAAATGCGTTTATTTCAAAAAAGTCCCTTTTCTATAGCAAAATAATCATTATTTGCAGGTGATCCCCTTAGAATGAATAATAGTGTTTTTGATTCATTTGAACCTTTTTAGAAATGTTTTATCTTTGTTTAAAATAAATTTCCATGAACAAAAAAGTAATTCTTATGATTCTGGATGGTTGGGGAAAATCTCCTGATCCAAAAGTTTCTGCAATCGACAATGCCAATATCCCTTTTATTAAAGGCCTGTATAAAAAGTACCCCAGTGCTCAACTACGAACTGACGGTTTAAATGTTGGACTTCCTGAAGGTCAAATGGGAAACAGTGAAGTAGGACATATGAATCTTGGCGCAGGTAGAATTGTATATCAGGATTTAGCTAAGATTAACCTCGCTGTTGCAAATGAAACTTTAGCAAAGGAGCCCGTTTTAGTTGATGCTTTTACGTATGCCAGAACACACAATAAAAAAGTACATTTTTTAGGCCTGGTTTCTGATGGTGGTGTACATTCACACACCTCTCATTTGCGCGGTTTGATTGACGCTACACAACAACACGGATTACAAAAAGTTTTCGTTCATGCTTTCACGGACGGTCGCGATGTGGATCCAAAATCCGGTACACATTACATTCAGGATTTACAGGATTATATGGCGAATACTACTGTAAAACTGGCTTCGGTTGTGGGACGCTATTATGCAATGGATCGAGACAAACGCTGGGAAAGAGTAAAACTAGCTTACGATTTATTGGTAAACGGAATTGGAACACCTACCACAAATGCAGTAGCTTCTATCCAAGAAAGCTATGACGTCAATATAACGGATGAATTTATTCACCCTACAATTATGGTGGATCAACGAGGCAAACCTGTCGCAATCATAGAAGATGATGATGTGGTTATTTTCTTTAATTTCAGAACGGATAGAGGAAGAGAACTAACCGAAGTATTGACACAAAAAGATTGTCATGAGCAAAACATGCACAAACTCAATTTGTATTATGTAACGCTAACCAATTATGATGAAACCTACAAAAACATAAAAGTCGTATACAACAAAGATAATATCACGGAAACTCTTGGGGAAATTTTAGAAAAAGCACAAAAAAAGCAAATTCGTATTGCCGAAACGGAAAAATATCCTCACGTGACTTTCTTCTTTTCTGGCGGGAGAGAACAGCCTTTTCTTGGCGAAAGCCGCATCCTGAAAAACTCTCCAAAGGTAGCCACATATGATTTGCAACCGGAAATGAGTGCCTTTGAATTAACAGAATCTTTAGTTTGTGAACTAGAGAAAGAAGAGGTAGATTTTGTTTGCCTAAATTTTGCCAATGGGGATATGGTAGGACACACCGGAATTATGAGTGCTGCCATACAAGCCTGTGAAGCCGTTGATAAATGCGTTGCAAAAGTAATCACAACTGCATTAGCGCATAATTACACTACCATTGTCATAGCAGATCACGGGAACTGTGAAACGATGATCAATCCTGATGGAAGTCCGAACACCGCACATACAACTAATCCCGTTCCCATTATTTTAGTAGACAACGACTTGAAAACCATTCATGATGGAGTTCTTGGCGACATTGCTCCAACAATCTTGGAATTAATGGGTGTGGAGAAACCTGCTGTTATGACCTGCCATTCCTTACTTTAAAGATACTAAGTAAGTCGAAAGTTTAAAAGTCGTAAAGTCAAAAGAATTAACTTTAAGTAAAACAGATTTAAATCAGATTTTTACATAATTTTATCCTGATTTTAAAATACGACATTATAGCATGGTTATTACTTACATACAAATGTCCCAATAAAAAACTACTTGATTCAAGTAGTTTTTTTTTACAAAAAAAAGTTAAATGCTTTTATGTTTGATAGCGTTACTATTATATTTGCAAACAAGAAACAATCACTTACAAGAAAGCATGAATACTGCTGTACTTGTGGTACTTAGTGAATAAAATCGGAATAATAACCCTACTTATCAAACTAAATTCAAACACAATGAAAATATTTTACACAATCACCCTTTTTTTAATTACCCAAATAAGTATTGGGCAAATCGCTGATTCGATTCAAATCAAAAAAGAATTCACCAATATAGAACAGGCTTTAAAGGAGCCCGAAAAAGTGTTCCGCCTAGATTTGAGTAATCAAACCATAAAGTTAGACAGTCTTAACTGGTCAAAATTTATAAATCTTGAGTATTTAAGTTTGAAAAACGATCATTTAACTGTAATTCCAAAAGAAATAACAGTACTAAAAAAACTTAAAGTACTAGAATTAAGCGGAAATGATTTTTCAGTATTACCAGAAGATTTTTGGAAGTTAAAAAGCTTAGAAGAACTTTTTTTAAACGATGAAACAAATTTAAATTTAGAGGCAAATATAGAAATAATGAGCAAAATGAAATCTTTACGAATATTACATTTAGAAAACGACAATTTAAACAATATGCCATCAACCATCAGTAGTTTAAAAAATTTAGAGTTTTTATATTTGAATAACAATCAATTTAAAGAAATTCCAAAAGAAATCAAACAATTAAAACACTTACAATTGCTAGAAATAAAAGATAATAAAATCATGGTCCCAGAGCGGTCAACAGAAAATTTAAATTTTGGTTTTAGAGTAAATCTATAAGACAGGCACAAAAAGATAGAGTAGAAACCATTCACTGACTGGACGTTTTAGCATGGTGGCCGCATTTAATACGAGTAGTTGCTACATTGTTATTTGTTTTAATCAAAAGTAAAAAACTTGGGCGGTACAAACGGCTAGCTCTTTTGCAGCTTATCCACCGTTCGTCTGAATGACACTGCTAATTATTGTGCGCTAAGCATGCGCCTTGACCAAATATAGAATCTGAAATTAAAGAAATTACACCCAGAAATTAGAAGATAAATGTATCTAAATTCAATGCTTACAATTTATTTAGTAAAACACTTTTTTATAGCTGGCAATGCTACTATATTTATATAAAATTTCGATAAAATGAATACGGTTCTCTCCAATTTAAAAATACAAGTCAACGAAAAAATCTATGTAAAGGATCCTGAGACATCCGCTTTAGGAAAAAAAATCATAGAGCAAAGTATCCTTTTAATCCATGAGATTGGATTTGATAATTTTACTTTCAAGAAATTAGGTGAGAAAATCAATTCTAATGAAAGTTCCATCTATCGTTATTTTGAGAACAAACATAAACTATTGGTTTATTTATCGTCCTGGTATTGGAGTTGGATGGAAAACAAGCTAGTTATTGCAACAACAAATGTTTTGGATCCCAAAGAAAAACTCAAAATAGCCATTGCAATTGTTACTGAAAAAATAACCAACGACAATAGTGCCTTACACATTAACGAGGCCGTTCTAAATAAAATCATCATTTCAGAATTCACTAAAACGTTACATACTAAAGAAATCGATCAGGAAAATAAAGAAGGTTTTTTCTTGATTTACAAAAGAGTAATCAATAGAATTGTGGCTATTGTAAAAGAAGTAAATCCCGAATACCCTTTTTCTAAATCCCTAATTTCAACAATTGTTGAAGGAAGTTTGCACCAATATTTTTTAATGAACCATTTAAAAACCATCACAGATTGTACTGATTCTGATAGCACCACTAATTTTTATCAAAATCTTGTAGAAAAAGTTTTAAGTTAAAAAAAAAAAAAACACTCCCATTATGACTCCCTTAAAACGATTTTACAATCTACTTGAATTAGATAAAAAAGACGTCTATCAAATATTTTTTTACGCCATTTTTGCCGGACTGCTCAGTTTGTCCCTTCCACTGGGAATACAGGCGATTACAAATTTTATCCAATCCGGAAGAGTTAGCGCATCTTGGATTGTGCTTATTATTTTAGTAATTTTTGGTGTGGCATTAGTGGGTATTTTATCCATCATGCAATTGCGGATTACAGAAAACTTACAACAAAAAATATTTGTACGTTCCTCTTTTGAGTTTGCTGCACGGCTGCCTAAAATAAAATCAAAAGAATTATACAACAGCTATCCGCCGGAGCTAGCCAATCGTTTCTTTGACACAATGACCATTCAAAAAGGGACTTCAAAGTTACTAACTGATTTCTCTGCAGCCTTGTTACAAATTGTTTTCGGGATAATATTATTGTCCTTATACCATCCTTACTTTATCATATTTGGTGTTTTACTACTTGCTTTGTTGTATTTTATTTTCAAATTTTCTTTTAAATCTGGCCTGGAAACGAGTTTAAAAGAATCTAAATTCAAATACAAAGTAGCGAGCTGGCTGCAAGAAATGGCACGTAATAATTTTAGTTTTAGAAATGAACTCAATTATGATTTTGCTTTAAAAAAAACCAACATGATTGTAACCGATTACCTGGTGTATCGCGATAAACATTTTAATGTGATCAAAAAACAATTTACGCATTTGATTATTTTTAAAGTCATCATTACCGGAAGTTTGCTATCCATCGGTGGGTTCCTAGTTTTATCTCAACAAATGAATATTGGCCAATTTGTAGCTGCTGAAATTATTATTTTATTAGTTATAAATTCCGTTGAAAAAATCATTATCGGATTGGAAACTTTTTATGACGTACTCACATCGATTGAAAAAATCGGGGAAGTAACGGACTTAGAATTAGAAGATTCTTCCATTGTTAACAGTAACATCTGTTACAATAAAATCTCAATAGAAATAGAAAACCTGACATTCAAATTTCCAGATTCAGAAAAAGAAATTTTAAACGCTATTTCATTAAAAATAGAACAAGGAGACCGAATAGTTATAAATGGAGAAAATGGTTCTGGAAAAACAACTTTAATTAGGGTATTATCTGGCTTATTGCAGCCTACCAGCGGTTCCTTTTATGTAAATGATGACACTTTTCGTAAAATAAACATAAAACAATACCGCTCACAAATCGGAAGTGTCATATATGGAGAGAAACCATTTGAGGGAACCTTGCAAGAAAACATTACTTTTAATGATCCTTCCGTTAGTCCCGAGGATATAAAATGGGCAGTAGACGGAGTACAACTGACCTCTTTTATAAAATTATTTCCTAAAGGATTAGACACCCGGATTTACCCTGAAGGGAGACAATTATCCTCTTCTAATGCACAAAAAGTATTGCTGGCAAGAAGCATCATTCACAAACCCAAAATACTTTTTTACGAAGATCCAACTGATACCATGGATGAAAAAGCAGCTAATGAAATTATAGATTTTATTACATCCGATAAAAATAAATGGACGATTATCGTGTCCTCAAAAAACCCGTATTGGGAAACCAAATGCAATCGAAAAATCACGATGAAAAATGGGCATATTCAACTTGATTTAAAAAAATAATAGTCATGCTAAACATTTCAGATAACCAAACAAAACTGCAACAGTTAGACCAATACGAAGCGGTCAAAAATCTAACAAACAGGCCGCATTACAAAATTTTAAATAAAATTATAGCGGCTGTTTCCATACTTGGTATAATTGCACTTTTCTTGCCATGGACTCAAAACATTTCTGGTACTGGAGCAGTTACCACCTTAAAACCAAGTCAAAGACCACAATCTATCCAAAGTATAATCTCCGGTCGAATTGAAAAATGGTACGTTCAGGAAGGTGATTTTGTCAAGAAAGGCGACACTATACTCTTTATCTCAGAGATCAAAGAAGATTACATGGATCCTAATTTAGTGCAAAATACGAAAAGCCAGATCGATGCCAAAAAACAATCTTTACAATCTTATGGGTTTAAGGTAAGCACGGTTTCAGAACAAATCCAGGCCATTGAAAGGGAGAAAGTCTTAAAACTAGAACAAGCACAAAACAAAATCAAACAATCCGTTTTAAAAATAGAAAGTGACAGCATGGATCTTGTTGCTGTAAAAACCCAACTAAAAATTGCAGATACACAATACAATCGGTCCGTACAATTGAATAAAGAAGGCTTGAAACCGCTGACCGATATTGAAGAAAAAAGATTAAAACTGCAAGAAGTTGAAGCTAAAATCATCACTCAAGAAAACAAGTACTTAATCAGTAAAAACGAGTTGATCAATGCCAAAGTAGAAATAAACCGAATAAGTGCGGAGTATACGGAGAAAGTTTCTAAAGCAAATAGTGAAAAATTCACAGCGCTCAGCAGCCAGTTTGAAACAGATGTTCAAGTTTCTAAACTGGAGAATCTATACGCAAACTACAGCATCCGTAATGGAATGTATTACATCAAAGCATCCCAAAACGGCTATATCAACAGGGCCTTGCAATCCGGCCTTGGGGAAACAGTGAAAGAAGGCACGCCAATAGCCACTATCATGCCCTCCGACTATGATATCGCTGTGGAAACATTTGTAAATCCAATCGATTTGCCATTATTAGCCAAAGGTGAAAAAGTACGCGTTTGGTTTGATGGATGGCCTACTATTGTTTTTTCAGGATGGCCTAATATGTCTTACGGAACTTTTGGAGGTGAAATTGTGGCTATTGAAAATTTCATTAGCGTCAATGGAAAATACCGAGTTTTGATTGCTCCAGATAAAAACGAAGATAAATGGCCTATTCAATTAAGTATTGGTGCTGGTGCGCAAACAATCGCTTTATTGGACAATGTTCCTGTATGGTTCGAGCTGTGGAGAACCTTGAACGGATTTCCGCCTAATTATTACAAACCTTCGCCTACAATAACAACAGAAAAAAAATAATGAAACAGATATTTTTAGCATTTTTATTCTTCGGGCTTTCTGCGGGTGCTCAAGAAAAAATATCCAACGAACTGACCTTTACTGAATTTCTGGGATATGTAAAAAAGTACCATCCCTTGGTGAAAAATGCCAATTTAGAGATCAGTAAATCCCAAGCTAATTTGATGATGGCTCGTGGTGGTTTTGACCCAAAAATTGAAGTTGATTTCAGTGAAAAACAATTCAAAGGCAGCGAATATTATTCCATTTTAAACAGCAGTTTCAAAATACCCACGTGGTATGGCATCGAGATTAAAGCGGGCTTCGATAATAGTGAAGGTGTGTATTTGAATCCCCAAAACACGCTTCCCAATCAAGGTTTAACTTCACTCGGAGTGACCATTCCGCTTGGTCAAGGTTTGTTTATAAATCAAAGAATGGCAGATGTACGAAAAGCCAAAATGCAAATGCAACTAAGTCAGGCAGAACGAAAACTGCAGGCTATTATGGTTTTGTATGATGCTTCCCTGGCGTATTTCAATTGGAAGAAAAACTTCAACGAAGTTGCTTTGTACCAGGAATACAACCAGAATGCACAAATTCGTTTCAAAGGAATTCAATCGTTAATCATTCAAGGGGACAAACCCGCCATTGATAGTGTTGAAGCAGGAATTATTGTGAAAAACAGAAAGCTGAGCCTGGAGGATTCGAACCTAAAATTGGCTAAAGCCAAATTAGAACTAGCAACTTTTCTTTGGCTAGAAAACAACATTCCGCTGGAATTATCCGATGCCTTAATTCCTGAAATACAATTAGAATTTACCATTCAGGAAAGTTTAAAAACCAATGACTTATTGAATTCAGATTTCTCCATCACCAATCACCCCAAAATAAATGCATTGCAAAGCAAAATTGATATGCTGAATGTGGAACAAAAACTAAAAGCTAACATGCTTTTGCCTAAAATTGATGTGGGGTACTCTTATATTTCAGAACCTAGTTATATTGACAACTATCAATTTGAGGATTATAAAATTGGATTGGATTTCTATTTTCCTTTATTTCTCAGAAAAGAGCGCGGTAGTTTGAAACTGGCAAAATACAAAGTACAGGAATCTGAATTTGTATTGGATTTGGAAAAAGTGCAATTGACTAATAAAATCAATGCCCAGAAACTAGAAATCAAATCACTCTTAAAACAACAGCAGTTAATCAAAGAATTAGTGCAAGACAATCTCACCATGCTAAATTCAGAAGAACGTTTGTTCTCTTTTGGTGAAAGCTCGTTGTTTTTAATCAATATCCGAGAAAACAATTTAGTAACATCACAACTTTCGAAAATAGCATTAGAAAACCGTTTTTACATTTCTAATTCAGACCTTTTTAAAATCATGGCCAATCCGGATTAAATACTTATAAAATTGTATTTTTGCAACTTGAAAAAATGAAATTATGATTATTATAAAATCCCGTGAGGAAATAGAATTAATGCGCGAAAGTGCGCTGATCGTATCAAAAACATTAGGAATGATTGCTTCTGAAATCAAAGAAGGAGTGACCACATTATACCTGGATAAATTAGCCGAAACCTTCATTCGCGATCATGGTGCTGAACCAAGTTTTCTTGGCTTATATGGTTTTCCAAACTCCCTTTGCATGAGTCCAAACGCACAAGTAGTCCATGGAATTCCAAATAACAAACCATTAGAAAGCGGGGATGTAATCTCGGTAGATTGTGGAGCTTACAAAAATGGATACCATGGCGATCATGCGTACTCTTTTGAAATTGGCGAAGTGGCTCCGGAAACTAAAAAACTATTACAGATAACCAAAGAATCCTTATATATCGGAATCCGAGAATTTAAAATAGGAAACCGTGTGGAAGATGTGGGTAATGCCATTCAAAAATATACCGAATCATATGGATACGGCGTCGTACGGGAATTAGTGGGTCATGGCGTAGGACAAAAAATGCATGAAGATCCTGAGATGCCGAATTATGGCAAAAAAGGAAGAGGCAAACTCTTTGTTGAAGGAATGGTTGTTGCCATTGAGCCGATGATTAACATGGGAACTAGAAACATCAAGCAACACAAAGACGGCTGGACCATCACGACAGCTGACGGAAAACCAAGTGCCCATTTTGAACACGACGTAGCCATTATCGATGGAAAACCAGAAATTTTATCCACGTTTGCGTATGTTTATAAAGCGCTAGGAATTGTAAGTACAGAAGAAGATGAGTTTAGACGAGAGCCTTTAGTATTGTAAAGCATTTCACAAAGATTCACAAAGTAAACTCAAAGACTCACAAAAATTTAAGTCCTAAATTATTTATAAATGACAAACGAAGAATTTATAGAGATCTCTGAAGATTTACAAGCAATTTCATATAAAGTAATTGGCTTAGCTATTGAAGTTCATCGTCAACTTGGCCCGGGACTTTTGGAATCAGCCTATCAAGAATGTCTTTTTTATGAAATTAAAAAAGCAGGTTTGCAAGTAGAAAAGGAAATAACGCTTCCTATAATATACAAGGAAATAAAACTTGATCAAGGATATAGAATTGACCTATTAGTAGAAAATAAGTTAGTTATTGAATTGAAAACAGTCGAAAATTATACTTCCGTACATTTTGCACAAATACTTACCTATTTAAAGCTTGGAAATTATCCTTTGGGATTACTAATAAATTACAACAGTAAAATTTTAAAAAACAATATAAAACGATTTATAAATACAACTTCAGATTCTTAATAAAACTCAGTGAATCTTTGAGTTTACTTTGCGAATCTTTGTGAAACAACAATGAAAAAACTCTTTAAACTTATACTCAATACCATTCCGCGGCCCCTACTTATTCGTTTAAGTTATGTGGCACGCCCAGTTCTTGCACTTGCCTTAAAAGGAACAACATACACTGATCCAATTGACGGAAGAAGCTTTAAAACTTTTTTACCTTACGGTTACGGAACACAAAGAAACAATGTGCTTTCACCAAGTACCCTTTCATTAGAGAGACACCGTTTATTATGGTTGTATCTAAATGACAAAACTGATTTTTTTACGTCTCCAAAAAAAGTACTGCATTTTGCACCGGAACAAGCTTTTTATAAACTGTTTCGAAACCAGAAAAATCTAGATTACACGACAACCGATTTGTTTTCACCGTTAGCGGATGTGAAAGCAGATATTTGTAATTTACCTTTTGAGGACAATCAATACGATGTTATTCTGTGCAATCATGTTTTAGAACACATTCCGGATGATACCAAAGCAATGCAGGAATTGTATCGGGTTTTGAAACCGGGCGGAATGGCAATTTTACAAATTCCACAAGATTTATCCAGAGCCACCACTTTTGCAGATGATTCCATTACCGATCAAAAAGAACGTGCTAAAATATTTGGTCAATACGATCATGTCCGTATTTATGGCCGTGATTATTTTGATAAATTACGAAGTATCGGTTTTAAAGTAATCGAAGAAGAGTATACTGATAAAATTACGCCTGAATTAGTAGAAAAATATTGTTTGGCCAAAGGGGAAATTATCCCGGTTTGTTTCAAATAATTGAAAGTATAAATTTACACCATAAAAAAACCTGCTAAAGTTACTTTTTAGCAGGTTTTTAGTTTAGTAGTGCGTCAGTTGATTTTTCTTATAAGCCGTTTATTTGTAATACAAATAATCAGTTAGTCTTTAAGACTGGAACGAATTAAAACGATTTGACAGCTATTACTTTCGAAATAATTAATGTAAAAACTAGATGAACCAAAGACAAAAGGTAATTGCTATATTTACACAATCTTACGTTTTATAAAATGGAAAACCCTTTGCTCAAAATAGCTGCTTTTATGCTTACTGCATTTTATTCCTGCGTTTCTTTGGCGCAAATAGAAAAAGAAGTTGCTCCGCCATACCACATTAAAACCATTTCATTTGTTCAAAATGACCAAACTATAATTCCAATTTTAAAACTAGGCGAAGGATTTCAATTGCAATTTGATGATCTTTTTGGCAATGAAGCCAATTATTATTATGAAATAATTCATTGCGATTACAACTGGAACCCAACGGCAATACCTAAAAACGAATATTTAGAGGGTTTTGACAACCAGAGAATTCAGGAGTACACCAACTCTTTTAATACTTTACAAATCTATTCGCATTACAAATTAGCCATTCCAAATCAGTTTACGCTTCAATTAAAAATCAGCGGAAATTACATGATAAAGGTTTTGGATGAAAACAGAGAAATCGTGTTTTCGAGAAAATTTATTTTATACGAAGACCTGGTTACGGTTCCCATTCAAGTCAAACGAGCACGAACAATAAACACAATTGAATTGAAACACAATTTAGATTTTGCAATTAAATCTAATTCCATTGTTTTCCAAACTCCGTTGCGGAATGTCAGAGTGCTATTACTTCAAAACGGACAACTAAATAGCGGTATAAAAAATATAATTCCGCAATATACGATAGGAAATGATTTGATCTACAAATATGATACTGAAACGCAGTTTTGGGCGGGAAATGAGTTTTTGTTTTTCGAAAATAAAGACATCAGAGCCGCAAACAACAACATTGGTCGGGTAGACTTTAGCACCCCTATTTATGGTTCTTTTTTATACACTAATGCTGCTAGAGCCAATTTTCCGTATTCCTTTACCCAAGATGTTAATGGAGCTTTTGTAGTCAAGAATATAAGCGCTACTGACAGCGAATTCGAAGCGGATTATGCCTGGGTCTATTTCAGTCTTTCGGCCCCCACTTTCAGAATGAATAAAAATATTTATGTTGCCGGTATGTTCAATAACTACGCATTAATCCCTGAATATAAGATGGACTATAATCCTAAAAAAGGGCTTTATGAAAAGGCTATTTTAATAAAACAAGGGTTCACAAACTTTCAATACCTTGTTGCAGATGACAAAGGAGTTCTTGATCCGGAAAATGCGATAGATGGCAATTTTTATCAAACAGAAAATGAATATACCATAGTAGTCTATTACAGAGAAAACATAGGTCGTTATGACAGGGCTGTGGGCAAAGGAATGGCAAATTCAATAAACACCATCAATTAAAAAAACTTTCATAAAATTCAACAAAACGACACCCTTTTTTTGTAAATTTGTTAGTACTAAACTCCTACACACACATTTAATATGGTTTCTCAAATAACAAGAGGTATAAAAATTTCAGTATTGACTAGTTTTGAAGGTACGTACGTTAAGAACTACAAGCTTCATTTTGCATTTAGTTATGAAATTACTATTGAAAACCACAGTAAAGATTCCGTTCAATTAATCTCGCGTCATTGGGAAATTTATGATTCCTTAAATGATATCGAAATTGTTGATGGCGAAGGGGTAATTGGGAAAAAGCCTGTTTTAAAACCTGGCGAATTTCACACCTATAGTTCCGGTTGTCTATTATCATCCCCTTATGGTGCGATGAAAGGGTATTTTAACATGATTAATTTCACCTCAACAAAAAACTTCAAAGTCATTGTACCTACCTTCCGATTGTGTGCTCCATTTGCTTTGAATTAATTTTTTTACTTAAAATATTCCTTTTTCTTATTCCTGTTTTATCAAATTTTAAAATTATCCTTTGTACTTTTGCATTACAATAATTTTTTGATAAAATAACGAGTAATTTATTTATTAATTTTCTAATCTTAATCTCTTCAAACAGATTATCAAATTACATTATCATGCTAAAAGGATTTTTTCATGCGCCAAAAGCAGTAAACGAACCAGTAAAAGGGTATGCACCAAATTCACCTGAAAAAGCCGCCGTACAAGCCGCTTATACTAGAATGTGGAATTCTAAAATTGACGTACCATTATATATAGGAAGCGAAGAAATTAGAACAGGGAATACCAAAACAATGTCAGCGCCTCATGACCACAAACATAGTGTAGGAACGTATCATCTTGCCGAAAAATCACATATCGAGAAAGCTATTGCAAATGCATTAGAGTCAAGAACAGTTTGGGCTAACATGGCTTGGGAACAGCGCGCAGCCATTTTCCTTAAAGCCGCTGAATTAATTGCTGGCCCTTACAGAGCCAGAATTAATGCCGCAACCATGATTGCTCAGTCTAAAAATGTTCATCAGGCCGAGATTGATGCGTCATGTGAGCTAATTGACTTTTTGCGTTTCAACGTAGAATTCATGACTCAAATATATGGAGACCAGCCGGCATCCACCTCAGATATGTGGAACCGTCTAGAGTACAGACCTCTTGAAGGATTTGTATACGCAATCACACCCTTTAACTTTACTGCAATTGCCGCAAATCTTCCAGCAAGCGCCGCAATGATGGGGAACGTTGTAATCTGGAAACCAAGTGATAGTCAAGTTTTTTCCGCGCAAATTATAATCGAAGTGTTCAAAGAAGCTGGTGTTCCTGATGGAGTTATCAATGTAGTTTTTGGAGACCCTTTAATGATTACCGATACCATTCTGGCAAGTCGGGATTTTGCTGGAATTCACTTTACAGGTTCCACTCACGTATTCAAAGATATCTGGGCAAAAATTGGAACTAACATTCACCATTACAAAACGTACCCAAGAATCGTGGGGGAAACAGGCGGAAAAGATTTCATCATAGCGCATTCAAGCGCAAACCCTAAACAAGTTTCTACGGGAATTGTACGTGGCGCATTTGAATTTCAAGGGCAAAAATGCTCTGCAGCCTCTAGATCTTATGTCCCACAAAGCTTATGGCCCGCTGTAAAAGAGCAAATTATTGCGGATGTAAAATCAATGAAAATGGGATCTCCAGAAGATTTTAGTAATTTTATTACTGCCGTTATTCATGAAGGCTCCTTTGATAAATTGGTCAGTTTTATAGACCAAGCCAAAAAAGATACTGATGCGGAGATTATCGTTGGCGGGAACTATGACAAATCAGTTGGATACTTTATTGAGCCAACGGTAATTGTAACGACTAATCCTCATTATACCACCATGGCAACTGAACTATTTGGTCCAGTTATGACTATTTTTGTATATGAAGATGCAAAATGGGAAGAAACACTAGAATTGGTAGATACAACGTCTGAATACGCATTAACAGGAGCCGTTTTCAGTCAGGACCGTTACGCAATTGAAGTGGCGACAGGGAAATTACAAAATGCTGCCGGTAACTTCTATATTAATGACAAACCAACGGGTGCCGTTGTAGGGCAACAACCTTTTGGCGGAGCAAGAGCTTCAGGAACCAATGACAAAGCAGGTTCTCCATTGAACTTATTGCGCTGGGCTTCTCCAAGAACAATCAAAGAAACTTTCGTTACTCCGGTAGATTACAGATACCCTTTCTTAGGAGAATAGCTAAAATGAGGAATTCACCTCACCAAATAAAGTATTTCTTAAAAAATCCCAAGATTCAAAGCAATTGAATCTTGGGATTTTTTTTAGGTCTAGACGTTAACACCGAAAAAACACTGTTATCCAATAAATACTTTTCCAAACTGATTGCCCGCTTTGAAAACTATTTATAAACCACCCTCATTACATCCTTTGGATTGTTTTTGTTACTTTATTAAAAAAGCGCAATGAACCTTGCGCGATTTTTGTCTTCCCTTTTATTTTTTGGACAAATTGGATTCTATCTTTTCAAGAAAACGGACCGGCCTTTATCGAAAATAATTTCAATTAATTGATTCTTCTTTTGAAAGAAACAAGTAGCCCAATAAATTAAAAAAAATACTGAAATTACAATTAGTTCAATTTTTTGGCTTTAAAAAGAAACAAAAAACATTTTTTAAGGTTAATTACTATTATATAAAATAAAAAATTAGGATAAAATTAGGTTTTTTAACTTAAAATTAAGATTTTTGATGAATCTAACCAAAAATAATAACTATGAAACTAAAGTTTAATGGATTCTTAGTACTACTACTAGTACTTGTGACGCAATTGACCTTTGCGCAAGAACGATCTGTCTCGGGGATTGTTTCTGATAATGCAGGAATGCCTATCACGGGAGTCAGTGTATTAGTAAAAGGGACTAAATCAGGGACGCAAACTGATTTTGACGGAAAATTTTCAATCAAAGCTACATCAAGCCAAATCTTGATTTTTAGCTTTATTGGAATGAAAACTCAGGAAAGAGTAGCAAGTTCCGAAAACTTGAAGGTTACACTTATGGAAGACTCACAAGCTCTAGAAGAAGTCGTAATTACATCTCAAGGTATAAAAAGAGAGAAACAAGCAATTGGTTACGCAGTTAGCCAAGTTAAAGCAAAAGATCTAGAACAAAGGTCAGAAGGTGATATAGCTAGGGTTTTAAGCGGAAAGGCTTCAGGAGTGCAAATCATTAATGGTAGTGGTATTTCTGGTTCCGCAACAAACATCAACATTAGAGGCAACTACTCTGTTAGTGGATCATCTCAACCATTATTCATCGTTGATGGAGTTCCTTTTAGCTCAGACACGAATGCTAATGGTTCATTCATTAATGGTAACTCTGGTTCAAGTAGATTCTTGGATTTAGATCCAAACAACATTGAAAACGTAAGTATCTTAAAAGGATTTGCAGCTGCAACACTTTACGGAACTGAAGGTAGAAATGGTGTAATTTTAATTACTACAAAAAGTGGAAGTTTAAAAAAAGGACCTAAAAAAACAGAGATTTCTGTAAGTCAATCACTTTTTGCTAACGAAATAGCATCTTTACCAGATTACCAAAATAAATTTGGTAATGGATTTGACCAAGCTTTTGGTAACTTCTACAGTAACTGGGGTCCTGGATTTTATCCAAATGGTATTGGTGGTTACGCAAATCCAAATTCTGGAATTGCTGCTGATGGCACAATCAAACACCCATACGACAGAGCAAACTTAAATTCTGCTTTTCCAGAATATATTGGTAAAAGAGTACCTTATTCTGCAAAACCAAACAACGTTAAAGATTTCTTTAGAACAGGAATAGTTGCTAGTACTTCTGTTAATATTGCTGGAGCTTCAGCTGACGGAAAAACTAGTTTCAACTTTAACTTTGGTCATTTAGAAGATGAAGGATTTACACCTGGTAACAAATTAGGTAGAAATTCAATCTCTATTGGTGGTAAGTCTGCTTTAAGTAATAAATTTACAATTAGCGGAACTTTAAACTATTCAAATACTAATTTCAAAAGCCCACCAGTTGCTTTAAGTACAGGTTCAGGAGCTTCAGGAACAGGTTTGTCTGTGTTTTCAGATGTGTTTTACACACCTCGTAACGTAGATTTAATGGGATTACCTTTCCAAGATCCTATTACAGGAGGAAGTGTTTATTATAGAAATGATGGTGGAATTGTAAATCCAAATTGGACAGTAAACAATGCTTTCACATCACAATTAACAAACAGAGTTTTTGGTAATTCAGCTTTGAAATACGACATTAACGACAATTTGAACATAACGTACAGAGTAGGTATTGATAATTATACTGAAAGAAACGTTTCAGGAACTAATAAAGGTTCTGGAGGAGCATCTACCTCTGGACCAGTTTTAGGAGACTATAGAACATTTGATAACCTTAATACAATATGGGATCATAACATATTAGTAACCGGGCAATACTCGCTTACTGATAATTTAGGACTGAATTTCAGTGTAGGGGCAACTTCCAGATCTACTAAATATGACCGTCAGGGAGTTAATAGTGTAGAGCAATTAGGATTTGGAGTATTTAGACACTTCAACTTCAAAACACAAACGCCAATTCAGTACTCAGAAAGCCGAAATATTGCAGGTATCTATGGTCAAGTTGAACTTGATTATAATAAATGGGCTTATTTGACACTTTCTGAAAGAAAGGACTGGGTATCTAATACAAATATTAATACTCTGGATTACCCAAGTGCGAGTTTAGCGCTTATTCCAACAAAAATATTCTCTGAAATAGCATCAGATAAGGGTTTAAATTATTTGAAATTAAGAATGGGTTATGGTACCTCTGCTGGATTTGCAACAGGATATCCAGTTTCAAACAACGTAACATTAGCTCCAAGAGGAAACATAAACGATGCAGGAACTACATTTCCTATTGTATCAGCTTCAAATAACTTAGGAAATCCTAATTTGAGACCCGAATTATTGACTGAAATTGAACTTGGTTTTGATTCCAAATTTCTGAGTAATAGAGTAAGTTTAGATTTTTCTTATTTCAAAAGAAAAACAAAAGATTTAATTACTGATAGACCATTACCTCCAAGTTCTGGATTTGGATCAACAAAAACAAATATCGGTCAAATTGATGGAGAAGGTTTTGAAGTTGATTTAGGTATAAACGTTATAAATCACGCAAACGATGGATTTAACTGGGATGTTAGTGCTAACGTAACTAAATCAAAATCTATCGTTACTTCTTTAGGTCCTGACACAGAACAAATTGTTTACGATGGATATTCTAACTTAGGTAATGCTGCAATTCCTGGACAACAATTTGGTATAATTGTAGGTAGTAGAATTCAAAGAGATGCTAATGGAAATAAAGTTGTAGAAAGTACTGGTTTGTATAAAATCGAACAAGGTATCTTTAACATTGGTAATCCAAACCCTGATTATATATTAAACGTTTCTAATAGTTTTTCATATAAAAACTTTAATTTTGGATTTTTAATTAATTACACCGCAGGTGGAGATATGTTTTCACAAACAATCGCAACTTTGTTAGGTAGAGGTCTTACAACTGATACTGTAGATAGATTAAATACCTATATTCTCCCTGGTGTAAAAGCTGATGGATCTGTAAATGATATTCAAATCAACAATTCAGATAATTATTTCAGTAATATTATAGCTGGTGCTGACGAAATGAAAATTTATGACGCAACTGTAATTAGACTTTCTGAAATATCTTTTGGATACAACATACCACGTAAATTATTAGATAAAAGTCCATTTGGAGCTCTATCTATATCTGTATCAGGTAACAACTTGTATTACAATGCTATAAATACTCCTAAAGGAATCAATTTCGATCCTAACGTAGCTGGTCTTGGAGTAGGTAATGGTAAAGGATTTGACCACTTGAATGGCCCAACGGCTAAAAGATATGGTTTTAGTATTAAAGCAAGTTTCTAAATTTAAAAATAACAATTATGAACAATACGAAAAAAATAGCAAGTGTAATAATTTTGTTCTTAGGGGCATTATTATACTCTTCTTGCGAGACAATAGACATGGATATGAAAGAGGATCCAAATGCATTATCTGTTGACAAAGCAGATGTGGATTTCTATTTAAATGGTGTTCAACGTTCTTTTGCACTTAACATGCAAGCTTATGGTAGAACAAGTATGGAAGTGACAAGGATGACTAATATGTTTGGCAGAAGTTATGAAAATGCTTATAGCCCTGCTACATTAGACTCAAAATGGGCAGTTTCTTATCAAACAGTTTTAAAGAACATCCAATTAATGAATGTTAAAGCTTCAGAAAAAGGATTGAAACGCCATATTGGTATGGGGCAAGTATTAGAAGCATACACTATTGTTAACTTAGTTGACTTTTTTGGTGATGTACCCTATACTGAAGCTTTATTAGGAGCTACTAATCTAAATGCAAAGGCAGATACTGGAGCTTCAATTTACAATGCTGCTTTAGTTTTACTAGATAAAGCAATTGTAAATTTTTCAGAAACTAGTCCAACAACAACTACTTTCAATGATTTTTATTACAATAAAGATTGGACTAAGTGGATTAAGTTAGCTAATTCTATTAAAATGAAAATCTACATTCAAAGAAGATTAGTTGACGCTTCAGCTATCGCTAGTTTTAATACTATTGTAGCAACAGGAAACTTTATGCAAACTGCTTCAGATGATTTCCAATTTGACTGGAATTCAAATGTTAACAACCCTGATGGAAGAAGTCCTTTATACAGAGACAACTATTTAACTACAGGTACTTCTGAATACCAATCAAACTGGTTTATGGATTTAATGCTAACTGACAAGTCTATAGCTGACCCTAGAATGAAATTCTACTTCTACAGACAGTTAAACGGACAATCACCAATTGACCCTACTACATTAAAATGTTCTATTGAACCAGCTCCAGCTCACTACGTAGCCGGAGGTTATACTTACTGTACAGTAGCTAATGGATACTGGGGTAGAGATCATGGAGACAATTTTGGTATTCCACCAGATGCTGACAAGAAAACTGCTTATGGAGTTTATCCTGCAGGAGGTCGTTTTGATGATAATACATTTAAAACTGTAAATAACTTAAGTGGAGCTAAAGGAGATGGTGTTACACCAATATTATTAAGTTCTACTATGGATTTCTACAGAGCTGAAGCTGCGTTATACGGAGGTACTGGAAGTGCTAAAGCATTTATTTTATCTGGAGTTCAAAAATCATTTACTAAAGTGAGAGCTTTTATATCTAGAGATGCTGGTGCTATTGTATCAACTGTACCTGCTACAACAAGAGATGTAACTTATATGAATGAAGTTGGAAACAAATTTGATGCTGCTACTTTAACAGGCCAAAGAGAAATTCTTGCAAAAGAATTGTTTATCTCATTATTTGGTAACGGTACAGATGCGTACAACTTTTACAGAAGAACTGGATTCCCTCAAAGAATTCAACCAAATCTAGAACCGAATCCTGGGCAATTTATAAGATCATTTTTATATCCTGCAAATGAATCTTCTTCTAATTCAAATATGAAGCAAAAAACTAGCGTTTCAGCAAGAGTATTCTGGGATAACAATGCTACAACTGGATTTCCAATTGGTAACTAATAAATATTAAACATGAAAAAATATATAAAAAACGTAACGTATTGCTTACTTGCAATGGGCATGATACTATTACAATCTTGTAGTAGTGAAGAAAGTACTGCAGACAATGTACTTGCCAACACTACAAGAGGTGCAATTTTAAGAACTTTAAAAGTAAACCAATCTACTTTTAATTTCTTTGATACATCTTCTAAATGGTCAGTAAATATTGAAGAACAAGATGGTAAAAATGGAGATCTTCTATCAGAAGTTAGATTGTATGTAAAACACACTAAAAATGGAGTAACAAGTGCAGAAAAATTAGTAAAATCATACTCCGCAACAGCCTTTCCAAAAGGATCTAATAATTTACCTACAGGCGAAGTAAGTGCTACACTTGCTGAGACTCTGGCTAAATTAGGGCTTACAACCGGAGGTTACACTACATCCGATAAATTTACAATGAGATTAGAATTAGTGTTAACGGATGGTAGAACATTTACTAACACTAACTCTTCTAGTACAGTTGTAGGTGGAGTTTACTTCTCATCAGGATTTGTATATTCAGTTCAATTCTTTTGTCCATTAGCTAGTGCAGCTGCTTTCAATGGTAACTACAAAGTAACCGCTGATGCTTGGGCTGACTACGCAGTTGGAGATATAGTGCCTGTTCAATACGTATCCACTGATGGATTGTATACATTTAGAATTAGAAATACAAACAATCCATACTTAAACAATCCTTCGACTTCCTATATGATAGTAACAATCAACCCTTCAAATGCAGTAGCAACTGTTACTGCTAATGAGCAGTTCGACTACACAGGCTGGATGAAGGTAACTGTAACTGGATCAGGATCTGTAGGTTCTTGTACTGGGGACATTAACTTAAGATTAAACTTCAGTGGATCGTCACAAAATCAAACTTTTACCTTAGTTAAAATTTAGATTAAATAAATTTCCATATATCTAAAACCACCATCATTACGATGGTGGTTTTTTTTATATATTTGCAGCATGGAAAAAGAACATCAAATATTTGGGATTAGAGCTATAATCGAAGCCATACAGGCGGGCGCGACCGTAGACAAAGTCTACATTCAGAAGGAAGCAAGCAGCGAACTGATGAAAGACTTAATGAAAGTGATGAAGCGCGGTAATATTAACTTTTCTTATGTTCCGGTTGAAAAATTAAATAGATTAACGCCTAATAACCATCAAGGTGCAGTGGCAACCATATCCCCTATCTCCTTTTTTGATTTAGAAACGTTGATTGAATCTGTAATTGAAAACGGGAAAAAACCATTGTTCTTAATATTAGATCAAATCTCTGATGCTCGTAATTTTGGCGCTATCATCAGAACTGCTGAATGCACCGGCGTAAACGGTATTATTGTTCAAAAAGCAGGCTCAGCTCCTGTGAATGGTGATACGGTAAAAACCTCTGCAGGAGCTGTATTCAATATTCCAATTTGCAAAGTAGAACACATCAAAGATGCTATTTTCTTATTGCAAGCAAGCGGTATCAAAACAGTTGCTGCAACTGAAAAAACAGATCAAAACATCTATGATATCACTTTGAACGAGCCTGTTGCCATAATTATGGGATCTGAGGATCGTGGTGTAAACCCATCTGTATTGAAGATTGTTGACGAAAAAGCTAAACTTCCCATGTTTGGAACTATTGGTTCGTTGAATGTATCCGTAGCTTGTGGAGCTTTTTTATACGAAGCGGTAAGACAGAGAAGTTAATTTCCAAACCCTTCCCAAAGAATAGGGAACCAAAACAAATACACTAAAAATGAATCAAGACTCCCGTTTTGATTCATTTTTTTTGTTTGTAACAATGTGATACCCTACATGGAAATTGGAAGTATAATACGTTGATAATTGCTGTTGTACTTCATTTTCCTCATTTTCTTCATTTTTTGGAAGATTTACAAAATTACCGTTGGCATCAAATCGCTGCATGAATTTATCTGCCACGGGATCATAATCCGGATGTTCCCAATCATACTTATGGACTTTTTTATATTCTGGAGTTTTATATACTAACGTAAGAAGGAATCCGGAGAGCAACCCTGCCAGGTGACCTTCCCAAGAAATAGACTTATTACCTGGAATCTCAGGACTTGGAAAAACATACCAAACTAAACCCCCATAAACAACAATCACGGCAAGAGACAAGGCTATTAATCGATTGTACTTTGTTTGAATTCCCTTAAAAAAAATAAAACTAAACAACACATAAATCAAACTGCTGGCTCCAATATGGTAATTCTCCCGACCAATAATCCACGTAATAAATCCAGACAATAGAATTCCATACCCAACAACCGCCAACGATTGTTTCGCATAGAAAAATTGTAAAGCGACCAATAATACCAATACAGGTATTGAGTTGTTGTACAAATGCTCTATATCACTATGAATAAAAGGACTGAACAAGATTCCTTGCAGACCTGAAAATGTTCGAGGGTAAATACCGTTTTGAACAAAGTCAAAATCAAATCGGATTTCGAGCCAAAAAATAAACCACAGGAATACTACAAAAAAAAGAGGCAGTCCAATAACTAAATTCGTGAATTTAAAATGTTTGTCCATGAATCGTACTTGTTTATACGATCTTCTTAATTCAAAAACTTCTCCAAAAGCAATTTAATGCAATTTTGTCATAGTGTAACCTAATAGTAAAATTAAACACAAGAATTCCTAGCCCAGATGGAAACGGCATCCCACGCTTTTTTGCGTGGATATAGTGTACAGCTGGAAATAGCTCCAAAAAATAAATTTGACAATCATAAATGGGCTTAGATTAAAAAAAATATTAATTTTGCACAATGGAAGCACCACTTGCAGAGCGCATACGACCACAAAAATTAGAAGAGTATATTAGTCAATCCCATTTGGTTGGACCAAATGGTTCCTTGACACAACAAATTACAAAAGGAATTATCCCTTCCTTAATTTTTTGGGGGCCACCGGGCACTGGTAAAACTACTTTAGCACAAATTATTGCACAGGAATCAAAACGACCCTTTTATATTTTGAGTGCCATCAATTCCGGTGTGAAAGACATTCGCGAGGTGATTGAAAAAGCGAAGCAAAGTGGTGGTTTGTTTACGGCTAAAAACCCTATATTATTCATCGATGAGATTCATCGTTTTAGCAAATCCCAACAAGATTCGTTATTGGCTGCGGTAGAAAAAGGGTGGATCACCCTAATTGGTGCCACTACAGAAAACCCTAGTTTTGAAGTTATTCCAGCACTACTGTCCCGATGTCAGGTGTATGTTTTGAACGCTTTTAGCAAAAAAGACTTAGAAACACTTCTGGAACGCGCCATAAAAACAGACGCTTATTTGCAGACCAAAAACATTAAACTAAGAGAAACAGAAGCCTTATTGCGCCTTTCCGGTGGTGATGGACGCAAGCTGTTGAATATTTTTGAACTTGTTGTACATGCATCCGAAGAAGACGATGTTATAATCACAAACGAACGTGTTTTTGCTTTAGTACAACAAAATACCGTTTTGTATGACAAGACCGGCGAGCAACATTATGACATTGTTTCAGCTTTTATAAAATCCATTCGGGGAAGTGATCCAAATGGTGCTGTGTATTGGCTTGCCCGCATGATTGAAGGCGGTGAAGATGTTAAATTTATCGCTCGTCGAATGCTTATCCTGAGTAGTGAAGATATAGGAAATGCCAATCCAACTGCTTTTATTATGGCCAATAATACCTTTCAGGCGGTTGCCACAATTGGATATCCGGAAAGCAGGATTATATTAAGTCAATGTGCCGTTTATTTAGCCACTTCCCCTAAAAGTAACGCTTCGTATCTGGCCATTGGAACTGCGCAACAACTTGTAAAACAAACTGGCGATTTACCGGTACCAATTCACTTGCGCAACGCGCCCACTAAATTAATGAAAGAATTAGGGTATGGCGAAGAATATAAATATGCACACGATTACACAAATAATTTTGCAGAACAAGAATTCCTTCCTAATGAACTGTCCAACAATCCCATCTATATTCCCGGAAATAACTCCCGAGAAAACATCACAAGAGAATTCTTAAAAAACCGCTGGAAAAATAAATATGGCTATTAAAATACAAAAAGGGATACACCGCAGTACATCCCTTTTAGAAAAATAATTAATTTATAATTGCGCTAAAACTTTACTGCTATTTTTTCAGAATATAATTTGTCGTTTTCATAATACTCAAAAAACCATTGGTTGTTCTTAGCAATTAAAACACCTTTAATATCTCCTTTTAAAGCGATAAAAGATTCGGCACTAGAGGTTTTAAAAACTTTCATAACAACTTTTGGAGAACTATCAATCAACTGGAAACCGGTTGCCGTAGGCTGAGCATAAAGCAAATCCATTTCTTTTTCATCAGATACTGAGGCGCTGACTACTTTTTGAGCCAACACCACCGGAGCGGTCAAGGGCTTGGTAACTTCTGGCTCCATAGTTGTTTTTGTAGTACCGTTATATTTATATTGCAACTCATTAACGGATTCAAAAGCGTAGTTAAGCGCTTCGCCATACGCAGTTTCATATTGTTTCTCCTTGCTTTTCCCCACTGCAGATTGGAAAATTATTTTCCCGTAACAATCCTTAAGTGTCACAAATAACTTAGTCATCAAAAAAGCATTTTCTTTAACAACATCCATATACAACAAACTGCAACGGTCATTGTAATCACTTGGAATGGCTTCGTTGCTGTAAAAAGCTTCAAAACCGGCTTTGTTTAGATTAAATTTAGACATTGTTGTCAGTCGATACTGATTCTCTGTTTTGAGGAAATCATACTTAACGGGAATAATCACAGCTTTATAATCGTTTACCGATTGAGAATAGGAATAACTAACAACTAATATCAGCAGGAATACGAATGATTTTTTCATCTTTATAAATATTTTTTAAGTTCTAATAAATGGTTAATTTGTATGATGTGCTGTTCTACCTGAACTTTACTTTCATTAAAGAAAATAGCTTGCAGTCCCGCATCCAGTGCTCCTTGAACATCCGCTTCTAAACTATCACCAATCATGATACTTTTTTCTTTTTTGGCTTTGGCCAAATCTAAAGCGTAATCAAAGATAATAGGATTTGGTTTTTTTACTCCAGCCATTTCTGAATTAGTGATGGTCTGAAAATAGCTTCCAATTTTTGAATTGTTCAATTTTTTAAATTGCACTTCCGCAAAACCATTGGTTATAATATGCAAATTGTATTTAGGTTTTAAATACTCCAAAAGTTCTACTGTCCCATCAAAAAGATGATTGTTGTCCGGCAAAAACCGAATATAATCCTCCGCTATCGTCTCTATTTCTTCATCTGAAATAGTATAACTCAACGCATCAAACGAGTGTTTCAATCGATTGTACCGTAACTCCTGATGGGTAATCTTATCGTATTGATAAAGTGCCCAACACGCTTGGTTAATTGGAACATATTTTTCAATAAATTCCTTGGTTGCTATCGTTGGATGATTTCTATTGAAAATAGTCTCAAAAGTGAGCTCTGAATTTTTATCAAAATCCCAAAGGGTATGATCTAAATCAAAAAAAACGTCCTTTATATGTGTTTGTTTCATTTTGTAATTTTAAAATATCCCTTCATCTGCAAAGCTGAAATAACTGGTTTCAGTTATAATAAGATGATCCAACACTTTTATTTCTAAACTATCACCTGCCAATTTTAATTTTCTTGTAATTTGCTTGTCGGCATCACTAGGAATCAAGGTTCCGGAAGGATGATTGTGACACAAGATCAATGCTGTAGCTCCTATTTCGAGCGCCGTTTTGAAAACGATTCGCACATCGACCAATGTTCCGGTGATTCCGCCTTTACTCAATTGGGATTTCGACAGTACCTTATTGGAGTTATTCATATAAATAATCCAAAATTCTTCGTGTGGTAATTCCCCAATAATAGGCTGCATGATTTCGAAAATGATTTTGCTGGAAGTAATTTTCGTCAATTCCACAACCTCTTCGCCTCTTCTGCGTCTTCCTAATTCTAAAGCAGCAATAATAGAAATGGCCTTTGCCTCTCCTATTCCTTTAAATTGCATGAGCTGAGACAGTGATAATTTTCCTAAGGCATTCAAATTAGTATCTACACTTGCCAAAATCCGTTTACTCAAATCCACCGCTGACTCATTCCTGCTGCCGGAACCTATCAAAATAGCTATCAGTTCCGCATCACTCAAAACACTTTTACCTTTCAGCATTAGTTTTTCACGTGGTTTATCGTCTTCGGACCAATTGGTAATAGGAAAAAAGGAATTTTCAGCCATTCGCTTGTTGTTTAAATTTGTTTGCGCATGCAAATACTATTGTCTAAACCCACATAAGGCTCATAATTATCAACAATTACATATCCTGCTTTTTGATACAAAGCAATGGCTTCCTTTTGCTTGTATAATGTTTCCAAAACAGAAAATGATGATCCAGAATCCTGCGCCCAAAGTTCCAATTCTCGTAAAATAGTTTGAGCCAATCCCATTCCTCGCACCTCAGGAGAAACAAACATACGTTTTATTTCAATTGTATTTTTATCATATTTTTTAAAACAACCGCAAGCAACAGCTTCGTTTTTTAAATATACAACAATAACATTTGGGTTTAATTCCAAAATATTATTACCCCAATAGTCGGTTTTTAATTCGGGATAACGCTCCCATAAACTTTTATCTAAAGCGCTAATAAGAGCCATAAAATCAGGATTTTCGCTTGTAGTCTTAGCAATTCTTATAGAATCTTTCATAGCATTATTTACTTTACCAATTCCTTTACTTCATCAAAATTCAATCCGCCGTAATTACCGGAACTCATCAACAACAAAGCCGAATTTTCAAGGTTTAAATTAAACAAATAATTCGCAAAATCTTTTGGATTGGTATAAATAATTAAATCTTTTCTGTTAAAAGCAGTAGCAATTTGCTCGTGTGTTACTTCCTCCAATTGTTTGATTTTTACGGCATCGGGCGAATAAAAAACTACAGCTGTATCAGCATATTCAAGTGCGCCTTCATATTCTTTCAAGAATTCCGCATTCAAGCTACTATAAGTGTGAAGTTCTAAACAACCCACTAAAGTACGATTTGGATATTGTTCTTTCACCGCCTTAGTCGTTGCTGCCACTTTACTTGGGGAATGTGCAAAATCTTTATAGGCCACTTTTGTTTTACTCTCCGCAATTTTTTCTAATCGCTTTGATGCGCCTTTGAAACTGGCAATCGCTTCATAAAAATCAGCTTCATCAACACCCATATTCTGGCAAATCCATTTGGCACCAGCCAAATTATTTAGATTATGTGCTCCAAAAACTTCAATTGGCATGTCGCCTTCCGGAGTTTCCAGCAGTGTAACACCCTCATTAACAGTATATTTGGGGGTATGATAGGCTAATTTTCGGATTGGATTTGTAGCCGCTTCTGCAACACGTTTTACTTCAGCATCATCTTCATTGTATACTAGAATACCACCATTGGTAATTTTGCCAATAAAAATTCCGAACTGCTCCACGTAATTTTCGTAAGTTGGAAAAACATTAATATGATCCCAAGCAATCCCTGAAATTAGAGCAATATTAGGCTGATACAAATGGAACTTTGGTCTTCTGTCTATCGGCGAGGACAAATATTCATCTCCTTCTAAAACGATAAAGTCATTCTCTTCCGTAAGATGCACCATTGTATCAAATCCTTCCAGTTGAGCGCCAACCATGTAATCTACAGCAATGTCATGGTAGTGCATTACATGTAAAATCATCGAAGTTATAGTTGTTTTTCCATGAGAGCCACCAATAACCACACGTGTTTTATTTTTAGATTGTTCGTACAAAAACTCCGGATACGAATATATTTTGAGTCCTAATTCCTGGGCTTTCAATAATTCAGGATTATCTGCTTTGGCATGCATGCCAAGAATTACAGCTTCAATAGCTGATGTTATTTTTTCAGGAAACCAGCCTAATGCTGGAGGTAAAATGCCTTTTTTGTCTAATCTAGATTTTGACGGTTCAAAAATAGCATCGTCACTTCCTGTAACTTGATATCCTTTATTGTGTAATGCCAGAGCAAGATTGTGCATGGCACTTCCTCCAATAGCTATAAAATGTGTACGCATTTTAATTTATGGTTTTTAAATTCAAGACGAAATAAAAATCAGTCTTGAACTTTATTATTATAGGTTTCTAATATTGATTTTGCTTTTTCAGGCGCGCTCATTTTATTTTTATACAAATCAGCTAATTTTTGATAACTTGTTTTGGAGCCTCCTGCTAGTATTGCTTTTTTATAGTGTAGTTCTGCCACTTTATACCTTTTAAAATATTCCTCAATATGTCCTCTTGACAAATATCCATCAACAGGCGACAACCGTAATAATTCATCGGAATATTTCATAGCCTTAGATTCACTCCCGCCAACAATACCCGGTAACTGAATATATATTTCAATCAAAGCCCAGCGCGCTTGAATGTGTTTGGGATTCAGATTGATGGCTTTTTCGAAGGAGGATTTGACTTCATCAATCATTCCAAGAGCCCTGAATTTATTGGATTCTTTGGCTTTCATTCCTAGAGCTCCTCCGTATTTATAGTGATAATCAGCTTCGGAAGGTTTTAAAATTTTTAGCTTTTTGTAATAAACAATCGCTTTGTCCCAAGATCTATTTTGCCCGGCAATGTCTCCTAAATATTCAATCGTTTTTAAATCCGATGGATTGGACCGCAAAATAGATTCAAAGACCAACTCGGCCTGATCTATTTTATTCGCCTTATATAGTTTTTCTGCTCTTTCAAAATCAGATTGGGACCAAATCATAATAGGGTATAATAAAAAGACTAGTATAAAATGTTTCATTCTTCAAAAATAAGGAAAATTTAAAGTATTAAACAGCTTTTTTAGTCTTAAAAAAAGTTAACAAATCAATATGTAACGTGTAATAATAATACATAAGACACATTACCATAACACAGAGTAATTAATTTCGTCAAAACAAATTATGAAAAGAAAGAAAAAAATTCCTTTAGTCGTATTAAGCGATGTACACTTAGGAACATATGGTTGCCAAGCCAATGAATTACTACAATACTTGAAATCGATTCAGCCAAAAATGCTGGTTTTAAATCGATACATCATTGATATGTGGAGTTTTAGCAAAAGATATTCTCCCGCCTCACACATGAATGTATTGCGACAAATCATAAAAATGTCGAATCAGGGAACTCGAGTTATTTATATTACTGGTAATCATGATGAAGCTTTAAGGAAATATTCCGATTTCATTTTAGGAAATTTTGAATTGGCAGATAAATTAATTCTGGACTTAGACGGAAAAAAACCCTCGATTTTTCACGGGGATGTTTTCGATTCTTCTACGAAAGGCTATGCTAAAATTTTAGCTAAACTTGGCGGAAAAGGCTATGATTTATTGATTTTGATAAATAGTTGTATCAATTGGGTTTTAGTCCTTTTTGGAAAAGAAAAAAGAAGCTATTCTAAAATGATTAAGGAAAGTGTAAAAAAAGCAGTTTCTTTTGTATCAAATTTTGAAACTACGGCCGCAGAAATTGCCATCAAAAAAAAATACATTAATGTAGTTTGCGGACACATTCACAAACCCCAAATGAGGGAAGTCGAAAACGAATTTGGAAAAGTTATGTATTTAAACAGTGGTGACTGGGTAGAAAACCTTATAGCATTAGAATACAAAAAAGAAAAATGGAGCATTTACCAGTATAAAAAAACGGACTATATAGACCATGAGAAAAAAGAAGATGCAATTATAAATGACATTGTAACCAAAATTTTATCTTAATAACTCTGAGGAAAAATCATCTTATCCTAATAAATCCATATTTAAAAGAAATCAGTTATAATCCAATCTAAATAACAAACATGAAAATATTTTATGCAATTCAAGCAACTGGCAACGGTCATATCAGTAGAGCTATGCAACTTTATCCTTATTTACAAAAATTTGGCACTGTAGACTTCTTCATGAGTGGAAATAATGCTAGCCTAAAAATTGATTTACCGGTAAAATACAAAAGCGACGGTTGCAGCTTGCACTACAGTAAATGTGGTGGCTTGAACTACTGGAATATTGCAAAAAACATTAGACCAATACAGATGTTCAAAGACGCAAGCTCGCTGCCTTTAAAAAATTATGATGTTGTAATAAATGATTTTGATTCAATTACTTCTCTTGCTTGTAAATTACAGAAAGTACATTCGGTACAATTTGGACATCAAGCTAGTTTTGCGTCAAAACTAACACCAAGACCAGAAAAAAAAAGCCTTATGGGAGAAATAATTCTAAAACATTATGCCCCTTCTCCACAATATATTGGATTACATTTTGAGAAATACGATTCTTTCATTCTCCCTCCAATTATTAAAGATGAAATCATACAAGCCGAACCAAAAGACTTAAAACACATAACGGTTTATTTACCGTCTTTCCAAAAAGATTGTTTAGAAAAAGCGTTTAATAAACGCTCCGAAATTAATTTTCACTGGTTTTTAAATGATGTAAAACTCAAACATACCATTGGCAACATCACGTATTATCCTGTAAATCAAAAACAGTTCAATCAAAGCTTAATCAACTGTCATGGTGTCATAACCGGTGGTGGATTTGAGACACCCGCAGAAGCATTGTATCTTAGAAAAAAAATACTCACCATTCCTATACGAAATCATTATGAGCAGGAGTGTAATGCTGCAGCACTAAAAAAAATGGGGGTTCCAGTAGTTTATGAAGCAGGTGATAATTTTGATTTAATTATAGAAAACTGGCTTCATAAGGATACTCCTATACCTAATATACTAGCTAATACAGTCCCTGACACATTACAGTTCTTATTTGACACCTACAACAGTAACTAATTCTTAAATTATGACAACAAAAAAGGTGTCTTTTTAGAACACCTTTTTTGTGAAATTTATGAAAATTAGTCGTTCAACATTTTCCACAACTTGTCTTTTAATTCTGTCAAACCTTGTTGAGCCACAGAAGAAATAAACATATAAGGAACATCTTTGAAAGCAACGTCTAACTCTACTTTTAGCTCTGCCTTTAACTCGTCATCAAGCATATCGCATTTAGAAATCACCAGCAAACGCTCTTTGTCAAGCATCTCGGGATTGTATTTTGTCAATTCATTTACCAAAATATCATATTCCGCTTTGATATCCGGAGTATCCACTGGAACTAAGAACAATAAAGTTGAATTCCGTTCAATATGGCGCAAGAAATAATGTCCAAGACCTTTTCCTTCGGCTGCTCCTTCAATAATTCCGGGAATATCTGCAATTACAAAAGATTGAAAATCTCTGTAGGCTACAATTCCAAGATTTGGTTTCAAGGTAGTAAACGGATAATCGGCAATTTTTGGTTTTGCAGAAGTCAACACTGACAATAATGTTGATTTTCCTGCATTAGGAAAACCTACCAAACCTACATCAGCCAGTACTTTTAATTCTAAAATAACATCCATCTCTGCCCCAGGCAGTCCCGGTTGAGAATATCTGGGAGTTTGATTTGTCGAGCTTCTAAAATGCCAGTTACCTAAACCACCTTTCCCACCGCGAGAAAGAATTTGTTTTTCACCCTCATCAGTAATTTCAAATAATATTTCACCCGTTTCTTTATCTTTTACAACAGTACCCAGCGGCACTTCGATGAATTTATCGTCACCATCTGCACCGGTACTCCTGTCGCCACTACCATCTCCACCATTACCGGCTTTAATATGTCGGGCAAACTTTAGGTGAAACAATGTCCAAAGTGCTTTATTCCCTACCAAATATACATGGCCGCCACGACCACCATCACCACCGTCCGGGCCTCCTTTTTCAATAAATTTTTCTCTGTGCAAGTGCGTAGATCCTTTTCCTCCTTTTCCGGATGAAACATATATTTTAACGTAATCTACAAAATTCCCTTCAGTCATTTTTTTTTGTTTAAAAGTTTATCGTTTAAATATTAAAGAGTAGCGGCACACTAACTTTACACATTAAACTTTAAACCAAATTCTAACCCTTTAAGGCTTTCACCATCACTTTATCAATCTTCACGCCATCCATATCGATAACTTCCAACTCAAATTTTTGCCAAATTAATTTCTCTCCTTGTTTGGGTATATGAGATAGTTCTGTCATTATTAATCCGCTTACCGTAGTCACTTCGTAATCATTGATTAACTCATCTAACTCAAAGTACGTCAAAAAATCGTGCAACGAATAATGTCCGTCAACCAGCCATGTTCCATCTTCTCTTTCAATTAACTGAAAATCATCTTTATAAAAATCCGAAGCATCTCCAACCAGCGCTTCCAGAATATCATTCAGTGTAATAACACCCTGAAAAACACCATATTCATCAGATACAAATGCGTAATGTATTCCGGTTTTTTTAAAATTCTCTAACGCTACATACGCCGTGGTTTGCTCCATCAAAAAGGGAGCTTCGGTCATTATATCAGCCAAATTGAAATTTTCGTTCTCAAAATGGGCAAAAATATTTTTTAGGTTAACAACCCCTACAATATCATCATAATTCTCACCGTAAACAGGATAAATAGAATGCAACTCTTTAAGCATAAACTCTCTAACCTGTTCTTTATCCGCATGAAAAGGTAGAAAAACTACTGATTTTCTATGTGTCATCAAAGAATTTATTTTCCGATCACCAATATGAAAAACACGTTCCACAATATCTTGCTCTATTTCCTGAACTTCGCCTCCTTCAGTTCCTTCTTTGATAATCGCTCTAATTTCTTCTTCTGTAACTTTGCCGTCAGCTGTTGGTTTTATTTGTAAAATACTCAACAAAAATTCCGTTGAATGCGTCAACATCCAAATGAATGGAGCCATAATTACCGAAATAATTTTCATGGGTAATGCCACCGTTTTTGCAATGGTTTCCGGATGATTTAAACCAATTCTTTTGGGTAGTAATTCTCCTAAAACCATAGAAAAAAAAGTTAAAACCACTACAACAATCCCAACAGAAACAGAATGGGCATACGGTTTGAGTATCTCAAAATTATTGATGTAAGTTTCGACGTCAAATGTGATTTTATCCCCACTATAAATACCAGTTAGAATCCCTATCAAGGTAATTCCTATTTGTACGGTTGATAAAAATTTGTTTGGAGAATTGGCTAATTCCAATGCAATTTGAGCATTTTTATTCCCTTTTTTTGCAGAAGTTTCTAATCTATTTTTACGTGCCGAAATCAATGCGATTTCTGACATGGAAAAAATTCCATTAAGCAGTATTAGAAAAAATATTATTAGTATTTCCAATTTCTTAGTTGATTCGTTTGTGTATTAAAATGTGATTCCTCCATTTTTTGTTTTGAAATCGGTTGTTTGTAACCTCAATTTTATAGCCCAGATGGCAGTGGAAAGCCCAAAGGTAAAAAAACTATTTTTCTTGAGGACTTGCAAAGTACAGCTGGAACTGCTCCTATAAATGATCAATAACGGTACTTACTCTTTGGGTAATTTCTGCAATGGTACCAATTCCATTTACTGCGTGAAATTTTCCTTGTCCCTGATAATAATCCATTAATGGCGCTGTTTTTTCATTGTATTCCTGGTAGCGATTTCTGATCTTTTCTTCGTCTTGATCGTCAATTCTACCACTTGTTTTTCCTCTTTCTAACAACCGTTGTACCAGGATTTCATCATCGGCTTCGAGTGCAATTGTTGCGGCAACAGTCGAACTAATTGAAACAAGAAAGGCATCTAAATCTTTGGCTTGTGATAGTGTTCTTGGATATCCGTCAAATAAAATTCCGTTTGTGTCTGGATGTTTATTTACCTCATCAATCAACATTTTTGTAGTCAATTCATCCGGTACTAAATCCCCGGCATCCATATAAACTCTTGCTTGTTTGCCTAATTCTGTGTTGTTTTTTAAATTAAAACGAAATACATCTCCCGTGGAAATATGTGTTAATTTGTACTTGTCTTTCAAAAATTCTGCTTGAGTTCCTTTTCCTGCTCCTGGTTTTCCAAATAAAACAATGTTAGTCATAATGTGTTGGTAGTTATTCTTTTAGTTTATATACTTCGGATAAATTTCTTCCTAAACCATCATAATCCAAACCAAAACCTACAATAAATTTATTTGGGATTCGAATCCCAATATAATCTATTTTAATGTCTTTTGTATATGCTTCCGGTTTAAAAAAGAGTGTCGCTATTTTGAAATGTTTTACATTTTGTTTTTTGAATAATTCTTTGAGTTCCACCAAAGTGTTTCCAGTATCAACAATATCCTCAATGATAACAACGCTGCGTCCAGTCAAATCCTGATTTAATCCTATTAATTGTTTTACCTCATTTGTGGTAGAAGTTCCTTCATAAGAAGCCATTTTTATAAAAGAAACTTCACATGGTTTTTTATACTGTTTCATAAAATCAGAAACGACCATAAAAGCACCATTCAATACTCCAACAAATACTGGTATTTCATCTATAAAATCGTCTTCCACTTGTTGCACCATTTTAGTGATGGCAAAATCAATTTCTTTAGCAGAAATAAACGGAACAAATTGTTTGTCGTGAAGTTGTATCATTATTTTCATTTTTAAAATAATGTGCAAAGATACAGAATTCGGATTTGGGAATTGATAAATGGGAATTAATTTGTAATTTTAAGTAAATTACAAATTAAAGGGCTTCAAAATGGATTGAAAGCTATAAAAGCTACAATAAAAATTCCCAAGAAAATAAAATTGTGTTTTCGGATTCCATCATTATAAAGTATCTTTGCTTCAACATACAATTACACCATGAATTATTTTTCTTCTGATTTCAAATTAGGAATTCTCGGTGGCGGACAACTGGGCAAAATGCTATTGTTTGACACTCGAAAGTTCGACATACAAACCTATGTTTTGGATCCAAGTGATGATGCGCCTTGCAAAATAGCTTGTGACCAATTCTTCAAAGGGGATTTAATGGATTTTGAAACCGTGTATAACTTTGGTAAAAAAGTAAGTGTTTTGACTTTCGAAATCGAATTAGTCAATCTGGAAGCTTTGGTAAAACTAGAAGAAGAAGGGTTAAAGGTCTTTCCTTCGCCAAAAACGTTGAAACTCATTCAAAACAAAGGAATTCAGAAAGATTTTTACATTCAACATGCCATCCCAACCGCAAATTACAAACGATTTCACAATTTAAAAAGTCTCGTTGTTGATATTCTGGATTCGAAAACAAAACTGCCGTTTGTATGGAAATGTACGGAATTTGGTTATGATGGAAATGGCGTAAAAGTAATTCGACACATTTCGGATTTGGATAATTTAGCCAATGTAGAATGTATTGCCGAAGAAATGATTCCGTTCAAAAAAGAATTAGCTGTCATCGTTTGTCGCAATCCTTCCGGTGAAATAAAAACGTATCCTGTGGTAGAAATGGAATTTCATCCCCAAGCCAACCAAGTAGAATATGTGATTTGTCCTGCCCGGATTGATGATAGAGTTGCCGAAAAAGCAAGAACCATAGCATTGAATGTTTCTAAAAAATTCAATCATGTAGGACTATTAGCCGTAGAAATGTTTCAAACCGAAGACGATAAAATCCTTGTGAACGAAGTGGCTCCACGCCCGCACAATTCAGGTCATTACTCGATTGAAGCCAGTTATACCTCGCAATTTGAAAATCATTTGCGTGCCATTCTAGATTTGCCTTTAGGGAATACCGACAGTAAAGTAGCCGGAATCATGGTAAATCTAGTGGGCGAAGAAGGTTTTTCAGGAGATGTAGTCTACGAAAACATCGAAAAAATACTGGGTTGGGATGGTGTTACACCACATATTTACGGAAAAAAACAAACGCGTCCTTTTAGAAAAATGGGACACGTAACCATCGTTAATGAAGACATCAACGAAGCCCGAAGAATTGCTGAAGAGGTAAAGAATACGATTAGAGTGATAAGTTAATTAAAAGATTGAAAAAATTAAAGATTGAAAAATTCAAAACATTAATTAAATTGAATTTCTCAAAAATCTTTAAATGCTTAAATCTTTAAATCTTTAAATAAGAAACAATGAAAGTAGCCGTAATAATGGGAAGCATCTCAGATATGCCGATCATGCAAGAAGCCATAGATATCTTAAAAGCATTTGAAATCGAAATTGAAGTCGATATCGTTTCGGCACACCGAACGCCTGAAAAATTATTTGATTTTAGCATGAACGCACACACCCGTGGCATATCAGTTGTTATTGCCGGTGCTGGCGGTGCGGCACATTTACCCGGAATGGTCGCTTCAATGTCGCCACTTCCCGTAATTGGCGTTCCTATAAAATCCAGTAATTCAATCGATGGCTGGGACAGCGTTTTATCCATTCTGCAAATGCCAGGTGGCGTTCCCGTAGCAACCGTAGCCTTAAATGGCGCCAAGAACGCAGGTATTCTTGCCGCCCAAATCATAGGAAGTCACAACGAGGGTGTACTGGAGAAAATAATTAAGTACAAAACCGGATTGAAAGAAGCCGTTAATATCGCTTCCCAAATCCTCCAAAAATAAAAAAAAGCTCCATGACGGAGCTTTTTTTATGAATTCAGATAGTGAAATAATTTATTCTGCATCAACAACAATTTCAAGAATTCCTTCAAATTCTGATGCAATAATATCCTCCCTACTCAACCAGTATTCAGAAGTTGTAATCGTATAATTCAAATTATCTGCGGTCTTAACGTCCCATAAAATATCTTCTGCTTCCTGAAAAGGCGCGTTTTCAGTCATTGGCAAATCGAACAATCTTTTGATCAAATTACTGCCAGACAAACCGTTGTTTAATAGTTTTAGAATATTTTCTTTAGTCAGTACGTTATCATTTTCTCCTTCGGCCGGGACCAAACCGCATTCAACAATTGTCGCTTTTGCATTAGGAAAAGTACCGTTGTAAGCTTTGAAAAGCAATTGATTGATATGAAACAATGTTGAATGCAATCCAATTTCAGGATATTCTTCACATACTTTATCTAAAAGCATATCGTTTGAAATTTGCTGAATTTGACCTTCATTTAAATCTTCTGATAATTTGTATTCCAATAGTATTGCAGCGGCATCTTTTGGTTCGAAATCACTTATCGCCATAAACAATAATTCTCTTAAACTTGCGGCATCCCCATCATCAGCATCCGGATAATCGAATTTTTCTAAGAGTTTAATATAGTCTTTATTTGTCCAATATTCTTCAATTTCATCTACGGTATTGACTCTATTTATTGTAATTTGATAATTCATCTTTTTCTTTTGTTTGTTATATTTCTTTGATTTATTATTCTAAAACCAATCTTATTTTGACAATTTAAGGCTTTATTGTTTCCAAAAGAAATAAATAACATTTAAATAACACTTTTGAATCCGCTATTTTGACCCAAATCAATTCCTTCGATAACCCCATTTTTTTTATTAAATCCGTACCTTTGATTTCTTTAAACATCAAATTATTTTTATTACAAAATACAAATGAGCATCCTAACGCACCCTTTCAATACAAAGTACAATACTGCCCCTTTTTCGAAAATTAAAAACCAAGATTTTCTTCCTGCTTTTCAAAAAGGGATCGAATTGGCTAAAGCCGAAATCGATGCAATTATACAAAATCCGATAAAACCCACTTTCGAAAACACGATTGAAGCATTAGCATTCAGCGGCGACGTTTTGGACCGAATCTCAAGCATCTTTTTCAACTTGAATTCAGCCGAAACCAATGACGAAATTCAAAAAATCGCGCAGGAAGTTTCGCCTCTGCTCTCTGAGTTTGGCAACGATGTGCGTCTTAATCCGGATTTATTCGCACGAGTAAAAACAGTGTATGAGCAACGAGAAAAACTAAATCTCAATCCGGAGCAAACCACGCTTTTAGACAAAAAATACAAAAGCTTTTCCAGAAATGGAGCGAATTTACCGGAAGATAAAAAGAATCAATTGCGAGAAATTGATAAAGAATTATCGAAATTGAGTTTGCAGTTTGGCGAAAATGTTTTGGCCGAAACACAGGCCTATCAACTGCATATTACTAACAAAACAGATTTAGCCGGTTTGCCAGACGGAACTATCGAAGCTGCTCGTTCATTGGCTAAAAGCCAAGAAAAAGAAGGATGGATTTTCACATTGGACTATCCCAGTTATGTTCCGTTTGTAACCTATGCCAACAATCGGGAATTACGCATGGAAATGGCAATCGCTTTCGGTGCCAAAGGTTTTCAAAACAACGAATTTGACAATCAGGAAATTGTACTGAAAATTGCCATATTGCGTTTTGACAGAGCTCAAGTTTTAGGTTATGCTACTCATGCTCATTTTGTATTGGAAGAGCGCATGGCCGAAAGTCCGGAGAAAGTAAAAACCTTCTCGAATGATTTATTAGAAAAAGCCAAACCGGCAGCCTTGAAAGAATTTGCACAATTGACCGCTTTTGCAAAAGAGTTACACGGAATCGAGCAACTTCAAAAATGGGATGGTGCGTATTATTCGGAGAAATTGAAGCAACAATTATTCAATTTGGATGATGAAATTTTAAAACCGTATTTTCAATTAGAAAAAGTTCTAGACGGTGCTTTTGCAGTAGCACAAAAATTATACGGAATTACTTTTGAAGAAGTTTACGAAGTAGATAAATACCATGAAGAAGTAAAAACATACGCAGTAAAAGATGAAAACGGTCAATTAGTTGCGGTGTTTTATGCTGATTTCTTTCCAAGAAAAGGCAAACGAAACGGAGCTTGGATGACTTCTTTTAAATCGCAATATGTTAAAAAAGAAATTAACGAAAGACCGCATATTTCTATTGTTTGTAATTTCACGAAACCTACCGAAACAAAACCATCCTTATTAACTTTTAACGAGGTAACCACCTTATTTCATGAATTTGGTCACGCATTACACGGCATGTTGGCCAACACGACATATCCAAGTTTGTCCGGTACTTCAGTATATTGGGATTTCGTGGAATTACCAAGTCAGATTCTGGAAAACTGGTGTTACGAACCGGAGGCCTTGGCGTTGTTTGCCTATCATTATGAAACCGGCGAAATGATTCCGATGGAATTAGTCCATAAAATTAAGGAAAGTGCCAGTTTCCAGGAAGGAATGGCAACAATGCGTCAATTGAGTTTTGGGTTATTAGATATGGGCTGGCATGCACAAGATTCTTCTAATATTGAGGATATCAAAGCTTTTGAAACCGAGCAATTTGCAGCTACACAATTATATCCTGATACAAAAGAAAACGCGATGAGTACTTCATTCTCTCATATTTTTCAAGGCGGGTATTCCTCGGGTTATTACAGTTATAAATGGGCCGAAGTTTTGGATGCTGATGCTTTTGAATATTTTCAAGAAAAAGGTATTTTCAATAAAGAAGTGGCAACTAAATTCAAGGAAAACGTCCTTTCTAAAGGAGGAACAGAACACCCTATGATTTTATACAAACGCTTTAGAGGACAGGAACCAAAACCGGAAGCTTTGTTACGAAGAGCAGGATTGGTTTAGAAAAAACTTATTGAAAATCTGAAGTAACAGGCTTCGGGTTTTTTAATAGCATTTCACACACCTAAAAAAATTAAAACCAACAAAAAAATGAGTTTCTTAAAAGCCGAGTGGAATAATTTAGCCCTGATTAATTATGTGGTCAATCCGGAAATTCTAGAGAAATATGTCCCAAAAGGAACAGAAATCGATTTATGGAACGGCAAATGTTATGTTAGTTTTATTGGATTCTTGTTTGAAAACGTGCGCGTTTTAGGAATAAAAATCCCATTTCATTCTGATTTTGAAGAGGTCAATCTTCGTTTTTACGTAAAGCGTTTTGAAAATGGTGTATGGAAAAGAGGTGCTGTTTTTATCAGCGAAATTGTCCCTAAACTTGCCATTTCATTTGTCGCTAATACGTTTTACAATGAGCATTACCGCACGTTACCCATGAAACATACCTTGAAAGTAAATGAAAACTCCAGAGAATTTATTTACCAATGGAAAGTAAAAAACAAATGGAATACGATTCAGGTAACAACCCAAAAAAATCCCATTGCAATTGCACCGGATTCCGAAGCTGAGTTTATTACGGAGCATTATTTTGGGTATACCAAAATCAACGAAAATCAAACTTTTGAATACCAAGTCACGCATCCCCGATGGCAACAATTTGAAGTAACGAAAAACGAGTCAGTAATTGATTTTGAAGGTGTTTATGGAAAAGAATTTGCTTTTATCGAGGATTTAAAACCTACATCTGTATTTCTGGCCATTGGCTCAAAAATCACTATTGAAGACAAACGAAAAATACAAATGTAATGACCAAAATAAAAATTAGGACCAAAATAAAATCTACCATACAAACTGTTTTTGACATTTCCAGAGACATCGACTTTCACCAAAAATCTGCCAGTACCACAAATGAAACGGCCATTGACGGAGTAACTTCTGGATTAATAAATTACAACGAAACGGTAACTTGGCGCGGGAAACATTTTGGTTTTTATCTGATGCACAAAAGCCGAATAACAGCAATGAATCAGTATGATTATTTTGTGGATGAAATGGAAGAAGGAAAATTCAAATCATTCCGACATGAACATATTTTTTACGAAAAAAACGGGCTTACGGTAATGAAAGACAAAGTATATTATGAGGTTCCCTATGGTGTTTTTGGAGCGCTATTTGATTTTTTGTTTCTAAAAAATCACATGATTAATTTTATTCTCGAAAGAAACAAAGTATTAAAAGCTTTGTCTGAAAATAAACAGTAAAAACCAACACACTACGTACACAAAGACCAAACTACTTCAAAAATTCTCGAAAATTATCTTTAATCAACACTAGAAAAATATCCTATTCACCAAATTAATACTATTATTAGTGAACGTACTCACCAATTAAGTGCTTTTTAAAATAATAAAAGTAACAACCACCAAACTATCGGAATGCTTTCAACACAAAAAGAAGTATAATATTTTGATCGTTTTTCATTGGCAAAAATCAAAAATAATGAAATCATCAGTACTAAAATGAAGTTTACAATCAATTGATCTTTATCTAAATTACTTTTAAAAAACTCCAATAAATAAAATGGAATCAAAAGTAACAGTCCCAATATTTTGGTATGGTTTGCTCCTATTTGTTGGGGTACGGTTTTAAGATGCGGATCGTCATGTGCCATATCAATGATTTCAAAAACAAGCACCAATACAAAAATCAAGATAAAGCGTTGCATGCATTTTAGATAGAAATCTATGGTTATTGGGATGCCCGCATCTAAAATTGGGAGTCCTAGCGTGACACCCACCCAACACAATGCTACGATATAAATTTTGACACCAGCCCAATTTCTTGCATTTTTTTTATTTGGAAAAAAAGGAAGCGTATACAACAAGGTAATACTCAAAAAAACAATAGCGGTAATTTGCGTCACTCGTTCCAGCATAAAGAAATAATAGCTTACAAATAGAAGGGAGCAAAAACTAAACAAAGCAATCCCTTTTAGTTCCTTGCGCATTTTTATCTTTTTGGATCGAGCCAAAGCATCGTATTTCACAAAATTATACCCCACAATAGTTCCAAAAAAAACAAAATTAGCAACTGGTTCACCTACTGGAATGTGGAACATATAGTGCGTCATTCGCACTAAAGCATAACACGATAAACCCACGTGAATACTACTATTTATATAAAAATCGAATATTTGTTTAAAAAACCTCATTAGACAAAATTAATCAAAGTGTTAATAAGAACGGCTTTTAGTTGAAAAATTCACAGAAAATCCGATTAAAAAAGGCAATTAATAGCATATTAATATTTAATTTTACAGCCTTTTAAAACAAGAAACACACAACCTATTTTATATACAATGAAAACAGACGCTTTTGCATTAAGACACATTGGCCCTAGAGAAAATGATTTAGAACACATGTTAAAGACAATTGGGGCAGCAACGCTGGAACAATTGATTCAGGAAACGATTCCAAGTGACATTCGTTTAAAATCTGATTTAGATTTAGAACCTGCAATGACCGAATATGAGTTTGCAAATCACATCCAGAAACTAGGAAATAAAAATAAAGTTTTTCAATCCTACATTGGTTTAGGATACAATGCCGCAATTATTCCTGCAGTGATACAAAGAAATGTATTTGAAAATCCAGGATGGTATACTGCCTATACGCCGTATCAAGCCGAAATTGCGCAAGGCCGTTTAGAAGCCATTTTGAATTTCCAAACGATGGTTATCGAATTAACCGGAATGGAAATTGCAAATGCCTCTTTATTAGATGAAGGAACTGCAGCCGCAGAAGCAATGGCATTGCTTTTTGACGTTCGCTCCCGGGATCAAAAGAAAAATAACACCAATAAATTCTTCGTTTCTGAAGAAATACTACCCCAAACTTTATCCGTTTTACAAACACGTTCCACGCCAATTGGTGTCGAATTAGTACTAGGAAACCATGAAACATTCGATTTTTCATCGGACTATTTTGGAGCAATCCTTCAATATCCGGGAAAATTTGGGCAAGTACATGATTATACTGCCTTTATCGCTAAAGCAGCTGCAAACGAAATAAAAGTAGCTGTTGCCGCTGATATTTTGAGTTTGGCTAAACTGACACCTCCCGGAGAAATAGGCGCTGCTGTTGTTCTTGGAACAACACAACGTTTTGGAATCCCGCTAGGATACGGTGGTCCGCACGCCGCTTATTTTGCAACAAAAGACGAATATAAAAGAAGTATGCCAGGAAGAATCATCGGCGTGACAGTTGATACGGATGGAAACCGCGCCTTGCGTATGGCGTTGCAAACCCGTGAGCAACACATCAAACGGGATAAAGCGACTTCTAACATTTGTACCGCTCAAGTATTATTATCCGTTATGGCCGGAATGTATACCGTGTATCACGGACCAAAAGGATTGCAATATATTGCAAATAAAGTACATGCTTCAGCAGCGACATTGGCTAATGCATTAGAAAAATCTGGTTTCCAGCAAATGAACACTGCTTTCTTTGACACCATTGTCATCAAGGCTGACGCTAAAAAAGTAAAAACAATTGCAGAAGAAAACGAAATTAATTTCTATTACATTGATGATAATACGATTTCAATTTCCTTAAACGAGACGACAAGCATTGCTGATTTGAATAAAATTATTGCTGTTTTCGCTTCTGCAAATGGGACTCCGCTTACACTAATTGAAACGTTATCAAAAACCAATCATTTTCCTGAAAACGTAAACAGAACATCAACGTTTTTACAACACGATGTTTTCAATAAACATCACTCAGAAACAGCTTTGATGCGTTACATCAAAATGTTAGAACGAAAAGATTTAGCGTTGAATCACTCGATGATTTCATTAGGGTCTTGTACCATGAAACTGAATGCCGCTTCAGAGATGTTGCCTTTAAGCATGCCACAATGGAATAACATTCACCCGTTTGCACCGCTTGATCAAGCGCAAGGATATCAGGAAATGTTGGCTAAATTAGAAAACCAATTAAACGTCATTACTGGTTTTGCAGGAACAACATTACAACCTAATTCAGGTGCTCAAGGCGAATATGCCGGATTAATGGTGATTCGTGCGTACCACCAGTCAAGAGGAGATCACCACAGAAACATTGCTTTAATTCCATCATCCGCGCACGGAACGAATCCTGCATCAGCAGCGATGGCAGGAATGAAAGTAGTGGTAACTAAAACATTGGAAAACGGAAATATTGACGTAGAAGATTTACGCGAAAAAGCAGTTTTACACAAAGACAATCTTGCCTGTTTGATGGTAACCTATCCATCGACTCATGGAGTTTTTGAAAGTGCCATTAGAGAAATCACACAATTGATACACAATAACGGAGGCCAAGTATACATGGATGGTGCGAATATGAATGCGCAAGTTGGATTGACAAATCCTGCAACTATTGGCGCTGATGTATGTCACTTGAACCTACATAAAACATTTGCGATTCCTCACGGCGGCGGCGGACCAGGAGTAGGACCTATATGCGTAGCACCACAATTAGTGCCGTTTTTACCTACTAATCCTGTAATTCCAACTGGTGGAGAAAACGCGATAACAGCAATTTCTGCCGCACCTTGGGGTTCCGCATTAGTGTGCTTGATCTCTTACGGCTATATCTGTATGCTAGGTGCCGAAGGATTGAAACAATCTACTCAATATGCCATTTTAAACGCCAACTATATTAAAGAGAAACTAAACGGTCATTATGATACGTTGTATTCTGGAGAAATGGGTCGTGCCGCACACGAGATGATTTTAGAATGCCGTCCTTTCAAACAAAAAGGAATTGAAGTTACTGATATTGCAAAACGCTTGATGGATTACGGTTTCCATGCACCTACGGTTTCTTTCCCAGTGGCAGGAACATTAATGATTGAACCTACAGAAAGTGAAAACCTAGAAGAGTTAGATCGTTTTTGTGATGCCATGATTGCAATCCGTAAAGAAATTGAAAACGCAACATTAGAAGACAAAAACAATGTTTTGAAAAATTCGCCGCACACATTAGCCATGCTAACTACTGATATCTGGAATTTTCCTTACACTCGGGAACAAGCCGCTTTCCCATTAGATTACATTGCAGAGAATAAATTCTGGCCAACCGTACGAAGAGCAGATGATGCCTATGGAGACCGAAACTTAGTTTGTTCCTGCGCACCAATTGAAGCCTATATGGAAAGTTAAACCACCACAAAATGTCTCGAGAAATCGAGACATTTTTTTTGCGCAATAAAATTACCTGACCAGAGAAGCCCCTTGATCAAAAAAAATGAAAAAGATTTTTTTTTAATTTGAAAGAAGTAAGAAATAAAAATCGCATCAAAACATTCCTTTTACAATAAAAAATTCAATATTTTAGCCAATAAATTATTATTTCACAATTATATGCATGCATAGTAAACATTGTGACTTTACTAATTTTTTAATGATTAATTTAGCATAAATTTTGGAAAATTAACGCAATGAAAATAAAAATAGCTGGAATAGGAAGTTATATTCCTGAGAAAAAAATAAGCAATACAGATTTTGGCGAACATGTTTTTTTAAACGAGGATGGAACTGCTTTTGGTTATCCAAACGAAGTAGTCATTAATAAATTTAAGGGCATTACCGGAATTGAACACCGGCGTTATGCAGAGGATCATTTAAACTCCTCTGATCTCGCTTTTTTTGCTGCTCAAAAAGCAATAAAAAATGCTGGAATTGATCCTGAAACAATAGATTACATCATCTTTGCTCATAACTTTGGGGATGTAAAATACGGCACAAGCCAGTCCGATATGCTTCCAAGTTTAGCCACACGTGTCAAACACAAGCTACAAATAAAAAACCCAAAATGTGTTGCATACGACATCCTTTTTGGCTGTCCCGGATGGATCGAAGGCGTACTTCAAGCCAATGCTTACATCAAATCCGGCATGGCAAAACGCTGCTTGGTTATAGGTTCAGAAACGCTTTCCAGAGTAGTCGATGCGCATGACAGGGATTCCATGATCTACTCAGATGGTGCTGGCGCTTCTATCATTGAAGCTTCAGATGATGACACCGGTTTGTTAGCGTATGAAAGTGCCACCTATGCAAATGACGAAGCCAACTATTTATTCTTTGGAAAATCCTACAATCCTGATTTAGATCCGGACATTCGCTACATAAAAATGTACGGACGTAAAATCTATGAATTTGCATTAAATCATGTCCCTGCAGCCATGAAAAGTTGTTTAGACAAAAGCGGACTAGGTATTGATGATGTCAAAAAAATTCTTATCCATCAGGCTAACGAAAAAATGGACGAAGCAATCATACAGCGTTTTTACAAATTATACGACAGAACAGTTCCTAAAGACATCATGCCCATGAGTATCCATGAACTGGGAAACAGCAGTGTTGCTACCGTTCCAACTCTTTTTGACCTGCTCATCCGAGGCAAAATAGAAAATCAGGAAATACACAAAGGAGATGTTATGATTTTTGCCTCGGTTGGAGCAGGAATGAACATCAACGCCTTTATTTACCGATATTAATTCTTTTTAGGAAATTGTAATCAGGAGCTAATCCGGCTGTCCATTACAATTCCTCACTACAAAACTTGTTTTTCTAAGGTGCAATAAAGCTTCTTTTAGTCGCTTTTTGCACCTTGAAAAACTACATTTTGAAGCTCCGGGATTTTCATTGCCATCCGGGCTAAAAAACAATCTTCAAAAACACATTTATTACTATATTTGTGCCTTCGTTCCCCAGCGGACAAATCAAAAAAACATGTACGAAAAAACGTTTCCCAATAAAAGATTTAAACATACTTTAGAATTTCTAAAAAAACATGTCTCCTCCTCAGAGACCATCTTAGACTTAGGCGTTGAAAACCCTTTCTCTAAAATCATGAAATCCGAAGGATTTACAATTACAAACACAACCGGAGAAGACTTAGACAAGGACCAATCCGTATTTTTAAGAGAACAAAAAGAGGTTGTAACCGCTTTCGAAATCTTTGAACATTTACTAAATCCTTTCACTATTTTAAACGAAATAAAATCGGATAAACTTTTTATTTCTATACCATTGCGACTGTGGTTTTCTCCAGCTTACCGCAGTAAAACAGACCCCTGGGATAGGCATTACCATGAATTTGAAGACTGGCAACTCGATTGGCTATTAGAAAAAACAGGCTGGAAAATAATAGACCGGCAAAAATGGACCAATCCCGTTAAAAAATTTGGAATTCGTCCCTTATTAAGAAAGTTTACCAACCGATATTATATTGTTTACGCTGAAAAAATCAAATAGATTAACGATTTCTGATTTCTGATTTCTGATTAACGACTTGCAACAAATCGTTAATCTGAAATTTAAAATCTAAAATCTAAAAATTTTTAAATGAATTATTACATTGTTATTCCGGCCCATAACGAGGAAGCATTTATTGCTTTAACGCTAAATTCTTTGATTTCGCAAACCATTTTGCCCAAAAAAGTAGTCGTAGTCAATGACAATTCTACTGATAAAACGGCCGAAATAGTTATGGCTTTCGCCAAAGAAAATCCGTTTATCACATTGGTCACAAAAACCTCCCAAGCAATTCATTTGCCGGGAAGTAAAGTTATTCAGGCCTTTCACAAAGGTTATGAAACATTAGATGAAAATTATGACGTAATCGTGAAACTGGATGCCGATTTAATTCTGCCCAACAACTATTTTGAAACTATTTTAAACATTTTCAAAAAAGATACAACAATAGGAATGGCAGGCGGATTTGCTTATATCGAAAAAAATGGCACATGGATTCTGGAAAATCTTACTGACAAAGACCATATTCGTGGCGCATTCAAAGCCTATAGAAAAGCATGCTTCGAGCAAATAGGTAATTTAAAACCGGCAATGGGTTGGGACACCGTAGATGAATTACTATGTAAATTTTACGGATGGAAAGTCATTACGGACACTTCATTACTGGTAAAACACCTAAAACCAACTGGCGCTAATTACAATAAAACTGCACGTTACAAACAAGGCGAAGCATTTTATACTTTAGGCTACGGCTTTTTAATCACTTCCATCGCTTCGGCAAAGCTGGCAATAATGAAGAAAAAACCGCTACTATTTGTAGATTACATCGGCGGTTATTGGAAAGCTAAAGCAGCTAAAACTCCATTATTAGTTACAGAAGAACAAGCAAAATTCATTAGAAAATATCGTTTAAAAAAAATGAAGGAAAAGCTTTTTTAGCTTCCAAAATCAAAAACTGCTAAATTGAAAGATATAACTCCTTACAATTTTTGTAATTTAGCCCATATTCGCAAAACTTATGATGCTTATTCGATATATAACACAGATAGGAAGATACTTCCTAATGCTGAGAGAAATTTTTAATAAACAGACCAAATGGTCTGTGATGAGAAATTTAATTTTCAAGGAAATTGATGACCTAATCATTGACTCTCTTGGTATTGTTGCCTTTATCTCTTTTTTTGTTGGAGGTGTAGTTGCTATACAAACTGCTTTAAATCTAACTAACCCATTAATTCCAAAATATCTTATCGGTTTTGCGACACGACAATCCGTAATATTAGAATTCGCCCCCACTTTTATCTCCGTGATTATGGCCGGAAAAATGGGTTCGTTTATTACCTCCAGTATAGGAACTATGCGGGTTACCGAACAAATTGATGCCTTAGAGGTGATGGGTGTAAACTCCTTAAATTACTTGGTTTTTCCTAAAATAATCGCCTTATTATTATACCCATTCTTAATAGGAATTGCAATGTTTCTGGGAGTTCTGGGAGGCTGGATGGCAGGAGTTTATGGTGGTTTTATCTCTAGTACTGAGTTTATAAATGGCACACAGATGGATTTCATTCCGTACCACATTGTTTATGCATTCATAAAGACACTGATATTTGCCATGTTACTGGCCACAATCCCCTCTTTTCATGGCTATTATATGAAGGGTGGTGCGCTTGAAGTAGGTAAAGCCAGTACCGTTTCTTTTGTTTGGACATCAGTTTCCATAATACTATTCAATTATATACTAACACAGTTGTTACTAGGATCATGATAGAAGTACAAAACATAGAAAAATCATTTGGTGGAAATAAAATTCTTAAAGGTATTTCTACGGTTTTTGAAACCGGAAAAACCAATTTAATTATTGGACAAAGTGGATCCGGAAAAACAGTTTTGCTCAAAAGTCTTTTAGGCATTCATACTCCGGAATCTGGAACAATTTCATTTGATGGCCGAATTTACTCGGAATTAACGTCTGACGAAAAACGAGAACTTCGCACTGAAATTGGAATGGTTTTTCAAGGAAGTGCTTTATTTGATTCCATGACTGTAGCTGAAAATGTTGGCTTCCCATTAAAAATGTTCACTAGAGACAATAAAGCAAAAATTCAGCAGCGCGTAGATTTTGTATTAAAAAGAGTCGATCTTACTGACGCCCATAAAAAACTCCCTTCGCAAATTTCAGGAGGAATGCAAAAACGCGTTGCTATTGCCCGCGCCATTGTAAACAACCCCAAATACCTGTTTTGTGATGAACCAAACTCGGGATTGGATCCAAATACCGCTATATTAATTGATAATCTAATTAAGGAAATTACTGAAGAATATAATATCACAACGGTCATAAATACGCATGATATGAACTCCGTGATGGAAATTGGAGAGAAAATTCTATTCCTAAAAGATGGTTTAAAAGCCTGGGAAGGAAACAAAGAAGAAATTTTCAGAACCGATAATGAGGCAGTTGTTGCCTTTGTTTATTCTTCAAATTTATTCAAAAAAGTACGGGAAGCGTATTTGAAAGAGTAAAAACTAACTGGATTTCAACAATTCCACCTCAGCATTTGGATTGAATAAATACATTTTTCCAGAACTCATTTCTAGGCATTCAAAACGCTTGGTTCTTACGGCTATTTTCTTGAAAATCTTTCCATTTTGGATCCTAAAAACACTACCGTAGGGAATCTCGAACACATAATTTTTGTCATTTTGCTGGTCAAATTGTTTCAAGGCTAATGCCAAAGTAGCATCAGTATCACTACTGGCTGTAGGATTTTTGAAATGTCTAGCCAACAAAGGCAACAATTGATTTGGGAAAATTTCTGGTCGAATATAAGGAATCATCAACCGTTGAAAAGAATATTTCCACTCGTTTCCATGCGGTTTAATATTTCTACCGAATTTTTCAAACGCAACCAAATGCGATATTTCATGAATCAAGGTAATCAAAAACTTGTATTTATTGAGATTTGAATTTACCGTGATTTCATGCTTTCCGTTTAAGCCTTTTCGATAATCACCATGACGTGTCTGACGCTCGTTGACAATCTTAAGATGCACTTGATTAGCAACAATAAGTTCAAAAACGGGTTTTACCGCATGCTCTGGAATAAATCTGGCTAAGGTTTCGCTCAAAATAGACGTGAGTTATAAATTAAGGATTCGTAGAAGAAACTTGCAACACTTTACCATTGAAATATTTATTTCCAGTCAAAGTAAAATCATAAATATAATTCGCCATTTCGCCCGCTGATATTGGCGCTTGATATCCCGGAAAAGCTTCTGCCAACATTTCTGTTTGCACGGAACCCAAAGCCAAAACATTGAAAGAAATCCCGCGTTCTTTATATTCTTCAGCTAATAACTCTGATAACGTAATCACGGCTCCTTTACTTGAACTATACGCTGCTAATCCAGCAAACTTTAAACTTCCCTGAATCCCACCCATAGAACTTATGGTTACTACATGGCTTCCTTTTTGCAGATAAGGCAGGCAAATTCGAGTCAAATTAGCCACTCCAAAAACATTGACCTTATAGATGTTTTCGAAATCTTCCTGAGTCGTTTCTGAGAAAGGTTTCAACAATAAACTTCCGGCGTTATGAATGACTGCATCTATTTGTTTCCAAGACTTAGAAAGGAAATCACTTACTTTCACTAATTCAGATTCATTGGACAAATCAACTGAAAGACAGATAATATTCTCGTTGCCCAATAAAGCTTGAGGAATCTTTCTGGATATGGCTAGTACTTGGTGTCCCGCATTGGCAAATTGCAATGCCAATTCAAATCCTATTCCTCTACTCGTTCCTGTGATGATAATATTTTTCATGTTGCAAAAATAAACAAAAACGACAAAAAAGTAAGGCTTTAGGCAAAGGATTGTTGTTACAATAAAAATTAAAAATTTCAGGAATTTTAATTATTTTTGACAAACCAAATTAACATCAGATTTCAAGAAAAATGACCGAAAGCATACAATTCGAAACTGCAAAAATGAGTGACATTGATGATGTATTGGTATTACAAGAATTGTATCTTGTAGTAAATTTATCCGAAGAAGAAAAAATTTCTGGATTTGTTACTACGCCATTTTCAATACTACAACTAACCGAAGTTATTCAAAAATCAGAATTATTTATTGCCAAGAAAAACAACAAAATCATTGCTTACATTTTTGCAGGAAGTTGGGAGTTTTTCCAACAATGGCCCATTTTTAATTACATGAGCTCCTTGTTTCCTGAATTACACTTTTTAGATTTTAAAATCACCACAACAAATAGTTTTCAATACGGACCCATTTGCATTCACAAGGAATACCGTGGCAGGGGATTGATCAAACCATTGTTTGAATTCATGAGAATACACATGGCACAAAAATATGCGTTGGGTTTGACATTTATCAATAAAATAAATATCCCGTCTATGAAAGCGCATACCAAAAAACTGAAATGGACCATTATTGGGGATTTTCAGTTCAATAATAATGACTATTCTATATTAGCGTATAATATGAATCAGCCGGTTTCTAAAACTATTTAAGCAATACGATTTCTTGTGTTGGCGTATTTGCCATTTGCGTTACAGCGGGTAATAATTCTTGAATAAAAGAAGTCATGTGAGGAATATCCATCGCTTTGAAATCATCCGAAACATGATGATAAAAGTCAAAATTTTCAAAATCGAATGTACTCACTGATTGGCAAGGCACCTTAAAAACATCATAAAAAGAGAAGTTATCGGATCTGTAAAATAATTTATATTCGGCTTCTTTTGGAAGAAAACCTATCGTATTTTTTCCAGTATATTCATTGATTTTTCCTGCCATATTGGATTTATCAAAACCAGTAATATAAGCTAGATACGCTCTTTTCATTGGCACACCAATCATTTCAATATTGAATTGAGCATACAATTTAAAATCTTGCGCTTTCAGTTTTTTGGCTAAATGCTTAGAACCTAATAACCCTTTTTCTTCTCCTGCAAAAAATACAAAAAGAATACTTCGCTTATTGTTTTTGGCTATGCTAAAATATTTTGCCATTTCAGCAACTGCAGTTGTTCCTGAAGCGTCATCATTGGCACCATTGTTTATAAAATCTCCCTTCACTCCTTTTTTATCCAAGCCAATATGATCGTAATGTGCGCTTAGCATTATAAATTCATTTTTAAGAACCGGATCGTTCCCTTCAACAAAACCGACGATATTAAAAGCGGTTCCCTTAAAAGTGGATAATGTATCGCGATACGATTTGAAATAAGGTTTTACATTGTTGTCTTTAAAAAACTGCTCCAAATAATCCGCCGCTTTTACCATTCCTTCTTTTCCGGTTTCCCTTCCTTCCAGTTCGTCTGAAGCTAAATATTTTAATGTTTTAGCAACGTCATTTTCTGATACTTTATAGTCAATATCAACTGGTTTTTTTTGCGTCTTACTAGCTGTTTGGGCGACAATAACTTGAGTTGACAGACAACCTAAGAAAATTAAAAAAAGAGATAGGAATGCTTTTTTCATGATATTGAGATTTCTATTTTATAAAAGGGTTTTATTTCGATAATATTTCTTGTAGACTTTACCCATTTGAACAAGAGCCAAAACCACAAAAAATGACGGAATTACTACTGGCATTACATATTGATAAAAACTGGTTGTGTTTTTAGATAAGGTATTTAATATCAAAACTAAACTTAACATCCCAAAAAATGTGCCTACCAAAGTTCCTGCAATATAATACAGTTTGAGCTTATTTACAATGGAAATATAATCCCCATTTATCAAATAGAGATTCCAGCCGGTCCAAAACGGTACTTGAAGAAAATTGATACAATTCAACAATACACCAATAAGAAAAGGAGAACACATAGCATAACTCTCTAAAATCCCTTGTTCTTCCATTATTTGACTGGAATTAGCATAAAAAGAATACCCTAAAATCAACAGAAAGAGAACGGCACAAAAATCAATAATTTTGATTAATTTTTTATTGTTTACTAATTGCTTTGCGAAAATTAAAGTGAGATAAATCACAACCATCTCTACGAAAATCACTCCTAATAAAAAGAAAAACAAGCTATTCATTCCTAGCTTTGAATAGATTTCGAAACCTACAACATTCAAATAACCCAAGGGTATCGACCCGATAAAACTCACTAAAAAACCAACAAAAATGTTCTTTAATGCCTTCATTATTTTAGAAATTTACAATTTTATAGCTTTGCTTCAGATGCATTCTGTACTCTTTCATCCCCTCTTTATGCCCTAAATATGGAGTACCATTTTTATGGTTTGCCACGCTTATTTCGTACATGTAGGTAATGTGACGCGCAAGTTCTTTCCAAGCAAAAAACAAAGAATGTTTTGGATCATAAATATGGGTGGGTTCACTAGCCGCTCCATTCAGCTCCACAACTGAAAAGTTCAATCCTTGTTCTAGTTCTTCAATGGTATTATACATCACATCCATTCTCCCAAAGTAGAAACCAGGAATTTGCAAACACATTTCGTTAATAGTTTGTGTCAATTTTGGTGTGACCCAATGGCTTCCATCTATGAATTTTGCGCCTCGTGCATGATTACCATACGGCACCAGATTCAATTTTTCTCCTTTTGGAAGAATCTCGAGTAGTTTTTTTCCGTATTCTTTTTTCAAAACCTTTAATTGCAGTTCGTATCGTGGATTTTCTTTGATTAATTCTTCTACGGTGGAGAATCCGTTTCCGGTAATAATCAGAAATTCTTTAGAAACTATTCCGGTAATTCTGCCGGTTTTTTCAAGAGGATGGCGCACATAAAAAATCCCGACTTCATTGTCAAACGGAATTAAATCTTGCACTACATAATCAAAATTTGCTTTTTCAGCATATTCTTTTAAATCTTGAACATTGTTAATTTTTTTGACTCCGGAGCCTCGCAATCCAATATCTGGTTTTGCAATCAAAGGATATTTTATTTTTGCTACTTGAATCGTATTTAAAATTTCTTCAAGAGTAGTTCCTTCTTTTATTAATTCCGTTTTTGGGTAATAGTGTTGTGGAATCAAATTGTAGATTTGTTTTTTGGACTCCATCATAAAGCCGCCATTTTTTATGGTTGGATTAGACGCATTAAAGAAAAAAATAGATTTTGCCTTGATGGAATAATAGGACCAAAGAAAATAAATTGGAATATACACAATCAGGAAAGGCCAGTATTCCCAATGCGTAACTTTATAAAAAAATAGTTTGATTCGCCTGTTCATCATAACTCGGGTCAATGTATACGTATTAAACGGTGATAAATGAGGTCAAAAAATCCTGTTCCGAAATCAAGTCGTAATGCAATATCGCTACTTTATTTTTTTCAATAACTGCTTGTGTAATACTCAACGTTTTCAATTCGTCATTTCTATTGATAACTAAGCCATTTTCATCATTCCCTTCTTGGGCGTAGCGATGAAAATCGTGCATTTTTAATTCGGAAATTTCAGGGTTCTCATTCATAAAAGTTTGAAACCACTGTAAACGCTGTTCACGAATGGCTAATGGATATAACGTAGATGAAGACCAAATATGGTTTTTACGAATGTCTAAAGATATTGTTTCTTTCTTTTTTCCGTTCCAGCGCAATTGAAAAAGAGCGTTGTTTTGAAATAAAACTAATGTAAAAGGTTCTATGTTTTCCAAATCAATTTCGCTCCAGAAATCCTTTGGCGATAAGCTGCTGATCATATCTAAAACAATCAAGCCGCGACTTTTTCGATATGAAAGCTGCACTTCATGCTTTTCTTCGGCACCGTTTAAAAGCACCAAAATTACTCCGTCAGCATTCGCCACAAACCACGTCCCTCCCGCTCTCGGATCTTTAGGAAAAATAAGATTTTTTCCGTTTACGGTATAACTTTTTGGAGGTATTGCAGTGGGTCTTACTGTTTTTTCATCCCGATTGGAGGTAATGATAATTGTATCATTCGTTGCTACAAAACTTACTGTGCACATTGATTTCTATATTCTATGGTAGATCGGGCAACTCCAAAATTAGGGTCAATAGTTACTGTTTCACATTGTAAAATAGCTACTTTTATAAGTGCCTGATGATGAATGCAATGTTCGAGATTATACAGTAATTCTCTAAAATAATTACTCTCAATTCGGATTTCCTCTCCATTAATAACTTGCAACAACTCTATATTTTTATTTTTCTTGTTTAAATTTTGTTGAATCAAGACGATATTTTCAATAGCAAAAGTCGTATCCGTTTGAATACGCGTATTTCGTTCTCTTTTGTCATAATTCACAAAGCCTGAATCATATTGATTTTCTAAGCACTGAAACATTTCAAGAATATGTCTGGTATGCTCCCCAATAGTTGCATTACTTAATTCCGCACAAGAATTTGAATACTCTTTATGTGACAATTGATTCAGCAAATCAATCAGTTCGTTTAAACTATTATTAATAGAAGGTAGTAGCATATTTACGTTTTAATTCAACAAATTCATCACTTTAGTTCTATCCTTACAAACTAAAATAGCGCAACAAAGAAAGGTAATTAGAGCCAAAATAAAAAGTGTCCCACCATCATTTTTCACTTCAATCCTAAGCACAAACAGATGAGTAAAAATCGCACCAACCATAATTCCGCAACCCAATACAGCGCCAAACAAGGAAGTTCTTGGTATTAAGATCAAAATTACCACAATCAACTCGGCAATTCCAATGCCAATTCGTCCAAAAGGTTCTATTCCCAAAGCAGAAAAAACAGAAACCGATTCTTTACTCCCCGTAAATTTGAAGTACAGCGTTTGGAGTAAAATTACTGCTGCTGTAAGTCTCAGTAACCAGAAAAACAGAGATAATTTCATGATTTCCATTTTTTTAATTCACTATTTTATTCCAATTTGCATCGGCCTTTATCATCAATCCAGATTCATTCTTGTTCCAGCTTTTCAATGTATTATTAAAAAAAGCATTGTAAAACAAATACAACTTCCCATTCTTTATTTTGAAAGTCTCGGGATTTATAGACACTTTTTCATTAGATTCTCCCATCGCAAAAGCACACCAACCTCCGTACTGCGGTTCAAATTTTGAAGGATTCTTTAAGAAATAGTCTTTATTTACTGGCATCGAAAAATAATAAACCACGCCTTCATGCAATGCTGTTATTTCTTTTTTGCCTTTCACTGCTTTTCCTTGTTTGAAATAAGCTACAGGATCATATCCTTGAATAATTAGATTTTTTTCAAGATTAAAATTATCCATTCGTTTGCTGTCGTTTTGTGCAAAGCCAGAAAAAGCGAACAAAATGGTTAGCACAAACAGCGGCTTTTTCATGATTATTTACGTAACGATTTTGCAACGGCTATCAACAAATCATTTGAAATTCTGTTTTTGAAATTTGGAGTGATGTACTCAAATTCAATTTCCGCATTTACATTTAAAATAAACACCGCCGGAACAGGTAAAAAAGAACTATTTACCCCTTCAGAACCTTTATTGAGAATGGCTTTATAATTTTCTGGCGCTTGAAAAGCAATCCCCACCGCCTCCGACAATTCACCTGCACTGTCTGACAATAACAAATAATTTAACTTTTCTTTATCATCTGTACCTTTCAAGCTTTTTGGAGCATCGGGACTTATAGCGATAATTTGATATCCCAAATCCAACAATTCTTTTTCAACATCGGCCAAGGCAGCTAAATGAGCATTACAATATGGGCACCAACCACCACGGTAAAAAACTAAAACCGTTCTTTTCTTACTGATTAATTCCGTTACATTAACATCCTTATTTTCTACAGATTTCAAAGTAAAAGTAGGAATTTTTTCTCCAATAAGCAATGGGGCGATTTCTGTGGCTAATTTTGGTAAATTATTTTGACCGTGAGCGGATAATCCAATTGCAAATAAGGCCAGACAAATTATTTTTTTCATAATGTTACATTTTGAAGTTGTAAAACTACAGTACTATTTCGAACTGATTTGTCGGCTATGTTACAGTTTCACGACATTAATCATAATGCACTGATATCCGGTATAATAATTTCTCTCCTGCTGTAAACAATAGTCCCATTCGCTTCCATTTCATTCAGTAATTGTGTAGTTGTTTGCCTCGAAGTGCATATAATTTGAGCAATATCGTTTTGGGTCAGGTAATTTTCAATAACTACTTTATCGCCTATTTTTTTTCCTTCTTTCTCTGCCCAATCTTTCAGGAACTGAAACAATCTGGTTCTGGCGTCTTTAGAAATCAAATTAGAATAACTGTTCTTAATGCGTTTCATCTTTAATCCTACAAACTTGGTGTAAGACAACGCCAGACTTGGATGTTGTAATAATAAATTTTCAAAATCCGACATTAGAAAACTACAAATAGCCACATCATCCGAAAGTACTTTTGCATATTCATTAGACTGACTATCAGCTTCCAAAGCCAGTTCTCCAAATAAATCTCCTTTTTGAATAATATCCTTAATTGTTTCATTGCCGTCTTCATCAACCGCAACAATTTTTATATTTCCTTTTTTTAGTAGAAAAATTCTTGGCAAATCCGAAGAGGAAAAATAAATAATTTCCCCTTTCTGTGCTTTTTTAAAACCAGTAATAATACACAACTGTCTGATTTGTCCAAAACTCAATGTTCGAAACAATTTGTGATCGCGCAAATACCAATATTTTAAATCTTCAGACATAAACGTAAATATTTTAGTAAATGTAGCTTTTTTTTTAAATCAAAAACCATTAAGAAATTAAGATTCATCAAAACAGATACGTCTTAATTCTCTTAATTCATTAATGGCTTGTAAATATATATTTTTACCAGATGGGTCAATTAGGAAACTAATGTTCTTGAAATTACAATTCGTTGTATTTCAGAAGTTCCTTCGTAAATTTGAGTAATTTTAGCATCCCGCATCATTCGCTCCACATGATATTCAGCTACATATCCATTTCCGCCGTGAATTTGAATAGCTTCAATTGTAGTATCCATTGCCGTTTGAGAAGCAAATAACTTAGCCATAGCACCCGATTGCGTAATATCTTTCCCTTCGTCTTTTTCAGAAGCTGCTTTTAGAACTAGCATTTTTGCCGCCATAATTTGAGTAGCCATATCCGCTAATTTGAAAGCGATCGCTTGATGTTTGAAAATTTCCTTTCCAAAAGATTTTCTCACTTGAGAATATTTCAATGCTAATTCGTACGCTCCGGTTGCAATCCCTAATGCTTGGGAAGCAATCCCTATTCGTCCTCCGTTTAAAACTGCCATCGCAAAATTAAACCCAAAACCATCTTCTCCAATTCGGTTTTCTTTCGGAACTTTCACATCAGAGAACATCAAAGAATGCGTATCTGAACCACGAATTCCCATTTTCTTTTCTTTAGGTCCAATATCAAAACCCGCCCAACCTTTCTCTACGATAAAAGCATTGATTCCTTTATGTCCTTTTTCAATATCTGTTTGAGCAATTACAATATAGGTTGACGCTGAAGAACCATTGGTTATCCAGTTTTTAGTCCCATTTAACAAATAATGATCCCCTTTATCTATTGCCGTTGTTTTTTGAGATGTGGCATCTGAACCCGCTTCTGGTTCTGACAAACAAAATGCTCCAATTACTTCCCCTTTTGCAAGCGGAACCAAATATTTCATTTTTTGTTCTTCATTGCAATATTTTTCAAGGCCAGCACAAACTAATGAATTATTCACCGACATAATTACTGCCGCAGAAGCGTCAACTTTTGAAATTTCGGTCATAGCCAAAACATACGAAATACTATCTAAACCGGATCCACCATATTTAGGATCCACCATCATTCCCATGAAACCCAAATCAGCCATCATTTTCACCTGTTCAGTAGGAAACTTTGAATGTTCGTCTCTTTCTATAACTCCGGCTAACAGTTCTGCATTTGCAAAATCGCGCGCCGCTTGCTGAATCATTAAATGCTCTTCGGTTAGATTAAAATCCATATTTTTATTGTAAATTAAATGTTCTTAAATTTGTCGTCAAAAGTAATTATTAAATATTAGATTTCAAACGATTTCGTAAATTTAGCCAATGTTTAAAGAAAAGTATACAATTATAGGAGTCATGTCCGGAACTTCACTGGATGGTGTAGATTTGGCATATATTGTCTTTACTGTCAAAAATAATGAATGGGACTTTCAAATCCTGGAATCCGAGACGGTTCCGTATAGCATTGATTGGTTAAACAAATTGAAAATAGCTGTCGGTTTTTCTGAAACTGCTCTCCAAAAATTAAATCAAGATTACACGCAACTTCTGGCTGCTATCATTTCTGATTTCATCGGAAAATATGAAATAAAAAATCTCGATGCCGTTTGTTCCCACGGCCATACTATTTTGCACCAACCCCAAAACGGATTCACACTTCAAATTGGAAATTTGCCGGGAATTGCCCCTTTAATTAGCCAAACGGTTGTTTGTGATTTCAGAATTCAGGATGTGCAATTGGGAGGTCAAGGTGCCCCTTTGGTTCCTATTGGCGACCGCATTTTATTTTCTGAATACGAGTATTGCATGAATTTAGGCGGTTTTTCGAATGTGTCGTTTGAACAAAACAACAAAAGAATTGCCTTTGATATTTCACCAGTAAACACTGTTTTGAATTTTTATGCCAATCAACTGGGATTAGATTATGATAACAAAGGCCGTATTTCGAAAACAGGAATTTGCAACAAAGATTTAGTACAGGAATTAAATGCGTTGGATTTTTACCAAAAGAAACATCCTAAATCGTTGGGTTTTGAATTTGTGAAAGAAACCGTTTTACCTCTTATAGAAAGCTATTCCATTCCCATTGAAGACAAATTAAACACGTTCACAGAACACGTGGCAGTGCAAATTTCGGTGGCTTTGCCCAATAAGAAAGGAAGCCTTTTCATAACTGGCGGTGGCGCTTACAATGATTTTCTGATGGAGCGCATTCAATGTCATTTACCGGAAATGAAAATTATTATTCCATCAACTAAAATTCTGGAATTTAAAGAAGCGTTGATTTTTGCATTACTGGGTGTTTTAAAATTACGAGGCGAAATAAATGTATTGAGCAGCGTTACAGGTGCAAAATCAGATCACAGTTCGGGAATTATTTATTCTCCAAAATAAAACTAAAAATACAGATTTCACATTATTCTATTTTTTATATTTGCCAAAATTAAATATATCGCAACAAATGAAAGATTTATTAAAGAAATTCGAAAATAAAGAACCTGAAATAGTTTTCCATTGGAAAGATGCTGAAACTGAAGCTGAAGGATGGACAGTCATCAATTCGCTACGTGGTGGCGCTGCCGGTGGCGGTACTCGTATGAGAAAAGGGTTAGATATGAATGAAGTGTTGTCTCTGGCAAAAACCATGGAAGTGAAATTTTCGGTTTCCGGGCCAGCTATTGGCGGCGCTAAATCTGGAATTAATTTTGACCCGAATGATCCAAGAAAAAAAGGCGTTTTACAACGCTGGTATAAAGCCGTTTCTCCATTATTGAAAAGCTATTACGGAACCGGTGGCGATTTGAATGTGGATGAAATTCATGAAGTAATTCCCATGACGGAAGAATGTGGCGTTTGGCATCCTCAAGAAGGCGTTTTCAACGGTCACTTCAAACCGACAGAAGCAGATAAAATCAACAGAATTGGACAATTGCGTCAGGGTGTGGTGAAAGTGATTGAAAATCCAAAATTCTCACCAGATGTTTCCAGAAAATATACTATTGCTGATATGATTACAGGTTATGGCGTTGCCGAAGCCGTTCGTAATTATTACACGATTTATGGTGGCGATGTAAAAGGAAAGAAAGCAATCGTACAAGGTTTTGGAAATGTCGGTTCAGCTGCCGCATTTTACTTAGCCGAAATGGGTGCTAAAGTAATTGGTATTATCGACAGAGATGGTGGATTAATAAAGGAAGAAGGATTCACTTTTGAAGAAATTAGAGCTTTATTTTTGGCCAAAGACGGAAACAAACTGGTGGCCGAAAACATGATTCCTTTTGAAGAAATCAATCAAAAAATATGGACAATCGGTGCTGAAATATTCACTCCATGTGCCGCCTCGCGATTAGTCACTCAATCTCAAATTGACAGCTTAATTGCAAATGGGCTTGAAGTAATTTCATGTGGTGCAAATGTTCCCTTTGCTGACACAGCAATATTTTTCGGTCCAATTATGGAAGATGTAGATCATAAAGTGAGTTTGATTCCTGACTTTATTTCTAATTGCGGTATGGCTCGTGTTTTTGCTTATTTCATGGAAAAGAAAGTACAAATGACGGATGAAGCTATTTTTCAAGACACTTCAGAAATTATTAAAAAAGCGATTGAAAAAGCACATAATTTGAATCCAAGTAGAACAAATATTAGCGCCACTGCTTTTGAAATAGCATTGAAGCAGCTTACTTAAAATACAATCGCATTATTTACTATTTATCAGGACTGGGATTAAGCAGATTATTAAAAAACTGGCTTAATCCCAGTTCTGTTTTTAATTTAAAAAAAGTACTCCTATTATATTATGGCAGTTCCTTTTTACTCTTAACAATTTTTAGTAAATTTCGACGTTTTTAACTGTTCAAACCTATTGACATTTTACTTTATCTTTAATATTAATACTCATATTTAATGATCCCATTTCTTCAAATCGATTCAACAGCTGTTGCGGCGCAAGCTATATCCCAAGTTCCCGTAAAACCCGAAATGTCTGTAATGGATATTGTTTTTAGTGGTGGACTTGCTGGACAAACTATCATGACCGTGATTTTTATTATGCTTTTTTTTGCTATATATCTGTATTTTGAAAGACTTATGGCCATCAATGCGGCTTCAAAAATAGATATTAATTTCATGAATAAAATTAAAAGTAATATCTCTGGTGGCAAAATTGATGCAGCCAAAATCCTTTGTGCTCAAACCAATTCTCCAGTGGCTCGTTTGATTGAAAAAGGGATTTCCAGAATAGGAAAACCATTGGCTGATATTCATACGGCAATCGAAAATGCCGGTAAACTGGAAATTTATAAATTGGAAAAGAACGTAAGTATGTTAGCTACCATTTCGGGAGCTGGCCCAATGACTGGATTTTTAGGAACCGTTGTGGGTATGGTTATTGCCTTTCACAAAATGGCCGAAAGCGGTAGCAATAAAATCGAAATGAGCACTTTATCAGAAGGAATTTACACCGCAATGATGACTACCGTTGTTGGTTTGATTGTAGGAATCATTGCTTATGTAGGGTACAATCATCTCGTAACCAAAACGGATAAGATTGTCAACCAAATGGAAGCCAATGTAGTTGAATTTCTAGATTTATTAAACGAACCAACGTAACCCTATGAACTTAAGAGGAAGAAATAAAGTTTCGGCAGAATTCAATATGTCGTCCATGACCGATATCGTGTTTTTGTTACTCATCTTTTTCATGATAGCATCAACAACCATCGTGTCTAACAATGCGTTAGACTTAGTTTTACCAAAATCATCCGGTAAATCAGAAGAAATAAAAAACGTTTCGGTCAGTGTCAATAACAAATTGGAATATTTCATCGATAAAGATAAATTTGCTGAAAACACATTAGAAGAAAAGCTAAAGACTATGCTGGAAAACCAAACCGACCCTACCATACTTTTGCACGTAGAAGAAGGCGTACCAATAGAAAGAGCCGTAAGTGTAATGGATATTGCCTACCGAAATAAATTTAAAGTTGTCTTAGCGGTAAGCCCAAAATAATTTATTAAAATCTATTCATGCTTTACAGTACAGCTTTTAGTCTTAAAATAAATTTTCAAACCTTTCACGCTGTCACTTCCGTCTGGGCTAAAAAAATAGAATACCGATGAAAATTTTAGAAACCGAACACGAAAAAAAATCATTCACAATAACAAGCGTATTTTTTATACTCTTGTTCCTGTTATTGCTATTTATAAAACTTAGTGTTGACCCAATACCTGCAGAGTCTGAAAGTGGTGGTGGCGGAGAAATTACAATAAATTTTGGCAACAGCGAAGTGGGTTCCGGCAAAAATTATCAGTTTAAAGATTTGGCTACACCAAAATCAAAAACAGTTCCGGTTCAGACCGTTACCCAAGTAGATAAAGTTTTGACTCAGGAAACCACTGAAGCACCAGCGATTTCGCAAACAAAAAATAGTGCAAAAGTAAACACACTAAAGCCAGCACCTCGACCTTCTAAATCAACCTCGGATGCTTTATCCAGTATTCTGAACGGCTCCAACAAATCTGGTGACGGAAACGACAGAACAGCAGGAAACAAAGGAAAGCTAAATGGTGATCCAAATGCAAGAGGCTATAATGGTAGTGGCGGTTCCGGAACGGGATCAGGATCAGGAGTAGGGACAGGAAGTGGTTACGGCAACGGTTCAGGAAACGGCACCGGATATGGAAATTATCAATTAGGCAACAGAAAAGCACTCAATATGCCACAACCCAATTATCTTTGCCAAGAACAAGGAACCGTAGTCGTTCAAATTTCAGTAGACCGAAATGGCAAAGTCATTAGCGCCAATCCAGGCGTAAAAGGCACTACAAATACGGCGAAATGCTTGTTAGATCAGGCTAAAATTGCTGCAATGAATACTAAGTGGCAATCAGACAATGCCGCTCCAGACAAACAAACCGGAAAAATAATATACAACTTCAAATTGACTCAATAATTTATTAAGTCTTTATCCTTTATAAATGAATTATCAGGAAACAACAAACTGGATGTTTAACCAACTTCCGATGTACCAACTTCAGGGTGCTTCAGCCTATAAAAAAGATTTAACCAATGCGCATTTACTCACAGCACATCTTGACAATCCTCAAGAAAAAATAAAATGCATTCATGTTGCGGGAACTAATGGAAAAGGCTCTACTTCGCACATGTTGGCATCCATACTTCAAGAAGCCGGGTATAAAGTTGGCTTGTACACTTCCCCACATTTAAAGGATTTTAGGGAACGTATAAAAATTAGTGGAAAGGATATTTCCGAGGAATTTGTTACTAATTTCATCCATGAACACAAACATTTTTTTGAATCCAATGACATGAGTTTTTTTGAAATGACCGTTGGTTTAGCCTTCGATTATTTTGCCAAAGAAAAAGTAGACATCGCCGTTATAGAAGTGGGAATGGGCGGACGATTAGACGCTACCAATATTATCACTCCATTAGTTTCGGTGATTACCAATATAGGATTGGACCACACGCAATTTTTGGGCAACACACTTGAATCAATCGCTTTTGAAAAAGCGGGAATTATCAAACCCAACCTTCCCGTGATAATAGGAGAATACACTCCTGAAACCCGACCTGTTTTTTTGGCTAAAGCCAAAGAATGCAATTCGGAAATCTATTTTGCTGCTGATTTAATTTCAGAAACCTATCCCTCTGATTTAATTGGCGATTATCAAAGGCACAATAAAAAAACAGTATTAGAAACCATCACCGTTTTAAACAATCAGAACGAATTTAAAATCACTTCTGAAAATGTAAAATCCGGCTTATTGAATGTGGTGAAAAATACCGGACTGCAGGGAAGATGGCAACAATTAAGAGAATTCCCCAAAGTTATTTGCGATACTGCACATAACAAAAATGGACTGAAAATTGTGTTGAATCAAATCCAAAAACAAACTTTTGAAGCATTACATATTGTTTTGGGAGTTGTAAATGACAAAGATTTGAACGAAATCCTGCCTTTATTTCCTAAAAAAGCAATTTATTATTTCTGCAAACCCAATATTCCTCGTGGGCTGGATGTTCTAATTCTAAAACAGAAATCGGCTAGCTTTGACCTAAAAGGGGAAATATACAATTCTGTTTCAGAAGCTTATCATGCCGCACTGAAAAATTCCGGAGCAACTGATTTTATATACATTGGTGGAAGCACCTTTGTAGTAGCAGAAATTTTATAATTTTTTTAGTTTTTACTTGCAAATCTAGAAAAGTGGCGTATATTTGCACACGCAATAACGGAATCGAAAGTAACCAAATTGTTTAGGGCAATTAGCTCAGCTGGTTCAGAGCACCTCGTTTACACCGAGGGGGTCGGGGGTTCGAACCCCTCATTGCCCACAAAACTCCTTAAGAAATTAAGGAGTTTTTTATGTTTAATCCTTAATTGAACACTTCGTTTAGGATCAATATTAAAATTGTTGCCGCAACAGATCACCAACTCTTTAAGTTATATCTAAGCGTCTTTTTTCTTTAGACTCCGTCCTCTGGGCGAATCTCCCTCTTGAAGCACGATATCAGAATGTAAGAACTCTGCAGCTGCAGCTGAATCACGCACTTTGATCCCACTGCGTTCTAACATTTCCGCTTCAAACTTCGTTAACACACTTTCCCTTATTCCAACTTTTCTCCATTGAGATAAAGGACTACATCCCTTTGAGATTTCCCGAGCCAGCGAAAGTGCATCTAGCAAGGCTTGATTTGCCCCTTGTCCTTTGAAGGGGCTCATTGGGTGAGCCGCATCACCAATCAAAGTAACACCTCCCCATTTCTCCATCATTTCTGACTGGAGCAATTCTCGATCATACACAGGATATCCAGAAATCTGTGCCTCTAGGGTCGCCGCTAAAATCTGAGGAATGGGATCGTGCCACTGCGTTCTATGACAAGCTTCTTCCTTGAGTGCTTGACGTCCTTGAGCGCTTAATGTCTTAGCCTCTTGTTCTGGCATTGGAAAACTAAGTTGCCACATCACTGAGTCTGACGTATAAGGCATGATGTAGATCCGCTCATTGCCATTGGCGGTTTGAAATACTGTAGCTGAGTCCAGTAAAGAATTATTAAGACCTTCGAGACGGCTTAAAGGACAAATTCCCAATATCACAATACAACCTAGGTATCGTAATGGAGTAATATCCTCCCCAATCAGTAGCGTCCGTACCGAACTACGAATGCCATCGGCTCCAACCACAAGATCTGCTTTGTAGTTCTTTATTTTCCCGTCTATTTGAAAGCTTAAATCAACACCATCCTTACATGCTACAAACGCTACCAACTGATGCCCCCATTGTACTGCATCCTGTCCGCCGAGTTGCTCTAGTAAGGCTAAACGCATCGATTGTCGTGCAATATGTACATTGGAACGCTTGGGAGATGTTTTCGTATCTGACTGTATCCATTTTCTGACTCCCCATTCCCCAATCACTTTTCCTTCTGCAGTATGAACCAGATGTCTTGTTGAAATCACTCCTTCTTTTAAAGAAAAAATACCTAATCCCTCGATCGCTTTACTCCCTTGTTGCAAAGTAAGTCCGTAGCCCTGAGAGCGAGCATCGAAGTTGCTGTCGCGTTCAAATAGCGTAAAAGGAATCCCGCGGTGCAAACAAGCCACTGCTAGAGCCACTCCTCCTATACCACCACCGATAATAGCAACGTGTGGGAAGTTTTTTTTATCCGCAACCGGGTGACTATCCGAATGAACCAAACCGAATCCGTAACAGTTCAAACAGGAGTATAAGTGACCCTTGGGATACACTGGAGCCGCTCCTTCGCCTTTTGTTTTTTCAAATAGATCAAATGCTAGTTGATAGCGGAGTCGCGCTTTCTTGCTGATCCCACGACTTTTTTTGCCACGTCCCTGACATTCCGGACAAATAGTCCAGCATGCTACTTCACCTTCCTCTTTTTTCACTTCTTTTTTATTTCACTTGATGTTGACTCTTCGCTACACGAACACGAAGCTAATACTATTGTTGCTGGGCTTTTAAATACAGTCCAGATCCTGACTTTCATATAATTTAACATGAGAAATTTATATTTTTAGTTCTTACCGCTTGTGGTAGTTTTGCAACTTTAATACAACAGAATAGCAATACAAAACTACTTTTTCCAAATTGAACCAAAAAGGATTTCTCTGAGTCATTTTATTCAAATCCTAGATGAAATGATTCGCAAACAAATCCGCAGGAACCCCAAAAATCAAAAACCTTCAAGATCAAATGATTTTGAAGGTTTTTGATTTTTGATATGAAGTAGGCGTGATTTTTTCATCTCCTAATCTTCTGTTCCCATTTCCAGGCACTTGCCATAGCTTGCTCCAGCGTGGATTGTGCTTTCCATCCCAAAATAGTATTGGCTTTATCTGTATTGGCGTAAGCTGAGGTAATGTCTCCTTCTCTGCGACCTACAATTTTATAAGGCAATTTTTTACCACTTACTTTTTCAAAAGTATGAATAACCTCTAATACTGAGCTGCCGGTTCCGGTTCCCAGATTAAAGGTTTCTACTTTAGCCGTATTTTTTTTGTTCAATAGCCGTTGTAGAGCGATTACGTGGGCTTTCGCCAAATCAACTACGTGAATGTAATCGCGTACTGCCGTTCCATCTGGAGTAGGGTAATCATCACCATAAACCGAAAGTTCTTTTCGCAATCCAAAACCGGTTTGCGTAATAAACGGCACTAAATTCTGAGGAACTCCAATAGGTAATTCTCCGATTTCAGTAGAAGGATGCGCTCCTATTGGATTAAAATAACGCAATAATATAGCGTTGATATTAGTAACTTTAGCAGTATCAGTAATGATTTCTTCTCCTATTTGTTTCGTGTTCCCATAAGGAGACATGGCGGTTTGAATAGAAGCATTTTCAGTTATTGGCATGGTTTCGGCCTGACCATAGACAGTACATGACGAGCTAAAAATGAAATTCGCTTCCGGTTTTTGCTGTAGTTCCTGCAAAACATAAACCAAGGCATTGATGTTGTTTTCATAGTATAACAACGGATTTTCTACACTTTCGCCCACTGCTTTTGAAGCTGCAAAATGGATAACACCTGAAATATCATGATGTCTTTTGAAAAAATCCTGTACCTTCTCTTTTTCGCGCAAATCTAATTTTTCGAAAGTTGGAACTTTACCCGTAATATTCTGAATTCCGTCCAAAACACTCAAGGAAGTATTTGATAAATTATCGACAACGACAACCTCAAATCCTTCGTTTTGCAATTCTACTACGGTATGTGATCCTATGAAACCCAAACCACCTGTAACTACTATTTTCATAATTTATTTTTTGTACAGACGCGATTTATCGTGTCTAATCGTTTATAAAAAAGACGCGATGAATCGCGTCTCTACAACTATATTATTTTAAATATTGTAAAACCGAATCCGTGATAAATTTAATTTGCTCGTCATCTAATTCGGTATGCATTGGCAACGAAAGCACTTCCCTGACTAGCTGATTGGTTACAGGAAAATCTTCTTCATTGTAACGGGAATCAGCGTAGGCTTTTTGCAAATGCAACGGAATTGGGTAATAAATAGCACAAGGAATTCCTTTTTCCAATAAATGCTGCATCAAGCCATTTCTGTCAGCATCAATTATTCGTAACGTGTACTGATGAAAAACGTGACAGTCACAAATTGAACAAATAGTTGGTGCAACTATATTTTTATGCCCTTCAAAAGCTGCAGAATATTTCCTGGCTGCATCTTGTCTGGCTCTTCCATATTCATCTAATAAAGGTAACTTTGCGTTCAAAACGGCCGCCTGAATACTGTCTAATCGGGAATTTACGCCTACTACATCATGGTGGTATCGCTCATACATTCCGTGATTTACAATTCCGCGAAGTTTGTGCGCCAAAGCATCATCATTGGTAAAAACAGCTCCGCCGTCTCCGTAACACCCAAGATTTTTTGAAGGAAAAAACGAAGTTGCGCCTACATGTCCAATCGTTCCCGCTTTCTTTTTAGTGCCATCCGAAAATTTACAATTGGCACCAATCGCTTGCGCATTATCTTCGATAACGTATAAGTTATATTCTTTTGCAATCGCCATAATCGCTTCCATATTGGCGGCACGACCAAACAAATGTACCGGTACAATCGCTTTTGTTTTTGGCGTAATCGCTTTTTTGATTCCTTCGATAGAAATATTCATATTATATAGATCCACATCGACTAAAACCGGTATCAATTGCAACAAAGCAATTACTTCCACTGTGGCTGCAAAGGTAAAATCGGCAGTGATTACCTCATCGCCTGGTTTTAAATCCAGTCCCATCATGGCAATTTGCAACGCATCAGTTCCATTTGCACACGGAATTACGTGTTTTACATCCAGATATTCTTCTAATGATTTTTGAAATTGATGAACTTGAGGTCCATTAATATAAGTATTAGTATCTAAAACTTCCTGAATAGAAATGTTAACGGTATCTTTTATTTTTTCATATTGACTCTTTAAGTCAACCATTTGGATTTTTTTCATTACAATTTTTGTTTAATGTTCGAAAGAATACCATTTCTTAATACAGTAAATACTTTCTTAAATCGAAGAACAAAAATAGCTATTTATGAGTTGAAACCAATACAACCTACATTAAAAAAAGATATCATTCAAATGAACTAAAAATGACATTCCTAACAACCAAAATTTAAATATTGCTGTGGAAGAAATTAAAATAAAGAAACCGTATTTTAGCCCAAAAATTTTAATCATGCTTTTTCTCTATACTTTAGTGGTTCAATTTGCTGGTTTTTTATTAAAAATCACAGCACTTTTCAGTCCAAAAATGAAACTTTTCATGGATGGCAGGAAAGTAGTTTTCCCTATTTTGGAACAAAAAATAAAACCTACTGACAAAACAATTTGGTTTCATGCCGCTTCTTTGGGTGAATACGAGCAAGGTTTACCCGTGCTCGAAAAGATAAAAAAGCAGTTTCCTTCGCACAAAATCGTACTTACTTTTTTCTCTCCTTCGGGTTATGAAGTCCGTAAAAACAATACAGTTGCTGATGTTACAGTTTATTTGCCTTTGGATACCAAGAAAAATGCACAACAATTTTTGAATCTCGTTCATCCGGTTTTAGTGTTTTTTATCAAATACGAATATTGGCCCAATTATTTATTTGAACTCAAAAAATCAAATACTAAAACCTACCTGATTTCTGGAATTCTTAGAAAAAATCAACTGTTTTTCAAGTGGTACGGAGGCTTTTACAGAGAAGCGCTGGATGCCTTTACCTACTTTTTTGTTCAAAATGAAACTTCCAAAAAATTACTGCAGCAGTTAGGCAAAACAGACGTTGCTGTTTCTGGCGACACCCGATTTGATCGAGTGGCTACAATTTTAGAAAAAGACAATTCGTTGGATTTTATCTCTGATTTTAAAAACAACACACTCACTATTGTCGTGGGAAGTTCGTGGCCAAAAGATGAAGATTTAATAGTGAATTTTATAAATTCGAATACTTTCAATGTCAAATTTATTATTACGCCACATAATATAAAGGAGGAACAAATTCAGAATTTAAAAAACAGCATTGCCAAAAAAACTGTTTTATTCTCTGAAATGGAGACTGTAGGGACAAGTCGCGACTTGTCCCTACAGGATTTCGATGTTTTTATCATTGACACCATTGGTCTTTTGACAAAAATATACAGTTATGCGGATATTGCCTATGTGGGTGGCGGTTTTGGGAATCCCGGCGTTCATAATGTCTTAGAACCGGCAACTTTTGGTGTTCCAATCCTTATTGGCCCCAACTATTCGCATTTTGCAGAAGCAATTGCTTTGGTCAATCTGGAAGCCTGTGTTGCCGTCAACAACCAAAAAGAATTGGACGAAGCCCTTGAAAACCTGATTCACAATGATGACATCCGACAGGAAAAAGGTCATATATCCAGCACTTTTGTACAAATGAATAAAGGCGCCACCACCATTATTTTAAACCATATTTTGAATGATTGAATTTAAACCTCTGGTTGCTACTGATATTGAAACCATTGTCTCGTTGATACAGGAATTTTATGCCATAGATAATTATCCCATTTCTGTTGATGTGTCCAAAACTTTATTTCAAGAATTTATTTCCAATGAAAATTTAGGAAAAGCATGGCTCATTATATCCGTCAACGAAATTGTGGGCTATCTTATTCTAACCTTTGTTTTTAGTTTTGAACACCAAGGAAGAATTGCTTTTTTAGACGAATTGTATGTCACCGAAAAAGCACGTGGAAAAGGGATTGGTAACGAAGCCATTGCATTTATTACAACTGAAAGTCGTAAACTATCGTTAAAGTTGATTTATCTGGAAGTGGAACCGCACAATGAAAAAGCACAAAAATTGTATATCGCCAGCGGTTTTGAATCGCACAACAGACAATTAATGAAGTACAAAATCATATAAAATTACACTCTAAATTTAATACTATGAAATTTTTAAAATTATTCTTAGTCCTATTTGTCATTCAGATGCAAGCCCAGCAAGGCGGCATGTGGATTCCTTCGTTGCTAAAAGGAATGAATGAAACTGAAATGAAAAATCTGGGCATGAAAATGTCCGTCAAAGACATTTATGATGTAAATCAATCCAGCATCAAGGATGCTGTACCTCATTTTAACGGTGGCTGTACCGCTGAAGTTATTTCTCCAAAAGGACTAATCCTGACCAATCATCATTGTGGATTTTCTCAAATTCAATCGCATTCTACGGTTGACCATGATTGTCTGACAGATGGTTTTTGGGCATACAAAATGGAAGATGAATTACCAAATGAAGGTTTGACAGTCACTTTTATGGTAAAAATTGAGGATGTAACCACATCGATTCTGGAAGGTACTGCTTCCCTTAGTAGTGAAGCCGAAAAACAAAAGAAAATTCAAGAGAACATTACGGCATTGTCTAATTTGTTGCCAAAGGAAAATTGGCAGGAAAATAAAATTCGTACGTTTTACGAAGGCAATCAATACATGCTTTTTGTCACAGAAACCTTTACGGATGTGCGCTTGGTTGGCGCTCCACCTACTGCCATCGGAAAATTTGGTTCTGACACTGACAACTGGGTTTGGCCACGTCACACTGGTGATTTTTCTTTGTTTAGAATTTATGCCGATAAAAATAATCGTCCGGCTGCATATTCAAAAGACAACGTGCCTTACACCCCTAAACACTTCTTGCCTATTTCACTGGATGGCGTAGCCGAGGATGATTTTACATTGGTTTTTGGATACCCGGGCAAAACAAACGAATATTTACCCGCTGTTGCAATTGAGCAAATTATAACCGAACTGAATCCTGCAAAAATCGAAGTCAGAGACAAAGCCCTGAAAATAGCTGATAGTTTTATGCGAAAAGACAACGCCATCAAAATTCAGTACGCCTCAAAATATGCAAGTACTGCTAATTATTGGAAAAAATGGATTGGCGAGACCCAAGGATTAAAAAAATCAAATGCAGTTACTGTAAAAAGAGAATCTGAGAAAACGTTTCAACAAAAAATAACAAAAGCAGGCAAAGAAAAAGAATATGGAACAGTATTGGCTGATTTTGACAAAAACTACACAGAAATAGCTCCTTATGCGCTAGCAAGAGACTATTTTACGGAAGTAGTTCTGCGCAATACGGAATTACTCAGTATTGGATACAAGTTATACCAATTAGAACAAGTGTATAAAACCAAAGGAGAACAATCTTTCATAGACCGAAAAAATAATTTAATACCCGGACTGGCTAATTTTTATAAAAACTTCAACTCAACTGTAGATGAAAAAGTTTTTGAGCAATTGATTGACTTGTATGCGACAAAATCTCCAAAACAATTTTTACCGCAAAGTTTGATCAACGTTAATGAAGGAAATTTGGCCTCGGAAATATATACCAAATCCAAACTTCAAAATTATGCCGGCCTAATAGAATTGCTGTCAGGTGACGCCGGAACTGTTTTAACAAATTTAAATAACGACCCAGGATTCCTGTTAGTAAAAGAAATAGCCGATAAATACGCTAAAGAAGTAGCTCCAAAATATGACGAAATCAATGTGAAGATTTCAGCACTGCAACGTACTTACATGAAAGCGCTGTTAGAATTAAACACGGATAGCAGGATTTTTCCGGATGCCAACAGTACTTTGAGAATAACCTATGGAAAAATAAAAGGATATGAGCCTAAAGATGCTACTGTATACACTCCAATAACCTATTTAGAGGGTGTTATGGAAAAATACATCCCGGGAGATTATGAATTTGATGTTCCTGAAAAACTATTGAACCTCTACAACGCAAAAGATTATGGCCCGTACAACGAAAATGGTAAAATGCCAGTTTGCTTTATTGGCACCAATCATACTACCGGAGGCAATTCAGGAAGCCCTGCGATTGATGCTTCCGGAAACTTAGTAGGGCTTAATTTTGACCGGGTCTGGGAAGGAACAATGAGCGACCTCCATTACGACCCAAGTATCTGTAGAAATATCATGGTGGACATCCGCTATGTTTTGTTCATTATCGATAAATACGCAGGTGCAAAAAATTTAATCAGCGAATTAAAATTAGTTCACCCCAAGAAAACCAACTCATTGAAAAAGAAAAACTTAAAGTAAAAATCGCCAGAAAACTGAGGTGTAGCACCGATATTAAACGTTTCTTAAATATTTGCTTTGACTGGCACACTATTTGCTTTTTATTCTGGCGTGGATAAAAAATAATATTTTTTAAAAAAAAAATAAAAAAATATTTTACATATTAAAAAATTTATATCTTTGCCACGAATTAATAATTAACCTTTTATATTAAATTAAGATGAAAAAAGTATTTTTAAGTTTAGCTGCTGTTGCTGTTTTGACTGTTGTATCATGTAAAAAAGCTGACGCTCCTGCTGACGAAGCTGCTGTTGCTGTTGATTCTGCTGCTATGGTAGTTGATTCTGCTGCTATGGTAGTTGATTCTGCTGCTGTTGTTGTTGATTCTGCTGCTGCAACTGCTACTGAAGCTGCTGCTACTGCTACTGAAGCTGCAAAAAAATAATTAGAACTCAAACTCTAAAAATTTTAAAGCCATCCGCTATGCGTGATGGCTTTTTTAATTTGTACCATCTCTCTTTTAAACAAACAGATTTACAAATATAAAAAAGAGGGTCTTGGCTATTAAACCAAGACCCTTTTTTTTGTAGATTCCTTTATTGAGAAATTAGGCTATAAAAATAAAATCATTCCCCGAAAAATCTAGTATTTCCGAAATTGAGCCATACCGAATAATTTCGTCAATCCCTTTTTGCAAACGCAGCGAAGTGGTATATTTTCTGCTCGTGGCAAAATGATTACCACTTACTATCAATTTGAAATAGAACTTCCCACCGGAAGACTTAAACTTTAAAAAGTCGGCGGTTTCAATTGCTGCTTTAAATTTTTCAATATCCTCTTCACACTCAAACTTTAACTGATAACTCAAACTTGTAAAAACTATTTTCCCCTTTCTGGAAGTAAAAACAAATTTATATTCGTCGTTATATCTTTTACTAATTACAAAAGCTCCCATGGTTTATTAAAATAACAAAAATTCAAATTATGAATCACGAAAAAGCAAGGAGTTGATATTAGTCCCAACAGATTTAGTTTTATTAAAAATCATAAAACAAAAAAAAACCGCTTCAGTTGAAGCGGTTTAGTACTCAGAGCGGGACTTGAACCCGCACGAACATTGCTGTTCACTGGATTTTAAGTCCAGCGTGTCTACCAATTTCACCATCCGAGCATTATGTGGTGTCGAGCGAAAAACGGGGCTCGAACCCGCGACCTCGACCTTGGCAAGGTCGCGCTCTACCAACTGAGCTATTTTCGCATTTTCAATTCTTATAAACAACCGCGATACTTGTTCTGTATTGCGGATGCAAATTTAAGACATTTATTGAATTATACAAGCCTTTTTTATAAAAAAATTACAGATTAAAGGTAACGTTCTGATAACCTAAACTTTAAAACAAATAAAATCATTTTCTAGTCAGCATTCTTTTAATTTCATTGAGTTTCATCAGCGCTTCCATAGGTGTAATGGTATTGATATCAAGATTTAGGATCTCTTCTTTGATTTCCTCCAATAAAGGATCATCCAAATTGAAAAAGCTCATTTGCATATCGTCTTGTGCCGCTTTAATTCCGTTCAGTGCATCGCTGGAATGATTCTTTTCTAATTTTTTTAAAAGCTTCTGTGCTTTCAAAATAACGATTTGAGGCATTCCGGCCATTTTTGCCACATGTATTCCAAAACTATGAGCACTTCCTCCTTTTACTAATTTTCGAATAAAAAGCACGGTATCTTTCAATTCTTTGACAGCAACATTATAATTCTGAATTCTTGGCAGTGATTCACTCATTTCATTCAACTCGTGATAATGCGTTGCAAATAATGTTTTAGGCTTTGAAGGATGTTCGTGTAAGAACTCTGCAATTGCCCAAGCGATTGAAATACCGTCATACGTACTCGTTCCTCTACCAATTTCGTCCAACAACACTAAACTCCTATCCGAAATATTATTTAAGATCGAAGCCGTTTCGTTCATTTCGACCATAAAAGTAGATTCTCCCATCGAAATATTATCACTTGCTCCTACTCTAGTGAATATCTTATCGACAATTCCCATTCTCACGCTGTCTGCAGGGACAAAACTCCCCATTTGACACAAGAGTACAATCAAAGCGGTTTGACGTAAAATGGCTGACTTTCCAGACATATTTGGACCCGTAATCATAATCAGTTGCTGCGTTACTCGATCCAAGAAAACATCATTAGCAATATAAGGCATGCCAAGTGGTAATTGTTTTTCGATAACAGGATGCCTTCCGTTTTTGATTTCCAGTTCGAATGTTTCGTCCAGTTCCGGACAAATATATTTATTTTCGATGGCCAATTGGGTAAAAGAACACAAACAATCCAGTTGCGCTACTAAATTAGCATTCATTTGAACGGGTTTTATATACGTGGCAATCCAACTCACCAATTGTTCAAATAACTCTACTTCTATCTTATGAATTTTCTCTTCGGCACCGAGTATTTTAGTTTCGTATTCTTTTAATTCTTCCGTAATATAACGCTCTGCATTAACCAAAGTTTGTTTCCGAATCCACTCCGCAGGAACTTTATCTTTGTGCATGTTCCTGACTTCGATGTAATAACCAAAAACGTTGTTGAAAGATATTTTCAACGAGGAAATTCCTGTCAACTGTGATTCGCGTTTTTCAATTCCGTCCAAAAATTCCTTTCCGGAAGTTGATATTGCCCGCAAATCATCTAACTCTGCATTGACCCCTTTGGCAATCGCATTCCCTTTGGCAATAGCCACAGGAGCATCTTGATTGAGAATCGTTTTTATCTTTTCACGCAACAATTCACAGTTGTGCAAACTATCACCAATTACTTTTACAGCTTCCTGCGGGCTTTCCAGCGCCAAGGTTTTTATTGGAATAATCGCATCTAATGATTCTTTTAGATACACAACCTCGCGAGGCGAGACTTTTCCGGCAGCAATTTTTGAAATCAAACGTTCCAAATCAGAAATTTGCTTGATTTGATTTTGGATGTTTTTCAGGACGCCCTGATTGTCTTTTAGATACGAAACTACTTCATGTCTACTTTTTATTTTAGCACTGTCTTTCAATGGCAATGCCAACCAACGTTTCAGCAAACGACCGCCCATTGGTGAAAGCGTTTTATCAATAACATCGAGAAGCGTCACAGCGTTTGGGTTATAACTATGGTATAATTCCAGATTGCGAATCGTAAAACGATCCATCCAGACATAAGCATCTTCGGCAATGCGTTGAATCGAGGTGATATGCTGCACCCGATTGTGCTGCGTCTCGGATAAATAATATAAAATCGCTCCTGAAGCAATAATTCCTTCTTTCAGGTCTTCGATTCCAAATCCTTTCAAAGACACCGTTTGAAAATGCTTGGTTAAGGTCTCGAATGCATAGTCTTCTTTGTAAATCCAATCCTCCAGATAAAAACTATGATAGTCGTCTCCGAAAATCTCCCGAAAATCATTTTTATTATTTTTTGGAATCAGAACCTCACTGGGATTAAAATTCTGTAAGAGTTTGTCAATATATTCCGCATTGCCTTGTGCCGTCAAAAATTCACCGGTAGACACATCCAGAAATGAAATCCCTATGGATTTATTGGCAAAAAAAACAGCTGCTAAAAAATTATTCGTTTTAGACTGTAAAACCTCATCATTCATGGAAACACCGGGAGTTACAAGTTCAGTCACGCCGCGTTTCACGATGGTTTTAGTCAGTTTTGGATCTTCGAGCTGATCACAAATTGCTACACGAAGTCCTGCTTTTACTAATTTTGGCAAATAGGTATTCAAGGAATGGTGCGGAAAACCGGCAAGAGCCGTCTCGGTTTCAGAGCCCGCTCCACGCTTGGTCAATACAATTCCTAATATTTTAGAGGCACGAACAGCATCCTCCCCAAATGTCTCATAAAAATCCCCAACACGAAACAACAAGCACGCATCCGGATACTTCCTTTTGATCTCGTTGTACTGTTTCATTAACGGAGTTTCTTTAACTTCTTTATCTTTAGATGCCAATTGTATTTGTGTTTAAAAATGAAAAAATATCAGCGAATTTATAGATTTAAAAGCAAATAAATAACCTCCTTAAAAAATTAACCTTTTTTTTAAGAAATATTTAAGGCCTAATTTATTTATTTTTTTTAGATTTGTGACTCTATTAAATTGAAACAAACATGAAAAAAATAATTGCCTTAGCTTTACTAGTGGTTTTAGGAGTAACGACTTCTAATGCACAAGAAACATCAAAAAAGATAAAAGCGACTAGCTCCGCACCTGCCAAAGTAAATGGAGCAGGAATGGTTTTTGTAACTGAAACCATTGATTATGGTACTATAGCACACAACGCTGAGGGCCGTCGTGAATTTGTATTCACTAACAACGGCAACAAACCCTTAATCATTACTAACGCTCAAGGTTCATGTGGTTGCACCGTGCCAACGTATCCAAAAGAGCCAATCGCCCCGGGTGCAAAAGGAGTTATTGGAGTAAAATATGACACTTCAAGAGCAGGTCAGGCATTTACAAAAACCGTTACGTTGACAACAAATGCAACTGTTCCTAATAAAACATTGACTATAAAAGGAAACGTTTTAGCAGCACAACCTGCAAAAAGCTAAAATTTTAACGAATACATTAAAAAGCTTCCATTCATTTCGGAAGCTTTTTTTTTGAATACTTTACACACATGAGAAAACTCGAAAATAGTGAACTGGATCGAAAATCCGTAGAGGGTTTTAAGCAATCTGAAAAAACACCCCTTATTTTGGTATTAGATGACATTCGAAGCCTACATAATATTGGCTCTGTTTTTAGAACTGCCGATGCCTTTTTAGTCGAGAAAATATTTTTATGTGGTATCACCGCCACACCACCACACAAGGAAATCCATAAAACAGCCCTTGGTGCTACTGAAACAGTAACTTGGCAACATCAGGATAATGTTCTTGAAGTTATCGAAAAATTAAAAACAGAAGGCGTTATCACGCTAGCTATAGAACAGGTACAAAGTGCCGTTTTTCTTCAAAATTTTAAAGTTAAAAAAGGAGTGAAATATGCTTTGGTTTTTGGGAACGAAGTCTACGGAGTTTCACAGGAAGCGGTTGCATTATGCGATGGCTCCATCGAAATCCCACAACTAGGCACCAAACATTCTTTGAATATTTCCGTAAGTGCCGGCATTGTGGTTTGGGATTTATTTCAAAAAATGAATTGGCCAAAATAGAAAATTAGTACTTTTATAGAATGAAAATAACTGTTTTTTTTAAAATAATTCTAGCACTTTCACTTTTCATAACAAAGACAGCTTATGCAATTGATCCCCCTGTAATTAAAGCAACAGGAAATCAAATTTATTGTCCAGGGAATCCCTTAAAAATAGTAACTGATGTAACTATAACTGGGTCTGATGCCAGTGATATTGGAACTGAGGCGGTTTATATCCAAATTTCTACGGGATATGTAAATGGACAGGATGTAATCCAATTGTCCAATCCCGCGCTACACCCGAATATCCGCTCAGAGTGGAGTCCTACCGAAGGAAAACTTAAATTATCGAGTCCTATTGCTGAAACAAAAGTACTGTACGCAGACTTTGTAAATGCTATCAAAGATGTAGTTTTTAGCAATTCCTCAACAACTCCATCAGGCAGAAGAGATTTTTCTATTACCCTTGGAGCAGCCAATTATTTACCTAGAAATGGCCATTATTACCAATATTTCCCTAACATAGGTATTAGTTGGACAGCCGCAAAAGCAGCAGCTGAAGCCAGTACCTATTTTGGACTTCAAGGCTATTTAGCGACAATCACCGCAGCTGACGAAGCGCAACTAGCAGGAGAACAAGCTAAAGGAGCAGGATGGATTGGCGGTAGTGACGCCGAAACAGAAGGGGTATGGAAATGGGTTACCGGACCGGCTGTTGACAGAGTAACCTTTTGGAATGGAGGAGTTAATGGTACAAGTCCTAATTTTGCGGCTTGGAATAATAACGAACCAAACAATAGCAACGGCATTGAACACTATGCACATATAACTGCGCCAGGTATTGGAATATCAGGTTCCTGGAATGATTTGCAATTGAATGGTGATGCAAGCGGGGATTACCAACCTAAAGGATATATTGTAGAATACGGCGGAATGCCTGACGACCCAATTCTTCAAATTTCAGCCAGTACCACAATAACCACCTCTCAAATCTCAGGCACCACTCCTGCCTGGAGATGTGGTTCAGGAACCGTTACATTACAAGCAATCGCAACTGCAGGAACCGTTAATTGGTACGATACGGCAAGTAATGGGAACTTATTACACACGGGTAATGCATACACAACTCCTTTTTTAGACACAACAACAACCTATTACGTTGCTGCTGAATGCCCTACAAACAGAACGGCAGTTACTGCTACCATAAACACAATTCCTACTATAACATCGACCAATACCCCCGTGACAAGATGCGGTGCAGGCCCAGCCACATTAAAAGCTACTACAAACACACCCGATAGTACCGTAAATTGGTATTCAGCCCAAACCGGAGGAAGCCTTGTGTCTACCGGAATGCAGTTTACAACTACCGTTTCAGAAAACACAACCTATTACGCAGAAGCCATAAATAACGGATGTTCGAACGGTAGACGGATTGCTGTTGAAATCATGATTTCCGATCCTCCGGTAGTTATGGACGAAGAATTAATACTTTGTGAATCTGGCAGTTTAACCCTTGACGCACAAATTCCTGACCTCAAGTATTTATGGTCAACCGGCGAAACTACGAAGACAATTGTGGTCACTACTCCAGGAGTCTATAGTGTAGACATAACAAATAATGCCAACTGTAGCAGTACCAAAAAAATTACTGTTATAGCGCATGATGCTCCAGACATCGATAGAATTGACGTCAATGAAACCACGGTTGTAATTTATTTGAAAAATCCAAAAAATTATTTTGAATATTCCGTTGATGGAATTTATTATCAAAGTTCAAATGTGTTTTTTAATGTAGCGAGCGGTTTGCAAACTGCTTATGTTAGAGAAGTAAATTCATGCGGAATTGACCGTAAAGCTTTTATAGTATTAATTACTCCAAAATTTTTCACACCAAACAATGATTCCCACAATGATGTATGGGAAATAAAAGGATTGGTCAATTATCCTGAAGCAGAAGTAACCATCTTTGATCGGTATGGAAAGTTAATCACCAAATTAAATTCAACGAAACCCTCTTGGGACGGGACTTTTAATAAAAATCTTTTACCCGCTGACGATTATTGGTATGTATTAAAAATTGACGCAAACAGTCCTGAAAAAAGAGGTCATTTTTCTTTAAAGAGATAATCCGTCTAGTCCTGCTTATTTCGCGAAATAGTGGGCACTACTGCTTGATTTTTTGTTGAATTTGATCTAAAATAAACAAATAATCTGCTTGATTTTTTACGAAATCCCGATCAGAAACATCAATAATCAGCACATTCAAATCGGTTTGGGATTTAATGTAATCCAGATAACCACTGTTGATTTTATCCAAATATTCAGCCGGGATTTTTTGTTCGTAGCTTCTGCCACGTTTCTTAATATTTTGTAACAGCCTTTCGGAATTTTGATACAAATAAATATACAAGTCCGGTTTTGGCATTTCTCTGTAAATGATATCAAAAAGATTGCGATACAGGCGGTATTCGTCCTCGGCCAATGTTATTTTGGCAAAAATCAACGATTTAAAGATATGATAATCGGCAACCAGAAAGTCTTTAAACAAATCAAATTGTGCTAAATCATCTGATAATTGCTGGTATCTATCTGCAAGAAATGACATTTCAAGTGGAAACGCATACCGGTTTTGATCTTTGTAAAATTTAGGTAAGAAAGGATTATCTGCAAAACGTTCCAATACTGTTTTTGCATTAAAATCCTCAGAAATTTTAGTAGCCAAAGTTGTTTTTCCTGCTCCGATATTCCCTTCAAAAGCAACATAATTAAATTGCTCCAACGGAACATTCTGCAAAGGATTCACTAAATTCTGAACGACTGTACAAACACTTTCATCTGGAGACAAAGCCAATAATTCCGAAATATTTTTTTGAAGAATGGGATGCTTCCAATCTAAATTTAAGTCCTGCACGGGTAACAACACAAAATTCCTATTCTGCATTAAGGGATGTGGAATTTGGAGTTTTTCAGTAGTAATAACTTCCGAGTCGAAAGCAATCATATCTACATCAATTGTTCGTGATTGATACCCCTGCGCCTTTGTTCGCAAACGTCCCAATCGTTTTTCCATTTTTAAAATCTGTGTTAGCACTTTATGAGCCGAATTAAAAGTATGCAAAACCAATGCACAATTACAAAAAGCATCACTTTCAAAACCCCAAGCAGGAGTTTCATATAATTTAGAAACTTTGATTACCGTCCCTATTTCCTGATGTATTACTTGTAAACAATGTTCGATATTTTCCAATCGATTCCCTTGATTACTTCCTATCGATAAAATGACCTGATGCTGTGATTTCATAATTAGATGCAAATTAACTAAAGAATTTTAGAATTAGCAATATATTTGTATCCGGTGTTGCTAATCAAACTTGGGATTTTCCCCACGGCTTGTAACATTTCAATGTTTTGTACGACTTATAAAAAAAATATAATTATGAAATTTTTAGGAAATGTATTAGCGACTATTATAGGTATTTTTGTTTTCTTCATGTTATTCTTTTTTGGAATAATCCTTGTTGGAGCCATTTTTGGCGGTGAATCTGAAGGCGTTACGATAAAAGACAATTCTGTTATTGAACTGAATTTAGAAGACATACAGAATGATTATGCCGGGAAATACAAAGATCCCTGGATGACTATTTTTTCAGAAAACAAAAAAGTAGGTTTATCTGATATTATCAATGCCGTTGAAGCGGCTGAAACGGATGATGATATCAAAGGAATTTCTATATTGAACAATGTTTCATCGCTAGGAATGGCTCAGAGTAAAGCCTTGAGAGATGCTTTGGAACACTTTAAAAAATCAGGAAAATTCGTCATGGCTTACGCCAACTCCTATTCGCAAAAAGAATATTACTTAAATTCTGTGGCCAGTCCCATTTATATAAATCCTGTGGGAGATATGGATTTCAAAGGACTTTCTGCTGAACTTATGTTTTTTAAAGACTTTCAGGAAAAATCAGGGCTAAAAATGGAAGTAATCCGCCATGGAAAATACAAAAGTGCTGTGGAGCCGTTTTTAGAAAATAAAATGAGTGATGCCAATAGAGAACAAACGACAGCTTTACTGAATTCTGTTTGGAACTCCATCACCACTGACATTGCTAAAAGCAGAAACATCTCTGTGGCTAAATTAAATGAAATTGCCAACGGACTTCTTGCAAGAACTCCGGAAATGGCAAAAAACCAAAAATTAGTAGATATCATTGCTTATGAAGATGTGTACCATAATGCCATACGAAAAGTGCTTAATGTAACTACAGATAAGGAATACAACAAAGTATCTGTAATTGATTATGCACAGAAAATCGCTACCACTTCCCAAAGTTCTGACAGCACGGATGAAATTGCCATTATTTATGCCCAAGGAGAAATTATGAGTGGCGAAGGAGATGTCAATGTGATTGGTGAAGGTTCAATGCGTCGCTCGTTACAAGAAGCTCGAAAAAACAAAAATGTAAAGGCAATTGTACTTCGCATTGACAGTCCGGGCGGAAGTGCTTTGACCTCAGATTTGATCTGGAGAGAGATTGAACTGACTAAAAAAGTAAAACCCGTAGTCGTTTCTATGGGTAATTATGCGGCTTCTGGCGGGTATTATATTGCGTGTAATGCAAACACTATATTTGCTGAAGCGAACACAATCACTGGTTCCATTGGTGTTTTTGGAATATTGCCAAACTTTACGCCATTAGCCACTAAAATAGGAATATATACGGAACAGGTTAAAACACATGAAAATTCCGCCAATTACAGTCCTTTTGTTCCCATTGATGAAAACTTCAAAGCAGTTACGCTGGAAGGTGTGGAACACATTTACAAAACTTTTGTAACCCATGTGGCTGAAGGACGCAAGATGACATTTGCACAAGTAGATGCTATTGCGCAAGGTAGAGTTTGGACAGGTTCAGAAGCCTTGAAAATTGGACTCGTAGATAAAATTGGAGGATTAGACGATGCTATTGCGAAAGCGGCTTCCTTGGGGAAAACAAAAAATTACAGCACTCAAAATTATCCAGAATACGAGAAAAACTTTGATGATCTTTTAGCAAATCTTCCTTTTGCAAAATCGAAAGCAGATTTTATAAAAGAAGAAATAGGGGAAGAAAATTATCGTATTATGCAAGAAATTAAAAAAATACAAATGCAAAAAGGTGTTCAAGCCTTAATGCCGTTTGAAATTAACATGCATTAAAGAAAAAGATAAAGCTGCTATTAAATCCGTTTTTGCATTTGCTTAAACGGATTTTTTCATACATTATAGTTAAAGTATTGTTTATAAAAACACCATAAAAGTTACACTGTCCTAAAAATACTATTTTTGTAAAAGAATACAAGGCACCATTTTTGCCAAAGATATAAATCTAAAGACATTCAAATCATGCTAAAGAAAGTTTTAAAAATCATCGGAATACTAGTTATCCTGCTCGTCTTGACTTTATTTGCAGCTCCTTTTCTGTTTAAAGACCAAATAAAAGCCAAAATTTCTCAAGTCATCAATGAAAAGGTAGATGCCAAAGTCACTTTTGCAGAAGCGGATTTAAGCTTATTCAAAAATTTTCCTAATGCAAATGTAACACTGGAGAAACTAGTCATCATAAACAAAGCTCCTTTTGAAGGCGACACATTGCTATCACTGGGCGAATTGAATTTAAAAATGTCTATTAAGGAACTTTTTAAAGGCAAAAATGAAGCGATAGTTATTGACGGAATCACTTCGAAAAACGGATTAATCAATATCATTTTCAATAAAGACGGACTAGGGAATTATGACATTGCATTGAAAGAGAAAAAAACGGCAGCCGATGGAACAAGCAGTCCGTTATCCTTAAAAATCCAAGAGTATAAAATCGAAAATTTCAAGTTTCGTTATATTGACGAAAGTTCAAAAATAAAAATGGTTGTCGACAGTTTGAACCACGAAGGAACTGGAGATTTTGCAGCCCAAAAATTAGATTTGGTAACCAAATCTACTGCAAAAATATCGCTGGATATGGAACAAGTCAATTACATGAAAAATGTTGCTTTGACTCTGGACGCCGTTTTGGGAATCGATTTAGAAAAAAGTAAATACACCTTCAAAGAAAATAAAGCGTTAATCAACCAATTGCCGCTGGAATTTGATGGATTTATTCAAATGGTGGAAGCCGGTCAACAGTATGATTTGAAATTTAAAACGCCTACTTCCTCCTTCAAAAATTTCTTGGGAATTATTCCTGCAGCCTATGCCTCACGCTTAGACAACGTAAAAACAACCGGTGATTTTACTGTGGCAGGTTTTGCAAAAGGTTTGTATTCTGACACAACAGTGCCAAAATTTAATATAGAAATCGCTTCCCATAATGCTTCCTTTAAATACCCTGACTTACCAAAAACGGTTCAAAACATCATTATTGACACAAAAATCACCAATGAAACCGGAATTTTAAATGACACGTATGTCAATATTGACCAACTTTCTTTCAAGATAGATCAAGATGTTTTTAATGCCAAAGCCAACATCAAAAACATTACTCAAAACGCACTAGTTGATGCCATGTTAAAAGGAACTATCAATTTGTCCAATCTTTCTAAAGCGTATCCTATAAAACTCGATAAGCCATTATCCGGGATTTTAAAGGCTGATGTTACGACTAAATTTGACATGCAATCGGTAGAGAAAAGTCAGTACGAAAATATCAATAATGCGGGAACCATGAGTTTATCAGGCTTCCAGTATGCCGATGAAAATGGAAAAACAATGAACATTAGTACTGCGATCGTTCAATTCAATCCAAGTCAAGTTAATTTGAAAGAACTGAATGCGACTACCGGAAAAAGCGACATTAGTGTAACAGGGATTTTAGAAAATTTTTATGGATTTATATTTAGAAATCAAGAATTGAAAGGAAACTTTTATATGAATTCTAAACAATTGGCCATTGACGATTTTATGACAACTGGTGAAACGACTAAAACTAAAACTAAAAAGGCAGATGCCATGAAGATTCCTGCTTTCTTAAATTGTACGCTTACCGCAAAAGCGACTACGGTGCTATATGATAATCTGACTCTGAAAGATGTTTCGGGAAAACTGATTGTGAAAGATGAAAAAGTGACTTTAGAAAATGTAAAAACATCTATTTTTGGGGGAACTATTGCGGTGAATGGAGCTGTTTCCACAAAAGGAAAAACACCGGTTTTTAATATGGATTTAAGATTAAATCAAGTTGATATTGCGCAATCCTTCAACCAACTGGATCTGTTGAAAAAAATTGCTCCAATTTCCGGAATCATCAACGGGAAATTAAATTCAAGCATCAAATTGAACGGAAATCTTGATGCAACAGCACTGACTCCTGACTTGAAAACCCTTACTGGAGATTTACTAGGACAACTGCTTTCCACGACTGTAAACTCAACTAATTCGACTTTGCTGACCGCTTTAGGTGCTAACTTGAAATTCATTGACCTCAGTAAAATCAATTTAAATGATTTGAAAGCGGCAGTTACGTTCAAAGATGGAAAAGTAAATGTAAAACCTTTTGATATCAAGTACAAAGACATCAAGGCAACCATTGGAGGAACGCACGGTTTTGACCAAAGCATGAATTATAATTTAAAATTTGATGTTCCCGCTAAATATTTAGGTTCAGAGGCCAATGCTTTAATAGCAAAATTATCTGCTGCAGATGCGGCAAAATTAGAAAGCTTTCCGATAAATGCTGTATTGGTGGGTAATTTTACAAATCCAAAAATCACAACGGACATCAACAGTGCGGTAGCTAAATTGACCACTCAACTCATAAACCAACAAAAAGACAGACTGGTAAAACAAGGAACGTCCGCTTTGACGGATTACATCAATAAAAACAAAAAGCCAGGAGACACGACAAAAACGGCCACTCCTAAAATTCCGGTAACTAAGGAAGAAGTAAAATCTAAGGCCGCAGCATTATTAAACGGATTTTTTAATAAGAAAAGTAAAGCAGCAGATACGACAAAAGTAAACTAAAGTAACTTTACAAAATATAATAAAGAGGATTTTAGGTGATGACATTCCTCTTTTCTTGGCTAGCAATATTGGGTTTGTGATTTGTCTGCATGATGTTTTCGTGGAGCTGTACGTGCGTAAAGGATGGTAGCGGCATCCTTTTATGAAGCGCAGCGGAGTAAAAGATACAGCGGACAGCCTGACCTTTTTTTAAAATTTTTATTTTAAAAAAAGGATACGCCCTAAATTATATTACTTAAACCGCAATTGTAACCATATACCCTTCGGAACCACGGACATTAAAAACGGTTCCGTCTTCAAAAAGTAAATATTGCCCTTTTATTCCGGTAAGCTTCCCCTGAAACTGTGGTGTTTTATCTAAGCTCAAACTGTTTACCTTATTTGGATACTGCAAAACGGGGAAGTGCATCTCATACAAATCGTTTTTTTGCGAATAAAAATATTCCTGAACTTCGGTTGGAATAAGATTCTCAACCTTCAATCGTTCTGCGATTAAGTCAATTTGCTCCACATTGTTAGTCAGCATTTTTCTCCAATTGGTTTTATCGGCATAATAATTTTTCAATGCTACCTCCGTAATTCCTGCTAAGTATCTATTAGGGACTTCTACAATAGAAATGGCTTGGGTTGCGCCCTGATCAATCCATCGGGTTGGCACTTGCGACTTGCGGGTAACACCTACTTTGACTTCGCTGGACAAAGCCAGATACACAATATGCGGTTGCAATTGTACTTTTTCTTCATACGCTAAATCCCGATCCTGAATTCCAAGATGGGCGGTGCTCAACTCCGGTTTCATAATCCAATCCCCGACAGCTGCACTGGAATAGAAACAATCATAACAAAATCCCTGACGGAATATTTTTTTCTTCTTGCCACAATTCAAACATTGATATCCCACAAAATTGATTTCCAGTTCTTTATTCAACAACTGATTCACGTTTAAAAAACTATTCTCAAAAACCAAGTAATATTGAATTGGATTTCCAAATTCAGTTTGCATTTTTGTAAGTACACCTTCGTATGTCATTGTGATTAAAGTTTCCCGTTTAACACATCTAGTTAAACAAATTTTGTTATTTTTGGTAAAGTTATAACTCATAATTCATAATTCATAATTTAAAAATGCCACTAACCATAATCAATTCGTTTGCCTCTTGGGTTCTCAAACAAAGAATCCATCAGATCGAACTTTTCCTGAAATATCCAAACGAGGTTCAGGAAGAATTGCTCATGAATTTAATTCAGTCATCTAAAAATACTGTTTTAGGCAAACAATATGATTATGCTTCGATTCATTCCTATGCCACTTTTGCCGATAGAATTCCGATCTCTACTTACGAAGAATTACAACCATTAATTGAAAGAACCCGTAAATGTGAGCAGAATGTTTTTTGGGAAACACCGATAAAATGGTTTGCCAAATCCAGTGGAACCACAAATGCCAAAAGCAAATTCATACCCGTAAGCAACGAGGCCCTGGAAGGATGTCATTATAAAGGCACTAAGGATTTGTTGTGCTTGTATTTGAATAATAATGAAGATTCAGAACTGTTTCTTGGAAAAAGCCTGCGTCTTGGCGGAAGCTCTCAAATCTATGAAGACAACAATACGTTCTTTGGAGATTTATCCGCCATATTAATCGAAAACATGCCTATTTGGGCTGAATATAGCAGTACCCCGAGCAACAAAATTTCCTTGATGAGCGAATGGGAAACTAAAATTGCTGCTATTATAAACGAAACAAAAAACGAAAATGTAACCAGTTTTGCCGGAGTTCCTTCCTGGATGCTGGTTTTAATGAATAAAATGCTCGAAGAAACCGGAAAAGGAAATCTATTTGAAATTTGGCCAAATTTGGAAGTTTACTTTCACGGCGGCGTAAATTTTGAACCATACCGAGAACAGTACCAAAAAATACTCCCAAAAAAAGAATTTAAATATTACGAAATATACAATGCTTCCGAAGGTTTTTTTGCCATTCAGGATTTAAATAATTCCAGTGATTTATTATTGATGTTGGATTACGGAATTTTCTATGAATTCATCCCAATGGATACTTTTGGGACTCCGGATCAAAAAACGATTCGATTGGCAGATGTGGAATTGTTCAAGAATTATGCTTTGGTCATTACCACCAATTCTGGTTTGTGGCGCTATTTGATTGGTGATACTGTTCGTTTCACCTCATTGAATCCATACCGAATTCGGGTGACGGGAAGAACCAAGCATCACATTAATGTTTTTGGTGAAGAATTGATGGTTGAAAATACAGATCAGGCTATTGCCAAAGCGTGCAAACTAACCCAGACGGAAGTGGTTGATTACACCGTTGCGCCTATATTTATGGAAGGCAAAGAAAAAGGTGCTCACGAATGGATGATTGAATTTAAAAACCCTCCAGCTGATGTATCACAATTCCAGAAAGCATTAGACGAAGCGATACAATCCTTAAACTCCGATTATGAAGCGAAGCGTTACAACAACATGACATTAAATCTGTTAGTAATCAATGTAGCGCGAAAAAATTTGTTTTATGATTGGTTAAAATGCAAGGACAAATTGGGTGGACAACACAAAATTCCGAGACTTTCTAACCAAAGAGATTATTTGGAACAACTGAAAAGCATGCAGTTTCAAAGCGTATAAAAATAATTGAAAAGATGAAAAACACCCTCTACATCTTGATTGTTCTTTATGGATTGAGTTCCTGCGGACCACATAGAATGCGTTGTGGCGCCAGAGGAATTTGTAAATCTTCCGAAAAACAAACACTGGAAAAACCTGAAAAAATATTTAGCATTAAAGTATAAAAAAAGCTATCCAAAAATCACTTTTTGGATAGCCTTTTTTTATAATTACTGCAGTATTTTACTCCTCCATCATATCAATATGCCTGTCATGGTAGCCTAACAGGTACAAAACACCGTCGAGACCCAAGCTGGAAATAGAACTTTCTGCTTTTTCTTTTACCGTTGGTTTGGCATGAAAAGCAATTCCTAAACCTGCCAAATTCAACATCGGCAAATCATTGGCACCATCACCTACCGCAATAGTTTGGTTGATATGAATGCCTTCCTTATCAGCAATTGCCTGAAGGTATTCCGCTTTCTTTTTACCATCCACAATTTCACCTAAATAGTTACCTGTCAATTTTCCGTCTTTAATTTCCAATTCATTCGCATGAACATAATCAATCCCTAATTCTTTTTGTAGGTACTTCCCAAAAAACGTAAAACCTCCGGACAATATAGCGGTTTTATAACCGTAATATTTCAAGGCCTTCATCAATCGATGTGCTCCTTTAGTAATAGGCAGATTTTCAGCAACTGTTTGCAGTACCTCTTCACTCAAGCCTTCAAGCAAGGCCATGCGTTGCTTGAAGCTTTCGCTAAAATCGATTTCACCGTTCATGGCTGCTTCTGTGATTGCTCTAACTTGCTCTCCCACACCCGCTAATTCAGCCAATTCATCAATGACTTCGGTTTGTATTAAGGTCGAATCCATATCAAAACACACCAAACGGCGGTTTCTGCGATACATGTTGTCTTCCTGAAAAGAAATATCTACATCCAATGTTCTGGAAATTTCCATAAAACTGGCTGTCATGAACGTTTTATCTACAATCGTTCCTGTAACTGACAATTGTATGCAAGAACGCGGAAATTCTTCTTTATCAATAATAGAAACCCGTCCAGTTAATCTTTTGATTGCGTCAATATTCAAATTTTGGTTGGACAGTATTTTGGTTACAGCCGCTAATTGAACCGCGGTCAGTGTCTCTCCTAAAACATTGATGCTGTAGCGCTGTTTGCGTTGCGCTTTGACCCATATTTCGTAATCAGGAATAGAAATTGGTATAAACTTCACTTTCACGCCCAATTCGTATGCCTTAAACAATAAATCTTTTAGAACAGGAGCGGAAGAAGAACCCGCTTTTATTTCAAACAAAATACCTAAAGAAAGTGTGTCATGAATATCGGCTTGTCCAATATCTAAAATAATGGCATCGTAAGTCGCCAAAATGGATGTTAAACCAGCAGTAACTCCGGGTTTGTCTTGACCTGAAACTTTTAGTAAAATTACTTCTATTTCGTCTGTATGCATGCTATGTTTATATGATTTAGAATAGACAAAAATCGACAATCTGACGTTGATAAAAAAAAATATCGCTCCTTTTTTCAAACAATAACAAATAGTGTAATTTCCCCATAAAAAAACCTGTTCAAATGAATGAACAGGTTTATATTTTTAAGAAAAATGCATTTTTTACGATGCAATCTCCAAACGCTTCAATAAGTTTTTATTCAAGCTGAGTTTATAATTAAAAATAAGTTTTTACTGCAAATTCAAATTGTTCCATAAAAATTTTCTTGAAAGAACTAATATTGTTTTGCTCATAAAAAACAAGCATTGCCTTTTTATAATCAATAGAATCTACAGTTCTAAAAGATAACGGACAGTATTTGTTATGCATCAAAATAGCATTGCTAATTATTCTTGCTGTACGCTTATTCCCATCCGAAAAAGGCTGAATATAAGACAACAAAACTAAGGCTAATAATGCCTTTTCAAAAATATTATCTTTAATATTGATTAGCTCACACATGTCGCGTAATGCGTCCTTTATTTGAAACTCATTATCTAAAGGCTTGTAATTTGTTCCCGAAATACCCACTCTTCTATTTCTGATATTTCTATCAATACCTAAACCGTCTATAAGCAAACTGTGAATGTCTTCAATTCGTGAAACGGTTAAAGGATTTACATAATCAGAATTATCCAAAATAAAATCTAATGCCGCTTTATGATTCAATAACATAACAGCCTCATCTTTAGTTTTGCCTGCTGCTGTTTCTTTCTCTTTTAATAATCTTTCTGTTTCTAATAATGAATAAGTATTTCCTTCTATTTGGGAAGATTTCCAACTTAAATCAATGGCTAACCTTTCAAATTCTTGATTATATTCAACTGCAGTCAGTTTTGAAATGTTTTCGCTAAAATTATTTTGAAGATGTGATAATTTTATAATTTCATCATTGGTAAATATTGAAACGGTATTCAATGTCTCTTTTATTAAATTAAAATTAAACACCTCTTTTATTTGCCTTTCATCAATTTCTTTTTCAAAATAAGTTTCTAAATCTATTGGAAATAAAACATCCAACCCTTTACTTATACAATATTTGGTCGCTTTACCTCTTCCAGTTGTAACAATAAAATTCTGGCTTAATAGTGCTGTAATCGTTCTTTTAATAGTTGCAAAAGCTACTAAATTACCCAAACCCTCATGAATATCTTTTGATGAGCTATTGGGATATTTGTTAATATAATCTAGAATCTCTTTTTCTAAATCGAATTTATACTTTGCCATAAATCTTACTTTGAGCTCACAAATTTAAAAAATAAAGCTCAAAAACATATGTTTTTGAGCTTTATTTAATTTTTTATTGAGCTTGAAATTATTTACGATGCAATCTCCAAACGTTTCAATAAATTTTTATTCAACGTTTCTTTAGCATAAGCTTCATCAATTTCTAATGTTTTATCATCCGAACTTGGCAGTTCATACATCGCATCGGTTAAGATGGCTTCGCATAAAGAACGCAATCCACGAGCGCCTAATTTATATTCTAATGCTTTATCAACAATAAAATCCAGTGCTTCATTGGTAATCGTGAATTCAACATCATCCATCAAAAACAACTTCTCGTATTGTTTGATTAACGCATTTTTAGGTTGTGTCAAAATTGCACGCAAGGTTTCTCTGTCTAAAGGATCCATGTGTGTCAATACTGGCAAACGACCAATAATCTCCGGAATCAAACCAAAATCTTTGATGTCTTTTGGGATAATGTATTGCAACAAATTGTCTTTGTCAATATTGTCCACATTTTTTGAAGTAGAATAACCCACCGCTTGACGGTTCAATCGTTTCGAAATAATTCTTTCGATTCCATCAAAAGCACCACCGGCAATAAACAAAATATTTTGTGTATTTACCTCAACAAATTTTTGGTCCGGGTGCTTGCGTCCTCCTTTTGGTGGTACATTCACAACCGTTCCTTCCAATAATTTCAATAATGCTTGTTGCACCCCTTCACCGGAAACATCTCGCGTAATAGAAGGATTGTCACTTTTACGTGCAATTTTATCTATTTCGTCAATGAATACAATTCCGCGTTCTGCTTTGGCCACATCATAATCGGCAGCTTGTAACAAACGTGTCAAAATACTTTCGACATCTTCCCCAACATAACCTGCTTCAGTAAGAACTGTCGCATCAACAATCGCTAACGGTACATCTAACATTTTCGCAATGGTTTTAGCCACCAATGTTTTTCCTGTTCCTGTTTGTCCCACCATGATGATATTACTTTTTTCAATCTCAACCTCATCGTCTAGTTGCTGTTGCATCAAACGTTTGTAGTGATTGTAAACCGCAACCGACATTACTTTTTTAGTTTGGTCTTGTCCAATCACATATTGGTCTAAGAACGCTCTGATTTCTTTTGGTTTTTTCAAAATCAAATCTCCAACCAGTTTTGAACTTCCGCTGGATTTTATTTCTTCAAGAACAATTCCGTGGGCTTGCTCGATACATTTATCACAAATGTGTGCATTGATACCAGCAATCAACAATTGGGTTTCTGGTTTTTTTCTTCCACAAAACGAACATTCTAATACTACTTTTGCCATCCTCTATAGTCTAAAGTCATAAAGTCATAAAGTCGAAAGTTCCTAGCAATGCTTTTGACTTTCGACCTTCGACCTTCGACTGTATTTTTATCCTCTTCTTAAAACCTCATCAATCATTCCGTATTCTTTTGCCTCATCTGCTATCATCCAGTAATCACGCTCACTGTCTTTGTGCACTTTGTCAAAAGTTTGTCCAGAATGGTGCGAGATAATATTGTACAACTCGTCTTTCAGTTTCAACATTTCGCGTAAGTTGATTTCCATATCTGTCGCAACTCCCTGCGCTCCGCCCGATGGCTGGTGAATCATTACTCTTGAATGTGGCAAGGCCGAACGTTTTCCTGCTGCTCCTGCACATAACAATACCGCTCCCATAGAAGCCGCCATTCCAGTACAAATTGTTGCAACATCTGGCTTGATGTATTGCATGGTGTCATAAATTCCTAAACCTGCATAAACGCTTCCTCCTGGAGAATTCAAATAAATCTGAATATCCTTAGAAGCATCTGCACTTTCTAGGAACAACAATTGTGCTTGAACGATGTTTGCAATTTGGTCATCGATTCCAGTTCCTAGAAAAATAATTCGATCCATCATTAATCTCGAAAAAACGTCTAATTGCGAAATATTCAACTGGCGTTCTTCAATAATATATGGAGTCATATTGGTTGGGTTCATTGCCGCCACGATTTTGTCGTAGTACATGGCATTTACCCCGTGGTCCTTTGTAGCAAATTTTTTAAATTCTTTACCGTAGTTCATATTTTTTTTGTTCTAAGTTTTACGTTATATCTTCTGATTCCATTTAAAGCAAAGGTCATACCTCTTTATAAATGATGTCAATATGTCTTATTTTTTAGCCCAGATGGGAGTAAAAAGCTTTTTGAATTCCGTTTTTAAGTTTTTTTATTCTTGCAAAGCGACTGAAAGAAGCTCTTGCAGGAATTCAAAAAACTAAAACGGAAGAAAAAACTTGTAACGTACAGCTGGATTGGCTCCTTAAATTAATTGAAACAAAAGAGCGTCAAAAAATATTTTTTCTGACGCTCAAATATACTTATTTTTTATTGTTTTGCATTTGTAATAAAATCTTAAAATTTGAAAAAACTAACGAAATTGTTTTCCATTTTATCAAGTTTTGACTTTATGACATTTGACTATACGACTAGAATTTATTCTCCGTAAGAGGCTGCGATAAATTCATCGTAAGTAACCTCTTTCGTTGTAGGGTTTGCTTTTTCTTTGAACACTTCCAACAATTTCTCTGCAACCACTTGGTCTGAAAGTCTTTTTACTTCGTCTTGGTTAGACAACACACGTGCCACAATTCCTTGAACTTCTTCGTCAGTAGGATTTGTTTGTCCGAATTGTGCCATTTGCTGACGGATATTTTTTGTAGTGAACGTTTTCAAGTCTTCAAAAGTGATTTTGATATCAGATTGAGCCATAGCTCTACCTTCGATCAATTGAAAACGCAATCCTTTCTCAGAACGAGCGTATTCTACCTCCGCTTCCTCAGGAGATAATTTTTTCTCCCCTACCGTTTGCAACCATTTTTTAAGGAATTCAGAAGGTAAATCAAATTTGGTGCTTTCGATTAAAAATTCCGTAACATCACCTAATAATTTCTGATCCGCTTGTTGAGCAAATTGAGTTTCAGCATCTTCTTTAATTTTTGCTTTCAATTCCTCAACTGAAGCAATAGTTCCTGCGCCAAACAATTTATCAAACAATTCTTGATTCAACTCCGCCAATTCAGCCGTATTGATCGCTTCGATGGTGAAGCTCACTTCAACCTCTAAACCGTGAACGTCATCATGACTTACTTTCATCACGTCCATCAATTGGTGGTCGTCTTCAAATAAACCTTTCGTATTTACAGTCACTACATCACCTACTTTTTTACCTAGGAACAAGTCAAAAGTCGCTTTGTCCTTGAAAAGATCAGCAGCAATAGTGGTTGCGTTATTAATTTCTTTTTCTTCATTAGTAAAAGTTCCCGTTACATCAGAATTGGCAGCAACTACTTCTTGAGGAATGGCAGTTCCAAATTGCTTTTGGATTCTTGCTATCTGTCCGTCAATTAATTTAGCATCAGCCGTAACCACATATTTCACGATGTCGTTTTTAGCTTCTAAGTTCAATTCGAAGTTAGGAACCAACCCAATTTCATATTCAAAAACCAATTCTTCAGCACTCCAATCAAAGTTTTCATTCCCTTTAAGCAATGGAGTTCCTAGTAAGTTTAAACGCTCTGATTGCACAAAACGCTCTAATGCCAAGTCTACTACTTTTTGAACTTCTTCTTGTTTGATTGCTTTTCCGTATTGTTTTTCAACAAGATCTTTAGGCACAGCTCCTTTTCTAAATCCTTTAACCGTTGCCAAAGGCATTTTTTCGTTTATTCTTTTTGCAACTTGTCCTTTGTAATCCATGTGAACAACAGTCATTACAATTGTTTCCGTCACAGCGTTTATTGCTACTCTTTTGATATCCATCTTCTTCTTTAATTTACATAATAAAATTGGACTGCAAAATTATAAAATTTTTGCAACCCAAACAAATATTTTACCATTTTGAATTTTAGGCAGTTATTTGACAAAATCACAGGTTGGAAAAGGAAACTAATTTGGGCGTGTCCCTCCAGATTGCTTCGTCGTTCCTCCTCGCAACTTTGGGTCAGGCTGTACGTTCCCGCTTTTTATCGCCTGCCAAAAAAAAGCAGCCCATAAAAGAGCTCCACTGCCATCCTTCACGCGGGTCGTGGTATGCGACATATAAAATTGCTTAGAAATTTTGACGAATTAGTGATAATTATGTTGGAATTTTTTCGTTTTAACAACAAAAATATTGTATATTTACAGTAAATTAGTTGCGCCATGGGGAAAGCCACACGTAAAACAAAGCCTTTCGACACTAAAAGAAGTGTCCTAAAAGCATCTGGTAATGCTGTAAATATTAGAAAATCTTTATTGAGTTTTGATGGCAAGGAATATAAATGGAGCAATAAGCTCGAGCGTGTTAATGTCATCAGAGCTGGCATTCCATATGATTCAATTGAATTAATTAGCAAAAGACTTAATAATCCCATTAAGTCAGTTCTGGCAATAGTTGGGATTCCACAAACTACATATAATAAGAAAAAAAGCGAACATTTACTTTTGGACAGTAGAAATAGTGAATTAGTGATTCTAATTAACGAGTTAATTGACTATGGCTTGGAAGTTTTCAATAACGAGGAAGAAAAATTTCAACGCTGGTTAAAGAAACCTAACTTGTCCATTGGGGGAAGCTCACCCGAAAATATGCTTGACACAATAACAGGGATTAACGAGGTTAAGTTTAGTTTGAATCGCTTAGAATTCGGAAATTTAGCGTAATGATAGTATTTAGAATTGAACGTGAAAAATATTTAAGTACTACGTTAAATGGAATTGGCGCGTCGATTTCTGAAGGTTATCGCTGGAATAGTCTGAATACTAGAATCGTTTATACTGCTGAAACTAGAGCTTTAGCAACATTGGAAGTTTCTGTTCATTTAGATTTAAGCGAGGATTTACCCGATGATCGTTTTTATGTCGAAATTGAAGTACCTGATGGAATTACTATACAGGAAGTAAAGCTGGAAGATTTACCAAATGATTGGAATTCAAAACCACCATCTTTAACAACTCAGACCATCGGGGATGATTTCGTAAATTACAATGAAGCTGCCATTTTAAAAGTCCCTAGTAGTATCGTACCAAAAGAATTTAATTATTTAATAAACCCTGTTCATCCAGATTCATCAAAAATTAAGGTCGTTAGCACTTCAAAAATGATGTTTGATCAGCGATTAAAAAGTGTTAAAGAATAAATTATCGTTAACAGCAGGCAAAGCTCGGCAAAGCATTCATTAAAACAATAAATTTGTCGTACATGCCATAAAATCCTAACAAAACCAGTTGTACAACTTACCAATAATTAAAATTAAATAGATTGACAAAGAATTTAAAATATCTTATTTTCCTTTTTCTGGCTTTTGGTCTGATGGTAAATGATGGTGCTTTAGATTCTCAATCAAATTCAGCAGATTATTATCAATTCTCGAACGTAATTCTAAGACGAGAATTAAACTGTAAGCGTTCAAAATTATACGTGTTCCATCAGATAAAACCAGATGGCTCGGAAATAAACTCAGTTTTCTCCTTAACAGATAGCGCATTCTATGATAAAAAACAAGTGATGTTTTAAAAATTAACAGGCAAATTTATATGTGTTTATGTATGGAGTTTGTCTGTTAATTACAGAGAAAACTCTACCAATAATTTTACATTTTACATTGTTTAAAACTAGCATCGCATTTTTACCTTCTCCTTTTTTTCGTTCATAATACT
>NZ_RYDN01000029.1:0-40283 GCF_003968735.1 Flavobacterium sp. RSP49 | reverse complement strand
TCCGCTTCACATAGCGTGTTTCTTCATGTTTTTCCATTAGGATACTTTTTGTGTATCGCTATTTCAGGACGGGACAACTACAAATAAAAAAACGTACAAAGCCCGCATAGTTGTTGTAGGTGTCGGATCTGCAAATACTTTTGCTATTGAAGGTTTAATGCCATTTGTAGAACCACATCAAAAATCCCTTCCCGAAAAACAACGAATCCAACTCAAAAACAGTGATCACAAAGTGAAGGAAGGCATTTACGTGATTGGCACTTTAGCCGGATGGAGAAGCCAACTGGCTATTGCTGCAGGCAGCGGCGCCTCTGTAGCAACAGATATTCTAACTTTATGGAATGGCGGAATTCAGACTCATGCTCACGATAGCATTAGATAAATAGAATTTCATTCAGGAAAATCTCTCAAAAAATAGTGTTAGGTTTACACCTTCAATTCACTGTTTTATGGGATCATTTTTTTTGGGACTAGCAAGACTCCTGATTTTTATCGGATTTGTTTCTTTTTTTTCGATTGTGTTTTATTTTTCGTCTTTTTTTAGAAGCAACGAAATTAACGCCAAAAAAGCTCTTGTACTGCGGGATTTTATAATTCGCACCTCAAACACTCTTTTAGGCATACGCACTATCATCTATGGCGACAAGCCGAAAGTTCAAGGACTAATCGTAGCCAATCACCGTTCTTATTTTGACCCAATTGTTATCGTAAATCAAATACATGCTTTTCCTGTAGGGAAAAAAGAAGTTGCCTCATGGCCTATGATTGGCTACATCTGCAAAATATCCGGCGTTTTATTTGTAGATAGAAAGTGTCCAAAAAGCCGACAAGAAACCGCCGAAAATATCCGAGAAGTTCTTGCCAAAGGATATTCGATCATTAATTTTCCAGAGGGAACAACAGCGGATTTGCCAACAACTCTTGATTTCAATTACGGCTCTTTTGTAATGGCTACTAAGATTAAAGCCGCCGTAATTCCTATTGCAATAGATTATAAAGAAAAAACAGACGCTTTTATTGGTGACGACACTTTCATTCCTCATTTTTTAAAATGCTTTGGAAAACGGACCACTGAAATTAAAATAACTTATTTTCCGCCTATTTATTCTGAAGATGCAGCCTGTTTATTAAGTACGTCAAAGAAAATGATAGATAACGAACTCATTCGATATAGAAAAGATTGGGACAATCAAAATTAATTTTCCTTTTAAGGACAAACAAAATCAAGAGTGAAATTTTCTAATTAAGCATCTCAACAATAGCTTCATTTAGTGCCACTTTCTTTAAAACAGCTTTAATTCCTTCCACATTTTTTTGTTCCAGAGCATTATCAAAGTCATTTATAAGACCTCCAACATACAAACGCTCATTAACTGTCATTCCAGAAAACTTACTTTCCATACTGTGAAATATAGTGATTATTATTTTTTCAAAATTGCCTTAATCATGGCATCCTCTTTCAATATAATCTCATAATAAGACCGTTCCCCATACAATTGCCGAGCAAATTCAGCAGCCAGGTATCGTTTTACCAATGATTTGCTTTTTCCAAATTTCAAATCCAATCCGTTGCCAAAAATAAATTTCTGAAATGAATTGAAATATGCCTCTGTTTGATTCATTTTAGATTGGAACTGAGCAAAAGTGAGTCCTTTAAAGGCGCTCCGATTTTTATCCAATTGTTCGAAAACAAAATTCCCTACGATTCCCGATTGCAATAAATAAGCGGTACTTTCATTTCCATGTTCCACCTCAAGCGGTACAAAAACATCAGGAACAATACCGCCACCGCCATATACAATTTTACCTTTTTTAGTTTTGAATTGCAAGGTGTCTGAAACTTTTATACTGTCTTTTTGATATAGTTCCCCATTTTCAAAACGCGTTTCTGATTCTTTAAAATACGCTTCATTCCCTTTTGAATAGGGTTTTTGAATCGACCGGCCTGTTGGCGTATAATATCTGGCAACAGTCAAGCGAACTGCTGAACCGTCAGCAAAATCCATTTCTCGTTGCACCAATCCCTTTCCAAAAGAACGGCGGCCTACAATAGTCCCCCTATCATTATCCTGAACGGCTCCTGCAAGAATTTCACTTGCTGAAGCGCTGTTTTCATTAATTAGAATAAAAACATTTCCTTTTTCAAAACTACCTTTTTGGGTTGCAAATGTCTTGTCTATAGTACCTTTTTTGTTTTTGGTAAAAACAATCAGTTGTTTGTTTGGCAACAATTCATCCGCGATAGCAATTGCTTCTTCCATATAACCGCCACCGTTATCTCGAACATCAATAATAAGTGACTTTGCACCTCGTTGCTTAAGTGCAGACAAATTTTGCATAAACTCCTTGTAAGTAGTTTCGGCAAAACGATTTATTTTTATGTATCCTGTCGTATTACTCAGGAGCAAAGCGGCATCAACACTTTTTAAGGGAATAACATCGCGTTTTAGTTTTAGCTTGAGTTTTTTACGTTCTGATTTTCTGTATATTGTAAGCTCAATATTAGAACCTACTGCCCCTTTTAATTTAGAAAACAAACTGTCTGTGGGCAACTTACGCCCAAACAATTTAGTTTTATCAGCATATAGGATCCGGTCGCCTGCTTTTATTCCTGCCTTTGCCGAAGGGCCGTTCTCTACAGGTTTTATGACCGCTACAGAATCTTTATACATATAAAAACTCACTCCTATTCCCACAAAATTACCCTTCATGCTTTCCATTACCTGTTGCTGCTCACTAGCGGGAATATATACAGAATGCGGATCAAGTTGCGCAAGAATATTATCAACGGTGAGATTTACAATAGAATCCGTATCAACCGCATCAACGTATTCAGCATCAATAAAATCAATGAGTGTATTCAGCTTGGTTTTAGAATTATTTTTAGCTGTGAAATCAGCTCTACCGGGAAAATGCAACATTCCCCCCAACACAACTCCAAAAACAAGTGTTGAGAAAAGGAGTAGTGGTAAATATTTTGTATTAAATTTCATATAAAGTTATCATTAAAAAATTAATATAACCTGACGTGCATCATCGTTTTGAATTTTTTGCGCGTTCTTTTATTCCTCCAAAACTGGAATATGCTCCACCTCTACTCCGGCTTTTATCAAAAACTGAATGCCGGAATCATCCCGATAGCCATTGTGATAGACCACTCTTTTTATTCCCGACTGGTGAATCAATTTACTGCACTCCTTACAAGGTGAAAGTGTGATATACAGGGTGGCTCCTTCGCAGGATTGTGTTGATCGTGCTACCTTGAGGATCGCATTTGCCTCAGCATGTAAAACATCCCAGCGGGTTAATCCTTGCTCATCTTCACAACAGTTTTCAAAACCGGAGGGCGTTCCGTTATACCCATCTGAGATTATCATTCTGTCACGCACAATAATTGCACCAACTTGTTTTCGTTTACAATAGGACAGCAAGCTCCATTCTTTGGCAATTCTGAGGTATGCTTTGTCGTATTTATTTAATTTTTTTCCGTTCATTTTATCTTATCCAGATTTCACTTTCCACAATCATTGGTATCACTACTCCTATTATAAATGCTGACATTACTAATGTCCAGTCGCGTTTTGAAAATCTAAAAACAGTCTGAACAATGTAGGCTAAAATCAAAACCAAAAAAACCACTACAATCTGGGCGGCTTCTATACCTAGTGCAAATTCTGACAGTGGCAAGACTTTAGACATAGCATTTCCTCCAAGAATCGATTTGAAATAATTTGAAAAACCCAACCCATGAATTATCCCAAAGAAAAGCGTGATAAAAAACACCGAATTGAGACTTTCTTTCTTGCTCGATTTTCCTGCTGCAAAAAGATTAAACAATGCGGTTACCAAAATTGTTATTGGAATTAATAATTCGACCACATTCACTTTAATCGCAACTATTCCAAAAACGGAAAGCAGTAAAGCCATGGTGTGCCCTATGGTAAAAAGGGTCACCAGAAGCACAACTCGTTTCCAATCCTTAAAAGAGAATGGTACAGCTAAGGCGATTAAAAATAAAACATGATCATACGCATGGATATCTAAAACGTGTTTTAATCCTATTTGAAAGTAAACCCAAAATTCTGACATCAGCAAAGTATTAAGTTGATAAAGGGGCTGTAAACTTACGATTAATTTTGAAAATGATCCAATTGAATATTCAAATAAATACAAATCAAAAGCGGGTATGTTCAAAGAAAAAATATAGAAAAAATAAAAATTAATAATTTAAAAATAGATATATCTTTGTACGATACAAAAACCATAATTATGTCATTTTCAGATTTATTTGATAGCGAATTCAAACAAAGAAATAGAGGTCATTTTTCATCTATTGTCCGTGTAGCACTAACTGACGAGAAGATTTCTCCAGAAGAAAAAGCATTTGTCGATAAATTAGCCGTTCGATTAGAAATTTCTCCAGCAGAATATGAAGAAATTTTACAGGATCCGCTAAAATACCCTATCAATCCTCCTTATTTATATGAACAAAGGATAGAGCGACTATATGATCTAGCTAGAATCGTTCATGTTGACCACCATTTAGGAGACAAACAAGAGCTGATGTTACGAAAAATTGGCATTGGATTAGGATTTGACCCTGAAAAAATAAATCAAATTGTAGAAAATGCTCTTCTGCTTGTAGAGAGAGAAGTAGATTTGGATGCGTTTATTACTGAAATACAAAACATCAATACGTAGATTATACCTATAAAAAAGCTTCCGCCAAGACGGAAGCTTTTTTGTTTTTAGTACTTGCTTAGTTTTGCTTTAAGCATAAATTCTTCCGATTTTTCAACCATATTGTAACTTCCACAGAAAAAAGGAACGCGCTGATGCAGTTCAGTTGGTTCAATTTCCATCACACGATCAAATCCATCCGATGCTTTTCCTCCCGCCTGTTCTGCGATAAAAGCTAATGGGTTGCATTCATACAACAATCGTAATTTCCCTTTGGATGCTTTTGAACTTGTAGGATATAAATAAATCCCTCCTTTAATCATATTGCGATGAAAATCAGAAACTAAACTTCCGATGTATCGAGAAGTGTAAGGCCTGTCTCCTTCTTCCAGCTGACAATATTTGATATAATCCTTTACTCCTTGCGGAAAATGGACATAATTACCTTCATTGATGGAATAAATATGACCATCGGTTGGGAATTTCATTTTAGGATGAGACAAGTAAAAAGTACCTATAGCAGGATTCAACGTAAATCCATTCACACCATGTCCAGTTGTATAAACTAACATTGTCGAAGTCCCGTAAATTACATAGCCTGCAGCAACCTGATTGATTCCCGGCTGTAAAAAATCTTCCAACGTAACTGGAGTCCCTATCGGGGTAATTCTCCTGTAAACCGAAAATATTGTCCCTACAGAAACATTAACATCAATATTAGACGAGCCGTCAAGGGGATCCATCAATACTACATATTTATTATTGTGGCTGTTATCACTTCCTTCCACAGTAATGAAATCATCATTTTCTTCAGAAGCGATTCCGCATACGATCTCGCGATTAATTAATGTTTGAATAAAAACTTCATTTGCATACACATCCAATTTTTGCTGGTCTTCCCCCTGTATGTTTTGCTCTCCGGCAGCACCCACAATATCTACCAGTCCAGCTTTGTTTACTTTATAATTGACTACCTTGGCAGCCAATCGGATAGAATTGATAATTCGAGATAATTCGCCGGACGAATATTGAAAAGCATTCTGGTTTTCAATGATAAATTCTCCAAGTGTTTTGTTGCGTGCTTCCATTAAGAAATCGTTGTAGTTGTTTTGAAGTCACAAATATCGTTTTTTTTGTGAAATTGATTTGAAAAATAGTTACTTAGTTTAACCGTATTGTATATTTGCTGATTAAAACATAAAATTAATACGTAAAAATCTAATTTTATTGCGATTTTGAAGCATTAAAATAAAAAATTATGAAATGAGCCAATTTGGAGATTGATCCAATCGCCAATGAAAAATGTACATTTCTTATTCAAACAAAAAAACACAAATACATCCCGCACATGACGATCAGAAAAGGAAATCCTGAAGATATGGAAGCTGTTTTAGGGCTCATCAAAGAATTAGCAACATTTGAGAAAGAACCCGATGCCGTCCTTGTAACTGTCGCCGATTTAATTCGAGATGGTTTTGGCCCAGTGCCACTATTTCATGTTTTTGTTGCCGAGGTTCAAGCGGACCCGAGCAATAGTGAACAGGCAAAGCAAATTGTAGGTATCGCCTTGTACTACTACCGATTTTCTACTTGGAAAGGAAAAACAATTCACCTAGAAGATTTAGTGGTAAAAGAGACAATGCGTGGAACCGGATTAGGATATGCTTTATATTCTGAAATTATAAAACAGGGTAAAAAAGATCAGGTTCGAAGAGTAGAATGGAATGTATTGGACTGGAATACTCCGGCAATAGAATTTTATGAAAAATCAGGCGCAAAAGTGCTTCGTGACTGGTATGTAGTACAAATGGACGAATTGGGAATCACCAATTTTGTGGAGAATAAATTGAAATAAAATAAAGAACAATTTTTGTTTAAAATATGAGAGTATTCAAATTTGGAGGAGCTTCTGTAAAAGATGCTGCAGGAATTAAAAACGTGTACGACGTTTTACAAAAAGTGGGTTATGAAGACGTATTGTTGGTTGTTTCTGCAATGGGAAAAACCACAAACGCGCTCGAGGTTGTCATAAAAAATTATTTCGATAAATCCGCTGAATTAAATTCATCTGTTCAAGAAGTAAAAAAATACCACAATCAAATTTTGATAGATTTATTTGAGGACGAGAAAAACGAAGTTTTCAAAGCTGTCAACACTCAATTTTCAGATTTAGAATATTTCCTGACTCACAATAAATCGCCCAACTATAATTTTGTCTATGATCAAATTGTCAGTTATGGCGAATTAATTTCGACCACAATCCTAAGTCATTTCATGAATTTCATGGGCATAAAAACACAATGGCTGGATGTTCGGAATTTCATAAAAACCGATGCTACATACAGGGATGCGGAAGTAGATTGGGAATTGACACAGAAGAACATTGCCAAAAACGTAAAACGTAAAACACTAAACATTACACAAGGATTCTTAGGTTCTGACGAAAATAACTTTACCACCACTTTAGGCCGAGAAGGATCTGATTATACGGCTGCAATTTTTGCGTATTGCTTAAATGCCGAAAGCGTGACCATCTGGAAAGATGTTCCCGGAGTAATGAATGCCGATCCACGATATTTTGAAAATGCGAGTTTATTGAATCAGATTTCGTACCGTGAAGCAATAGAACTTGCTTTTTATGGGGCAACGGTTATTCACCCAAAAACACTACAACCTTTGCAAAAAAAGGAAATTCCGTTGTATGTAAAATCCTTTATAAATCCCTTACTAAAAGGAACAAGCGTTTCCAAAGGAGTCGACTTAGAACCTTATTTACCGTGTTTCATCGTCAAAAGAAACCAGCTTTTGATTTCGCTTTCCTCTATCGATTTCTCTTTTATCATGGAAGAAAACATCAGCGAAATTTTTGCATTATTCCATCAATTCAAAATAAAAGTGAACTTGATTCAGAATTCAGCAATTAGTTTCTCCGTATGTGTAGAAGATAAATTTGAAAATTTCAAAGCCCTGAATGCTATCTTGTCTAAAAAGTTTAAAGTAGAGTTTAATGAAAATGTCACCTTATACACCATCCGACATTTTAACGAAACAGCAGCCGAAACCGTTGAAAAAAACAAAGTTGTATTGTTGAAACAAGTCAGTCGGGAAACCATACAAGTGATCACAAAGGAAGTGTAACCCTAAAAAACATGCGCAACCCAAAGTATAAATGGAGATCAGAATCAAATTCTGATCTCCATTCCTTTAATACTTTAAAACCCAAACGCTAAATTCGAAACCTTTTATAATTATCAAATTATAAATACTACTTTTGACACTTTCGAGTTATAGTATTTATGTTGAAAAAATTACTTTTTTGGACTGTAATAAGCTGTATTTCTGGGCTCCACGCACAGGAAATAAATTCGTTGTACAAAACCAAAAAAATCCCTTTTTCCCGCGACACCATTCATCTTGAAAAAGAAAGCATTAATTCCAGTTTTTTCAAATTGCTTGACGCCAATGGCAAACCCATCGAAATCACTTTTTATACGGTAAATTTCAGCGAAGGGACTTTACTTTTAAAAGAAAACAGCTCCCAATACAACGATTCAATAACGGTACACTATTTGAAATTTCCGGAGATCCTTACTAAAGAATACCGCATTTATGATTCTGCCAAAGTAGTAAGCAACGAAGCCGGATCAGGTGATTTATATACCCTAAAAAATAAAAAACCAAATAAAAATGTACCTTTTGACGGCTTGAACACATCCGGAAGTATTACCCGTGGCATTACCATAGGAAACAATCAAAATGCCGTTTTGAATTCCAATTTAGACTTACAAATCACAGGAAAAATCTCTGAAAAAGTAAGCTTAAGAGCCTCCATTCAAGACAGTAACATTCCGCTGCAGGATGGCGGTTATTCCCAAAAATTAGACCAGTTCGATAATGTATTCATGGAATTATTCAGTGCCGATTGGAATATTCGAGCGGGTGATATTTTTCTGGAGAACAAGAAATCCCAATTCCTGAATTTCAATAAAAAAGTGCAGGGACTCGCCACCACCTTCACCTTTGGAACCGAAGAAAACAAAACAAATGTATTTGCCTCAGCAGCGCTGGTCCGAGGACAATATGCAAAAAGCGATATCGTGGGCCAAGAAGGCAGTCAGGGTCCCTATAAATTAAAAGGGCAAAATGGAGAGTTGTATGTACTCGTTATTTCAGGTTCAGAGCGGGTGTATGTAAATGGTGTTTTATTAAAACGAGGCGAAAATAATGATTACACGATTGATTATAATGCGGGTGAAATCGTGTTTACCCCGCTTTTCACGATTACCTCCGAAATGCGAATTGCCATAGAATACCAATATTCAGATCGAAATTACACTCGATTTATAACCTATGCAGGCGCCACACACGAGAATAAAAACTGGAGTTTTGGAGGCTATTTATATTCGGAAAACGACCTCAAAAACCAACCTTTACAACAAAATTTATCCCAAGAACAAGCCCAGATATTAGTTAATGCGGGAGATAATCCTGATTTAATGGTTGCCCCGTCAGCATTTGCAGATTCCTATTCTGAAAACAAGGTGCTGTACCGAAAAACAATCCTCGATGCTGTGGAAATTTTTGAGTACTCAAATGAAGCACAGCAGGAATTATTCAATGTACGATTTACTTTAGTAGGACTGAATAATGGAAATTATATTTTGACAAATTCAGCCACGATCACCCGGGTTTATGAGTATATAGCTCCCATTAACGGCGTTCCGCAAGGAAATTATGCACCCATCATACAATTGATTGCTCCTACAAAAATCCAAGTGACTACCTTTTTAGGAAAATACAATCCCACTGAGAAAACAGTTCTCGATTTTGAAATTGGTCTCAGCAATAACGACAGCAATTTATTTTCGCCCGTTGACGATGCAAACAATCAGGGCCTGGCTGCAAAAATCAATGCCAAGCAACGGCTTTTTTCAAAAAAATGGCAAGTAGATGCTTTTGCGAATTATCAATTTATTCAGCAAAATTTCAGGGCTGTAGAACGGCTTTACAACATCGAATTTGACCGGGATTGGAACTTAGGAACTAAGGCTAGAGGAAATCAAAGTTTGTTAATTTCCGGACTGCAATTGGATTTAAACCCTAAACCCAACTCAACAAACAAAGGACTATTGATGTATCAGTTTGAAAAACTGGATTTTTCGGGAAATTTTTCGGGAAATCGACACGTTTTAAATGGCTTGTTTCAAATAAAAAACTGGACTTTTCAAAATCAAGGCAGTTCCCTAAAAAGTGACGGAACGATTTCATCCTCTGAATTTTTAAGAAACCAATCCCAAATCCGTTTTCATTTTGACAAAAACTGGATTGGCTCTCGCTTGCGCTTAGAGGACAATCAGGAGAAAAATAAAATTTCAAATGAATTTTCGGCTTTGAGTCAAAAATTTACAGAGTACGGATTTTTTACCGGTCGCGGAGACAGCACCAAAGTTTTTGTAGAATTGGGATACCTAAGAAGATCCAATGACAGTTTACAAAATGGACTGATCCAAAGGGTCAATTCGTCTCAGACTTTCCTTTTGAAATCAAAATTGATTCAAACTAATAAAAGCGATTTATCCCTATATGCCAATTATAGGATCTTGGAATTTGTGGATGCAACAAGAAAAAGAGAACCTACGTTAAATTCCAGAATAATTTATACGGATCGTTTTTTCAATCAATTGATACAAAGCACAACGGTTTATGAAACGAATTCCGGGACCATTCCCCAACAGGAATTCACGTATCTGGAAGTTCCTGCGGGCCAGGGAATTTACACCTGGAACGACTATAACGTCAATGGAATTCAGGAATTACAGGAGTTTGAAGTCGCCACGTTTATTGACCAGGCAAAATTCATCCGCATCTTTCTTCCCAACAGGGTTTACATAAAAACACATCAAAACAAATTCTCGCAATCCGTGACCCTGAATCCCAATCAATGGCAGAACGAAAAAGGTTTTAAGAAAATACTTTCGTATTTCTACAATCAAACCGCTTTTATAATCGACCGAAAAACCAGAAGTGAGGGTGATAATTTCGAATTAAATCCGTTCAGCAGTTCTACTGAAAATGTGTTGGGATTAAACTCGAGTTTAAGGAACAGTTTGTTTTACAATAGAGGAAAACAAAACCACTCCGCCACGTATTCCTATCTGCAAAATAAAACTAAAAACTTGTTGTCTATAGGTTCTCAAGAGGCTACCAACAATTCGCATCAATTGCAGTACAATCATTTGTACCAGAAAAGCTGGCTACTTGGTTTTTTTGCCAAAACGATACAAACAACCATTGAATCAGAAAATTTCCCGGAGAAAAACTATGCTATAAACGGTTATCAATTAGCTCCTAAAATCAGTTATCTATTTTCTAAAAGCACGAGCTGGGACCTCTTTTATGAATTACAGAATAAAAAAAACCAAATTGGGGTTTCAGAAACGCTGCTGCAAAACCGTTTTGGAACTGCCTTTTCGTATGCAGGCACAAAAAAATTCACGATGAACGGCGAAGTCTCTTTTTACCAAAATAAATTCGAAGGAAATGAATTCTCTTCGGTTGGATTTCAAATGCTGGAAGGGCTACAAACCGGACAAAACATCACTTGGAGGCTTCTTTTACAAAAAAATATCACCCAGTTTTTAGATGTTAATTTTAATTATCAGGGTCGGAAAAGTGAAACAACCCAGGCCATACATACTGGAAATATTCAATTGAGAGCCTATTTTTAATACCACAATTTAATAGTTTGGTAATGCCCTCGCAATATTAAATACACGTTCATTGTCTATCTTTCAAATTTAAACCACTAAACTACAGAGCCACATGGATTTGAATGCCAACCAACAAACTATTTTGATTGCGCCATTAAACTGGGGCTTAGGCCATGCTACACGTTGTATTCCAATCATTAAGGCCTTATTAGAGAACAACTACATTCCTATAATTGCTTCTGATGGAATTGCATTGGCTTTGCTAAAAAAGGAATTCCCTACTTTACAAACGCTGGAACTGCCATCCTACCAGATAGAATATGCAAAAAATGGAGCTCACTTTAAATGGAAATTATTAAAAAATAGCCCAAAAATGCTTGAAGCAATTTGGGAAGAAAAAAAAATAATTAAAAAATGGATCTCAAAATATAGGATAGACGGGATTATATCCGACAACCGACTAGGGGTGTTTAGCAAAAAAATTCCTTCGGTGTTTATTACCCATCAATTGAATGTAATGACTGGCAATACCACTTGGATTACCAGTAAGATCCACCAACATATTATAAAAAAATATACGGAATGTTGGGTTCCAGATCTTGACGGATCAATTAATCTAACCGGAAAAATGGGACATGTTGACGATCCAAATCTTAAAATTAGATACATTGGTCCTTTGAGTCGATTGCAAAAAAAATTGGTCCCAAAAAAATATGATTTAATGATTATTCTTTCCGGACCAGAACCTCAGCGCGGCTTGCTGGAGGATTACCTGAAAAAAGAAATCGCAAGGTACCGCGGGAATGTCGTGTTTATTGAAGGAAAGATTGAAACCGAACAAATAGTAACTCAAATCAATCCTGTTACCTATTATAATTACATGAATTCTTCCCAGTTAGAGCAGGCTTTTAACGAAAGTGAAATGGTGCTGTGCCGTTCCGGATACACCACAATTATGGATCTAGCCCAACTCCGTAAAAAGGCTTTTTTTATTCCAACTCCGGGCCAATACGAACAGGAATATTTAGCCCGAAAGCTAAAAAAAGAAGGATTAGTTCCCTATGCAAATCAAGACGATTTCAAAATTGAAAATCTTAGTGAAGTCGCGTCCTACCGTGGTTTACAAACCTTGCATTGCAATATCGACTGGAAATCGCTTTTTGATATTTTCCAAAACACAAAAATAAGTATCCTTAACCCCTAAAAACCCATTCTCTCAGATGGATTTCTTAAGATTAGTTTTGAATGGTTATAAAAAAAGAAGCACTACTGAATTACATATTTGTACCTTTTAAATTAGCCTGGCTATTGAATTCTTTAAATAATTCGAGTAAGTGCATCGTTGCTTTTATCAAATCATTAGTTTCTAAAAGTAACGCGAAATACAACTTGCTGTTTTTAGGACTGGTTTCTACCGTTCTAATTCTTTCAATTTGTTTTTTAATTAATTTAGATACTTGATCGTAAATCTCCATTTTGGTTTCTAAAATAACATCAATTTTGTCAAACGAACCTTCTTGAAAAATAACAATAATATCTTCAAATAATTTTTCAAGCTTATTGTCTAAGCTTTTCAAATCCCTAATTTGATTGAATTTTAATTGTTTGTGATTGTTATTGATATGTGCATAGCTGTTTTGTGAGATGAATCCAAGGGACTGAATCATGTCTTGAAGATAACCCAAAATCATGACATAAAACATACTGCCCTCTGCCGAGGTTTCATCCAGATTCTTTATAAAATAGTATACATTACTCTTTAATTCATCGACTTCTTTTTCGAGTTTTTTGAGGTCTTTTTTATTCTCCTTTAACTTCCCTAAATCCTGAAGGCTAAGATTTTCGATAACCTCTCTATAAATCGTGTTTGAACCGCTTATCACTCTGGAAATCTGAATGGTACACTCCCTAATAACTTCATTTATGGTAACAATATCTTCTCTTTTCAAGAGCAATAATTCTTGCTGGGCTTTAATGGTTTTAGTATGCTTTCTTGAACTTCGATACAAAAGAATTCCTAATCCAACCAGCAATCCGATGAAAGCATATACTTGACCTACTTTGAGGAAATACGCAAAGATAAAGGCCGAAACAAATGCAACAATTGCTGTTACAAACCATCCCCCAATCACATTAAAAACCCCTGCAATACGATACACTGCGCTTTCGCGGTCCCAAGCTCGATCTGCAAATGAAGTTCCCATGGCCACCATAAAAGTAACATAAGTTGTAGAAAGTGGCAACTTTAAAGAAGTCCCTATCGATATCAAAATACTGGCTACCATTAAATTTACAGCAGCACGAACCATATCAAAAGCAGGTTCGTCTTTTCGTTTTTTTCCTTTGACTTCCGGTTTCTCAAATTGCTTATCAATTTTAATTTGAATTGATTTTGGTAAAAAATAATTAATTCCCAGTCCGATATAAACGCCAAATCGCACAATATATCTGGATAACATATTAGGTGAAAATCGTTCTACGCCATCACCCTGTCTGGACAAATTAAGTCCGGTCTCGATGACAGTTTTGGCTTTTTTTGAAGTCCAAAGTGTTATAACCATAACCACTCCTGCAAAAACTAAAAAATAAAATGGCGCCACAATATTATCATTAGCCAAAGCTCCCATCATAAATTGATCTCCAGAAATTCCTGAACCATTGAAAATTTCATAGGAATTATAGGCCGCAATAGGAACGCCGATAAAGTTAACCAAATCATTCCCGGCAAAAGCTAAAGCCAAAGCAAAAGTCCCCACTATAATGATTACTCGGAGAATATTTATTTTGAAGAAAGTCATCAACACTTGAGAAAGCAGTGTGAAAAAAACAAAATTTACTCCTATTATCAGTAATTGATTGCTTTTTATCCAGACATGAGTAGCTTGATCGATAAAAGAAACTCCTTTCAATCCTTTTATCAGGATAAAAAAAGTAATCGCAGTAATGGCTAATCCTCCAAAAATTGCACCTATATATTTGACTCTTTTTTCATATTGAAAAGTAAAAATTAATCGAGAAACATATTGTACAAAACTTCCAAGAGTGAAAGAAAGAATGACAGACAGTAGAATACTGAAAACAATTTGTGATGCTTTTTCAGTGTTGATATAATCACTTAAAGTATCAAAACTATCGTCCAAAACATAAATTTTATAGACTGCCAAGCAGAGCGCTGCCCCTAAAAGTTCAAAAATAATGGATACTGTTGTCGAAGTTGGTAATCCTATTGAGTTAAAAACATCTAATAATATAATATCTGAGATCATTACGGCCAAGAAAATAATCATAACATCATTAAAACTAAACATGGCGGGAACAAAAATACCACTTCGGGCAATTTCCATCATACCACTGGAAAATAGCGCTCCTACTAAAATACCCAAACTGGCCACAATCATAATAGTACGAAACGACACTGCTTTAGAACCAATTGCCGAATTCAAGAAATTTACTGCGTCATTACTAACCCCGACAACTAGATCAATTATCGCCAAAATGCCTAAAACCACAAGCATTACTATATATATTTGTTCCATATCTGTATTAAAGTGAAAGGTGAAATTTTGTTTGCTCTGATGGAATTAGTTGGCCTTCGAAACAACTGTCTCATTGCACGACAACCTCATGATGATTTATGTTTGAGTTACTTTATACTTAAAAAAAGCGTCGTGATGGTGCGGTTACAATTGGATGTCATTATAAATTTACCCCAACAAACTTCTGGAGTCTTCTGCAAATATGACCCTCAAAAGTAAGACTGTCGTTACTAAATTATTATTTTGACATCAACTTAATTACATCAATAACACAAGTGACTGATCCTAAAATAATTATGCTTATTAGGCATAGGATATTATTAATTCTATTTGACCTGAAGGAACTTAGATGGCCGTACTTATTCCCCTGACTTGGATTTTTCTAGGGTAAATGAAAACTCAGATCCAACATGATACGTGCTGTCTACATAAATTTTCTCGTCATGTGCTTCGATAATATGTTTTACTATGGACAATCCCAGCCCAGAGCCTCCCTCTGTTCTTGCTCCACTTTTATCTACTCTATAAAAACGTTCAAAAAGTCTTGGGATATTTTTTTTCTCAATTCCTTCTCCGTTATCGGTCACACGAACGATGACTTTTTCTGCTGTCAAATCCTCAATACTTACTTCGGTAGAACCCTTTAATTTTCCGTATTTAATTGAGTTTACAATAAGGTTCATCACCACTTGTTGTATTTTTTCCTGATCTCCAATGACCATGACGGGTTTGTTGTATTTCATATCAAACATCAACAAAATATCTTTTTTAGATGCTTTCATTTCGAGCAAATCAAATACATTCTGAACGAGTTTGACGATGTCAAACTCGACAATTTCCAGATGCAAATCCCCTATTTCGAGTTTGGTAATCATGTCCAAATCCTGTACAATGTAGATCAGTCTTTCGACTCCTTTTTCGGCGCGTTCTAGGTATTTTTTTCGGATTGTTTTGTCATTCATGGCTCCATCTAGTAAGGTTGACAGATAGCCTTGGACCGTAAAAAGAGGTGTTTTTAGTTCGTGAGAGACGTTTCCTAGAAATTCTCTCCGGTATTCCTCCCGAACTTTCAAGGTTTCAATTTCCAGCTTTTTGTCAGTAGCAAACTTCTTGACTTCCCTTGTAAGAGTCGCCATGTCCGTTGTTATGGGCTGGTTTCTGAAGGTGCTAGATTCTAATAAAGAAACATCATCGTATATTTTTTTTACTTTTTTATAAATAAAACGCTCCACCCGATATTGAATCACTATAAATGAAAAAGTAGCAATTGAAATGGCAAAAATCAGGCTAAACTGGTAGGAAAAAGTAAAAAAAAGGTAAATCAGTAAATTTACCAATGCAGTAGAAAAAAGGGTAATATATAAGGCCGACTTTACGGCAAAACGATATGTTTTTTTAAAATTTATTGTCATTTATACTTCAAACTTATACCCCACTCCTTTTATTGTTTTGAACAACTCTTCGCCAATTTTTTCGCGTAATTTTCTGATGTGAACATCTATAGTTCTACCACCAACAACTACTTCATTGCCCCACACTTTATCCAAAATTTCATCTCTTTTGAAGACTTTTCCCGGTTTTGAAGCCAATAAATAAAACAATTCAAATTCTTTTCTGGGTAAGGCAATTTCGATATTATCTTTTACAATTTTGTATTCCTCCCTGTTGATTTCTATTCCACCAACATTCAGAGTTTCGCTATTTTGTTCTTTTTCTTTTAATCGGCGCAGTAAGGCTTTTACTTTACTGACTAATAATTTAGGCTTTATTGGTTTAGTGATGTAATCATCAGCTCCGGCATCAAAGCCCGCAACTTGAGAGTAATCTTCGCTTCTGGCGGTTAAAAAAGTTATGATTACATTACTGAGTTCCGGTATTTTTCTGATGTTCTCGCAAGCTTCCATGCCATCCATTTCCGGCATCATTACATCCATTATAATTAGGTCCGGCAATTCTTTTTTAGCGATTGCTATAGCCTCTTTCCCATTTGTGGCAGTACTGATTTGATATCCCTCTTGAGCGAGATTATACCCTACAATTTCTAAGATATCCGGTTCATCGTCTACTAGTAGAATTTTAGTATTTTTTTTCTTCATAAAGCACCAAAAATTATTTTGAATTGTAAATGTAATCATAAATGAGCTATTGAAAAGCTGTTAACGGTAATTTAATATTGAGGCCACTTTATGATGTAAAATAAAACATAATCATAACAAACCAGTAACTTACATTTTACATTTCGACTGTTACTTTGCAAAAAATTTAAACCAGATGAAATTCAAATTATTATTTTTAACGTTATTTATAACCGCTGTTTCTTTTTCACAGAGCAAAGGAACTATAGCAGGTGTCTTGACAGATAAGGATACTAACAACCAATCATTACCATTTGCTAACGTTCTCATTAAAGGAACTAATATAGGAACAAATACTGATATTGATGGTAAATATGCCATAACAATACTTCCCGGAAAATATACTTTACAGTTTAGTTTTGTAGGGTATGAATCTGTAGAAGTTCCTGTAACAGTAGTTGCGAATCAAACTGTAACATTAAACAAAACTTTAGGTTCCGGAAGCTACAAACTAGAAGATGTAGTGGTGCGATCTACTGTACATAGAGAAAAGGAAACCGCTCTTTTATTAGACCAAAAAAACGCAGTTGTTTTTAAACAAAGCATTGGCTATCAAGAACTCTCCAGAAAAGGGGTAAATGATGTAGCAACAGCCGTAACCAAAACTACCGGAATTTCAAAACAAGAAGGTTCTGGAAATATATTTGTGAGAGGTTTAGGAGACCGATACAACTCTACCACCATGAACGGGTTGCCAATTCCGTCAAATGATCCGGAGAAGAAAAACATTAATTTAGAAATCTTCTCTACTGATATCTTAGAATACATTTCAATAGACAAAGTATACAGCAGCAAACTATATGGTGATTTTGCTGGAGGAAATGTAGACATTGTCTCTAAAGATTATAAAGGAAAAGGATTTATCAGAGTTGAAATTGGATCAAAAATAAACACCAACTCGATCAACGAAAACAACTTTACGCTACAAAAAGGACCAAATGGTTCCGGCTTTAGCTTGGCATCAAAACCGGCAAACCCTTTGACTCAATACAACTTTGGATCGCTACAACTAGACAATAAAACGCCGTTTGGGAGTTCAGTGGGAATTTCTGGAGGAAAATCATTCAATGTCGGGACAGAAAGTAAACTTAATGTTTTTGCAAATGTAGCCTTTGGAAACGACTACACTTCTAGAAGCGAAGGCTCAGCTAAAGGAAATGTAAATGGCAATGGTGTTGTATTTAAAGATTTTGAGGACTATTCTTTGATTAGCTATAACACTAATTTTACCAGTATGGCTAACATTGGCTACAAAATAAACAACAATAACAAAATTAATTTTAATTCTGTTTTCATAAACACATCCTCACAAAGTAAAGAGGAATATGCCGGATTTATTGTTGATATTGCCAACAATGGAAATGGCTTAATCCGACGTAATAAGTACGAGAGAAACAGTTTGTTTATCAATCAACTATTGGGTGAACATAAAATTGGAGAACGCTCAAAATTAAACTGGGGTGTATCCTATAACATGATCAAAGGCGACATGCCGGACAGAACTCAAAACATTTTCAGAGAAGAATCAGCCGGGTTTGTTTTATCCAGTATTTCAGCTCCAGACAATCATAGGTATTTTCAAAAACTAAAAGAAGATGAAGCTGCGGTGAATATCTCTTATGATTATAAATTCAACAAAACAGAAGATGACAGCTACAAAGGTAAATTTACATTTGGCTATAACGGAAGATTTAAAGCCAGGGATTTTGAGGCTACACAATATAACTTCAAAGCTAACCAAGGCTTCAACGGTACAATTGTTGACCCTAACAACTTGGATTTATTTTACAACCAAGAAAATTTCAGCAATGGGTATTTTGACATCACAACATTTCGTGGTGGATTTCAGGTCCCAAATGCACTACAGCCACAGACTTACAATGGGGATCAATTTATAAATGGTGGTTTCTTGAACACGGAATACAAGTTCAACAAACTGACAACGGTTTTAGGTCTTAGAGGAGAGTATATTTTTCAAAAAGTAGACTGGAACACGCAATTAGACCCAGATGGTGGTTCTAATGAATTGGACAAAATCGCTTTTTTACCTAGTGTTACTCTGAAATATGAGTTGAATGAAAAACAAAATTTACGTTTTGGATTCAGTAAAACATACACACTGCCCCAATTTAAAGAAAGAGCTTTATTTGTATATGAGGATGTTACCGAAGTTAAAGTAGGTAACCCCAATTTATATGCATCAGATGATTATAACTTTGACTTAAAATGGGAAATGTTTCCAAAAAGCGAAGAGTTAATATCCGTAACAGCTTTTGGTAAATACATTTTAAACCCAATGAATGAGGTAACCATTGCTTCCTCTACCAATGATATTTCATTTATCAATACTGGTGATTTTGGTTATGTTGCCGGTGGAGAGATTGAATACAGAAAATTACTTTTTGATTTTGATGAAAGCAATAGTAAAAAATTATCAGCCGGTATAAATGCTTCTTATTTATACAGTAACCAAGACCTAAGCACTGAAAAAGTAATTAGAGAAACGGATTATAATGTCGTTTTTACTAATGAACAAAGTAAATTCACAGGTGCATCAGATTTATTATTGAATGCCGATATCTCGTTATTGAACGAATGGAACAACAAAGAAAGCAGTCTCAATACAACTTTGGCCTACACGTACTTCTCTGACAGGGTTTATGCAATTGGGACAAATGACAAGGGCAATCTAGTTGACAAATCCTTTGGTTCGTTAGACTTTATCGCAAAATCTAAATTGACCAAAAGATTAGGAATCGACTTTGTGGTAAAAAACCTCTTGGATCCAACCATAAACAGAGTTCAGGAAAATAGATCCGGTGATGTAAATGTTTTGTCCTATAAAAAAGGACTTCTGTTTAGCGTCAACTTAAACTACCAATTCTAATACAAGAGAGCAGCTAACACTGCTCTTTTTTTATACAAAAAGTTCATAACTCAGGATACATTAAGTTAACATAAAGGTCAAGTTTATTTAAACAAACAGTCACAATTGCTTAACCTTCGCAAAGTAAAACTATATGATCTTTGACAAATCTAAACAAACACAAATTTTATTACAATCATGAAAAAATCAATCTTACAATTATTCGGAATTTTAACCTTATCAGCAACTTTAGTGACAAGTTGTTCAACTGATAACAACAATACTGGTAGTTCATCCACATTTGTAGCTAATCCTGCTGATTTTAAAGGAACAATTACAGAAGGAGAAGTTGTACTAGTATCTGGGACAACTTACAAATTATCTGGAAAAATTCAGGTAAATGACGGAGCTACATTGACTATTCCTGCGGGAACAAGAATTGAAGGAACTAGCGGAACAGCTTCTTATATCGCAGTTGCTCAAGGTGGAAAAATAAACGTAAACGGTACTTCTAGTAATCCTGTGATCATGACAAGTGGTTTGACTACTAAAAAAGCGGGAGACTGGGGAGGTTTAGTAATATGCGGTAAAGCACCAATTAACCGTGTAAGTGGTGGTACTAGTACAGCACAATCAGAAGTAGCAGATTTAGCCTATGGTGGAACAGTATCTAATGATAACTCTGGTTCTATCAGATATTTGAGAATTGAATATGCAGGTGCTGCTTTTAACAGTGAAAAAGAATTTAACGGAGCGTCTTTATTTGGAGTAGGATCTGGAACTACTTTTGAGTATGTTGAGGCTTACCAAGGTGCAGATGATGGTTTCGAATTTTTTGGAGGAACTGTAAACACATCAAACCTGATTTCTTACGGTAATGAAGACGATCAATTTGACTGGACTGAAGGTTGGAATGGAACAAATACGAACTGGTACGGAAAAGTAGCTTTTGGAAAAGGAAATAGAGGAATTGAAGCTGATAACTTTGAATTAGGTTTTGCTAATGCTCCAATTTCTAACCCAACTATTACTAACATCACTTTAGTTGGTCCTGGAAGTACTGCAGATGCTACGATTTACACTGAAAATCAAGGTTTAAAAATGAGAAGAGGAACGAAAGCAATCTTTTCTAATGTTGTCTTGAGTGACTGGAAAACTGGAATCGACGTAGAACATGACGAGACTATCGCTGGTGTTGGAACTGCTTTGAAAGTTACAAACGTGAACTACGTGGCTATAGCTACAAAAACAAAAGGAAAGAAAACCGACGGAACAACTGCTGACGTATCAGCAGTAGCGACAGAGTCTACGATTTCGGTTGGTGCAGGAAGTGGCGTTAACGCTCCTTCTTGGTCAGTGGGATGGTCAGTAGGACTATAAACGACAACCTTATTTTTATATCAAACATCCTGAAATTTCAGGATGTTTTTTTTTGGTATGCTTTTTGAAATATATTTTGTATATTTACTATTCAAATTAATCTAATGGCAAAAAACTACTTTTATACTATTACTTTATTGGTTTTTTTATTTTCTCTTGGCATTAGTGCTCAGGAAACTAAGCAACAAGCAAAGACACAAGAAAACGCCTCAATTGAAGGATTAAGCCTGTATCCAAACCCTGTGAGTAATGGTAGAGTGTACATTTCGACAAAAAACGATTTTGATAAAGAAATTATCATCTTTGATGTTTTAGGAAAAAAAGTGCTTCAAACCATATTGAGCTCAAAAGAACTAAATGTCTCTAATCTAACCTCCGGTGTTTACATCATCAAGATCAATGAAAGAGAAGCTTCAGCTACCCGAAAACTAATTATACGATAATACTTCAAAAACAAAACACAAAAGCTCCAATTCCTATTGGGGCTTTTTTTGTATAATAATCAAACCAAATCAAGCCCTAAATTCCTGTTTATACCATTCCGTTATTGGTTTGCCTTTAAATTTTTGATTACTTTTGCAAAAAAATTCTTGATCACATCTTCCGATATATTTGCCATTTCCAGTCAAAAACAGTTTGAGAAAATTGCTTTGAAAGTGTTTCGTTTCCAATACGAAAACAACTTAGTCTATCAGGAATTTTGTAATTTTTTAAAAACAGATCCTCATAAAGTAAAATCCTTACATCAGATTCCTTTTTTACCGATTCAGTTTTTTAAGAGTCATGAAGTAGTTTCAAATACTAATCCCATTCAGGAAACCTTTACTAGCAGCGGAACCACAAGCCCCGTAGCCCCTAAAGGGGGGAATTTGGATAAAAAAGTAATTCCCATAACCAGCAAACATTTAGTTACGGACGTCACTTTGTATGAAGAAAGTTACCGTAAAGGGTTTTCCCAGTTTTATGGCAATATCGAAGATTATGTTATTTTGGCCTTGCTTCCTTCCTATCTGGAACGGGAAGGATCTTCCTTAATTTACATGGTCAAGGATTTAATTGAACTTTCCAATCATCCTATGAGTGGTTTTTACCTGCACAATCACGACGAACTGATTGCCAAGCTTATCGCTTTAGATCTAGCGGGTCAAAATGTAATCCTGATTGGGGTTACTTTTGCTTTATTGGACTTAATTGAAACCTTCAACGAAAAAAGTTCTTTTTCAGATAAAAAAAAGAAGGCTATTAATGACCTTAGGCAAACAACTGAACTTTCAGAAAAAAAACATTCGTTTCAACTGCAGCACACCATTATCATGGAAACAGGCGGCATGAAAGGAAAACGTAAAGAAATGATTCGAGAAGAATTACACGAACAATTGTGTAAAGGATTTGGCGTTTCAGCCATACATTCTGAATATGGAATGACCGAGTTGCTTTCGCAAGCGTATTCCTTAGGAAACGGCGTATTTGAATGCCCATCTTGGATGCAAATCCTAGTTCGCGATACTGAAGATGCGTTGACTTACATTCCAGACGGAAAAACAGGCGGAATCAACGTGATTGATTTGGCTAACATCAATTCCTGTTCCTTTATTGCTACACAGGATTTGGGCAAAAAAAATCCCAACAACTCTTTTGAAGTATTGGGACGTTTTGATAATTCTGATATTCGAGGTTGTAATTTGATGGTCTTATAATTCTGTATTCAAAGTAATCACTTTGTTTTTTTCGTCAATTGTAATATTTACCAAATCATCATTTTTTAATCTTAAATTTGACTTTGCAACTTTAGTAATTGCAACTTTTTGAGCTTTCTCTGAAAAAATTACGGGCAATTTTTGCATTTGCTTAACTCCTCTAACTGTACAAACAATCTGCCATTGTTCTGTTTTAGGAATTTCTGAATAACCTGGCAACATCATAAATTGCTCTACACCAACAACTTTTATATATTTTTGAACATTACTAAAACCTTGTATTTTTGATTTTCTTGTGTTCAACCTAGCAATTCTTTTTGATATAGATGATCTTTTTCTTCTTATTATTATTTTTGCAGGACTTATTAAATCTTCTTTCAATTTAACCCGAAGCACAAAATAATTTTTCTTACCGCTTTGCAACAATACAAATTGATTGTTGATTAAATCTTTGTTCGAAAGCACAAATTCTTCGGCAACTTTTTCTTTATTTACCGAAATAGAATTGGCCGTCAAAGCACGTCTTGCTTCACCATTCGATTTTAGAAATCCTGTTTTTTCGTTTAGAACATCAACAATATTGATTCCTGATTCAATCTCGGCTCTGCTGATTTCTGCTTGAGGAACACCATCAAAAACATCTAAGAAAGTAGCTTCGTTCAATTGCTTCAAATCATCTGAAGTAGAATTTCCGAACAAAATATTCGATGCTTTTATGGCGTTTTCTAAGTCTTCTTGGGAATGCACAAAAACAGTAAGCTCTTCGGCCAATTTTCGCTGTAACACTCTTAAATGCGGTGCCGTTTTATGCGCTACTATTAATGCGTCTATTGTTGCTGCATCTAAAAAAGTATAAATCTTAATATATTTTTCAGCGTCCAAATCTGTGGTATTCAACCAAAACTGGTAAAATTTATAAACAGACGTTTTATCAGCCGTCAACCAAACATTTCCTCCTTCGGATTTTCCAAATTTAGAACCGTCCGCTTTTGTGATTAACGGACAAGTCATCGCGTATGCTTTGGCGTCTTCACCTACATTCATACGACGCACTAATTCAGTTCCGGTTGTAATATTTCCCCATTGGTCAGAACCTCCCATTTGCAACAAACAATTGTATTCTTTATACAAATGGTAAAAATCATATCCTTGAATTAATTGATAGGTAAACTCGGTAAAAGACATTCCTTCGCCCTCACCTGACAATCTTTTCTTTACAGAATCTTTGGTCATCATGTAATTCACAGTGATTCGTTTGCCTACGTCACGAGCGAAATTAATGAACGACAAATTCTTCATCCAATCGTAATTATTTACCAGAACTGGCGCATTTATTTCGCTTGAATTAAAATCTAAAAAACGAGATAAAACACTTTTTATTCCTTCTACATTATGATTCAAAGTCGCTTCATCTAAGAGATTTCTTTCATCAGATTTCCCAGATGGGTCCCCTATCATTCCTGTTGCTCCACCCACTAATGCAATCGGTTTATGACCAAAATTTTTCAAGTGAACCAAAAGAATTATAGGTACTAAACTCCCAATATGTAAGGAATCCGATGTTGGATCAAATCCTATATATGTAGTTGTCATTTCTTTTAAAAGTTGCTCTTCAGTTCCAGGCATGATGTCGTGAACTAAGCCGCGCCATTGTAATTCGGAAATAATATTTTTCATTGTATAAAAATCAATTTTCACAAAGATAGCTTTAATTGCATAATTTGAAAATCTATCGGTCTAAAAATCGAACAATCTAATTATCTTTACAAAATGATTTTAGTCACAGGAGGAACTGGTTTAGTAGGCGCACATTTATTGCTTCATTTAATTGATCATGGCGAAAAAGTGCGCGCTATTTATCGAAGTATTGCTTCGATAGATAAAACCAAATCGCTATTCTCCCTCTACAAAAAGGAATTATTATACGACCAAATCGAATGGATTCAAGCAGATATCACCGAAATTCCTTCTTTAGAAATCGCCTTCCAGAATATTGATACCGTCTACCATTGTGCCGCTTTGATTTCTTTTGATCCAAAAGATGAAAATCTATTGCGAAAAACAAATATTGAAGGCACCGCAAATATTGTGAGTTTTTGTATCGCTTATCAAATAAAAAAACTTTGTTTTATAAGTTCCATTGCCACTCTGGGCGACTTACTACCTCATGAAAAATTCATTACTGAGGAAACCGAATGGAATCCGGAAAAGTACCATACTGATTATGCGATTTCTAAATATGGTGCCGAAATGGAAATCTGGCGCGGACAACAAGAAGGTTTAGATGTGATTATTGTAAATCCGGGTGTCATTCTTGGGCCAGGATTTAGAGCGCAAGGAAGCGGACAACTTTTTACGAAAGTAAAAAACGGATTAAAATTTTACACGCTGGGCTCAACAGGATTTGTTGCCGTTACTGATGTGGTCCGAATTGCACATCAATTGATGCAAAGCGAAATCAAGAATGAACGCTTTACATTGATTGCAGAAAATAATATTTTCCGAGACATCCTGAATACTATGGCTGATACATTGGGCGTGAGGCGACCTACCATTCATGCAAAACCGCTTTTTATGAAAATTCTCTGGAGATTGGATTGGTGTGTTTCGACTATTTTTCAACAAAAGAGAAAATTATCGCACGCTACCGCAAAGGCTTCCTACTCAAAAAACAGGTATTCCAATGAGAAGATTAAAAACAGATTAAAAACAGATTTTACAAATATCACCGATTACATAAAATACATTTCAGCGCATTAAAAGGGTGCTTCAATCTGTTTTAATTGCGAAGTATCCTTACCAATTGCGGGCGTTTTTTTCTTTTTCAAAAGAAGGGGTTTCTTTTTCTTTTTATCTTTGGTAATTAAAGAATCGACTTGTTTTTTGTTATCCTCCAATCGTTGGGTCATTTGCTCAAACATCACTTTGTAACCCTCATAATCGGACGCATAATAAATATTACTTTTAGCAAACTGCAGGCTGTCAATTTTATATTTTTTATAGATATATTGTGTCGGATTTATTTTGAACGTATCCAGGGAGGCTGGATTTTGGTATTTTATCGCTTCTAAAACGGACAAATCATACATCACATTTATCATAACGTCTTTATCAATAAGCCGTTCAGGTTTTTCGACTAATTCCTCTTTACAACCTAATAAGAGAGTCCCGATCGCTAAAAATATTATAATTTTTTTCATTTATCAAAAATTTATCTTTCAAACAACAACCGTTTGCCCACACGAATGTCTTTTACCTTAAATGCGTTATATACTAATTGTCCATTTACAAAAGTATGAGTAATTCTGGACTTAAAAGTAAAACCCTCAAATGGTGACCACCCACATTTAGCCATAATATTTTCTTTCTTAACACTCCACGGCAAGCCTGAATTTACGATCACTAAATCCGCATAATAGCCTTCTTTAATGAAACCACGTTTTTCTATTTTGAAAATCTTTGCCGGATTATGACACATTTTTTCCACAATTTTCTCCACGCTAATTTTACCTTGATGAAAGGCTTCAAACATAGCCACAACAGCGTGTTGAACCAGAGGCCCACCGGAGGGCGCATTCAAATACGATTGTTTTTTTTCTTCTAATGTGTGTGGCGCATGATCTGTGGCAATCACATCAATTCTACCATCCAGCAAGGCTTCCCAAAGCACATTCCGGTCATTAGCTGTTTTTACCGCGGGATTCCACTTGATCAGATTGCCCTTGGTTGCATAATCATCATTGGTAAACCACAAATGATGGATACAAACCTCAGCTGTGATTTTCTTGTCTTCCAATGGAATTTTATTGGTAAACAAATCCATTTCTTTAGCAGTTGAAAGGTGAAAAACATGCAAACGCGCTCCAGTTTTCTTCGCCAGCGCAACCGCTTTGGAAGACGAAATATAACACGCTTCCTCACTGCGGATCAGGTGATGTGCGGTTATGGGGACATCTTCTCCATACTCTGCTTTGTATTTTGCTAAATTATTTTGGATAGTTGTCTCATCCTCGCAATGTACCGCGATAAGCAGTGGTGTACTGGAAAATATTTTTTCTAATGTGGCTTCATTATCTACCAGCATATTTCCGGTTGAGGATCCTAAAAATATTTTGATTCCGGCAACATTCTTTGGATTTGTTTTTAGAACCTCTTCTAAATTATCATTGGTTGCACCCATCATAAACGAATAATTTGCGTACGATTTTTGGGCAGCCAACTCGTATTTTTGTTCTAATATTTCTTGGGTAACCGCATTTGGAACCGTGTTCGGCTGTTCAATAAAAGACGTAATTCCCCCCGCAATTGCGGCTTTAGATTCGGATTCGATGTCGCCTTTAAGCGTGAGTCCTGGCTCTCTAAAATGCACCTGATCATCAATGGCTCCGGGAATCAAATAATTTCCCTCGGCATCAATGATTTTACATTCAGAGAATTTAGCGCTGATGCTTTCTGCAATTTCAACAATTAGATCATTCTCAATTAACAAATCACCTTCAAAAATGGCTCCTTCATTTACTATTTTGGCATTCTTTATTAAAACCCTGTTCATCGTATTTTTTTCTTATAATGTATTGAAAAGTCTTTTTAATCTAAGCGAAATAACTCCAAAAACGGCTTCAATAATTATTGAATTACTCATTTTGGACTGCCCCTTGGTTCTATCAGTGAAAATAATCGGAACCTCTACAATTTGAAAATTCTTACAATATGCCCTGTATTTCATTTCAATTTGAAAGGCATACCCAACGAATTTAATAGAATTTAACTGGATTTCTTCTAAAACTTTTCTTTTGTAACAGACAAACCCAGCGGTAGCATCATGAATTTTCATTCCGGTAATCATGCGCACATAAACAGAGGCAAAATATGACATTAGCACCCGGCTTAAAGGCCAGTTCACTACATTGACACCGGTTACATATCTAGATCCAATTGCTAAATCAGCATTACCAAAATGACAGGCGCTGTACAATTTTTCTAAATCATTGGGATTGTGAGAAAAGTCAGCATCCATTTCAAAAACATATTCATATCGGTGCTCCAATGCCCATCTGAATCCATGCACATAAGCTGTACCTAAACCTGATTTCTTATTTCTTTTTTCTAAAAACAACCTGCCTCCAAATTCTCTCTGAAGCAAAACAACCTTATCAGCAGTGTGATCTGGTGAATTATCATCAATAATAAGCACATGAAAGGGTTTGTGTTGCGAAAGCACCGATCGGATAATACTTTCAATATTTTCAATTTCGTTATAGGTAGGAATTATAACAATACAATCATTCATATTTAGGCTAATTTCACCGCAAAAGTAAACTTTTTATGCCATTTGATCCTTAATAAAATTATAATAAAAAGAATGGTATAAAAATTAGTAATTTTACCCCGTTATGATAGAAACCATACTTCATCCAAGAATAACAGAGAACAAAGACTGGGCGACCGTACTTTTTGTGCTGTCATTTGCTATTATTGCTATTACTAGATCTATTTTCGAAAATCGTTTTGGTGATTTTGCGAACCTTATTTTCTCCAATAAATACACAAAAGTATACCGTGACAGCAGTCATCTCAAAAGCGGATTCACTGTTGCTTTATTTTTGGTCCAAATCATCTCCCTTGCGTTCTTTATCCAAATTGCATTGAGCTATTTTGGCCCCGTTTCAAAAACGGACTGGTTGCTTTATATTCAAATATTTACGTTCTTGATCTTCTTCATTTTAGCAAAGTATTTAATCGAAAAAATAATTGCAACCTCATTCAATATTGAAGAATTTATGGAGCAGTTCAACCTACAAAAGGTAACTTACAGAACCTATATTGGATTAATCATACTGCCATTCAATATTATTTTGTTTTATAACGACACAATCTCAAGAAATATTCCATTATTAATTATAGGCATTATATTGGTAACCAATATTATAACTTATTTTATTTCAATAAAAAATTATCAAAATTTAATAATCGGTAAGTTGTTTTATTTTATTTTATATCTTTGCGCTCTCGAAATAGCTCCCTATTATTTCATGTATTATTGGTTCACAAAAGGGAGTGCTTAGAAAACGTTAAAATATGAAAGTGAAAACAATTTTGGTGTCACAGCCAGAGCCTAAAGTGGAAAATTCCCCATACTTTGAACTTCAACAAAAGCATAAAGTAAAAATTGATTTCAGGCCTTTTATTCACGTAGAAGGAGTTAATGCCAAAGAGATCCGACTTCAAAAAATTGATCTTAATCATTACACCGCAATTATTTTAACCAGTAGAAATGCAGTAGACCACTTTTTCAGAGTGGCCGAAGAAATGCGATTTAAAGTACCTGAGGGATTAAAATATTTCTGTCAATCAGAAGCGGTCGCTTTTTATCTGCAGAAATATGTGGTATATCGAAAACGGAAAATTTACGTAGGACCAAAAGACTTTGCCGATTTATCCCCACTGATTAAAAAATACAAAGACGAAAAATTCTTATTACCTGCTTCAGATCAACTCAATGCCGATGCTCCAATAACGTTGGACGCCTTAAAAGTAGACTGGACTCCCGCTATTTTTTACAAAACAGTGATGAGCGATTTGTCTGATTTAGCTGATGTGTATTATGATGTTTTGGCCTTCTTTAGTCCAACTGGAATAAAATCATTGTTCATGAATTTTCCAGAATTTGAGCAAAACAATACTCGAATTGCTGTTTTTGGCAGTACCACCCAAAAAGAAGCTTTAGATCATGGCTTAAGAATCGATATTCTTGCACCAACACCAGAAACGCCTTCGATGACAATGGCTTTAGAGAAATATATCACGGAAGCCAACAAAGGAAAATAAAAAATTACTTTTCGTAATAAAATCAAAAAAGCCATTCGCGATCCGAATGGCTTTTTTGATGATACAAAATCTAAAATTACGTTAGGTTCTTTATCGTGCAGTATTACTACGTAAAAATTAGTCCTATTACCACATCGAACGCAATAGAGAATCATTTTAGCTTCCAGACTGCACTTGATATGACAAAAAACAGTCAACTAAAACACCTTAAATACTGAATTTAATCGTTTTTTTTTTAAATTTGATTTTCAATTCAAACTAAATTTAATAGTTTAGTTTAAAATAACAACTCATGAAAATCAATTCCCAAATAGTAGAAATTGACGGTATCGACAAAGAAATTTTGCGTGACTTGATGGAAGATGCCCGAAAACCAATTCTTCAAATCGCCAATAAAATTGGAATTTCAGGAGCAGCAATTCATCAACGTTTGCGAAAACTGGAACAATCCGGCGTTATTTCGGGATCAAAATTTACGGTAAACAATAAAATTTTGGGTTATAACACGATGGCTTTTGTTGGAATTTATCTGGACAAAGCGGCTAGAAATCCAGAGGCAGTACGTGATCTAAAAAAAATTCCTGAAGTACTAGAATGCCATTATACGACAGGAAACTGGTCTATTCTTATTAAAATAATTTGTCGGGATAACGAACATTTAATGCAATTACTCAATACCAAAATCCAAGCGATAGAAGGCGTTTCCAGAACAGAAACCTTTATTTCTTTGGACCAACAAATTGAAAGACAAATTCAATTGTAGCACCACTTTTATCTCTTTGTGACTCCATGAACTTTGTTATTTCTGCGTAGGAGAAATCACATACTCCGAATAACTTGATGAGATTTCTTCTCCGTAAAGATGAAATAGAGGCAAAAAAATCCGTCTTGTTCTTACACAAGACGGATTTGTATTTTTTAAGCAAACATCTAATTCCTTCTTCCGCCCATATAAATCGAAACATAATACAAGAGTGTCGCGATGGATCCTAAAGCAGCCACAACATACGTTCTAGCAGCCCATTTAAGCGAATCTTTGGCTCCCGCTTGTTCTTGCTGTGTCAGCATTCTTTTGTTTTCTAACCAAGCCAACGCCCGATTACTCGCATCATATTCGACCGGCAAAGTAACTATAGAGAATAAAGTAGTTGCTGCAAAAATGATAATTCCCACCAGTAGTAATTGCGGAAAAGTCTTCATCATCAAGATTCCTCCTAGCAAGATCCACTGCATATACGTAGAGGCTACATTTACCACCGGCACTAATTTAGATCGCATTGTCAGCCACTGATACCCTACAGCGTGTTGCACCGCATGTCCACATTCGTGAGCCGCAACAGCTGCCGCAGCCGCATTTCTTTGGTTGTAAACGGCCTCGCTTAAATTCACAGTTTTGTCAGATGGATTATAATGATCCGTCAAACGTCCCGGTGTAGAGATTACTCGTACATCACGAATCCCGTTATCGGCAAGCATTTTCTCGGCGATTTCAGCACCGGACATTCCGTTTTGCAATTGCAATTTAGAATAATGTTCAAATTTGCTTTTTAGTCTTGAACTAACTAACCAGCTGAAAAGCATGATTGCTCCGGCAAGAATCAAATAACCCATTCCCATATTTTTGTTTTTTAATTTATTATTTAAAGTTACAAAAGAATTATCAAAATCTGAACCATTTTTTTATTGCGTCAATTTGGCATTCCTAAAAATGGAACGCAGATTACGTGGATGAAAAGGATATGCGCAGATTTATACGGATTAGTATGTTTGTTAAAAATTTACCCCACTAAATTAATAATTTTTCCCGGAACAATTATCACCTTATTTGGCGTTCTTCCTTCTAATTGTTTGATGGTTCTGTCATCTTTCATCACGATTTCCTCGATTTGCTCCTTGGTTAAATCCAAAGGCAACACCATCGTGAAACGCATTTTTCCATTGAAAGAAACTGGATATTCCTTTTCACTTTCTACTAAATATTTCGCTTCAAAAACAGGAAAAGCAACTGTTGCAATCGAACCTGTATTTCCTAGCAACGACCATAATTCCTCGGCGATGTGTGGCGCATAAGGCGAAATTACAATAGCTAACGGTTCTAAAATAGCACGTGAATGACAGTTTTGAGCGGATAATTCGTTTACACAAATCATAAATTGAGAAACCGATGTATTAAAAGAGAACCCTTCAATATCTTCTGCCACTTTCTTGATGGTTTTGTGCAATGATTTTAAGTTGTCTTTAGTTGGTTTTTCATTAGTAACAATCAAACCATTATCATCAAAATACAAACGACACAGTTTTTTCAAAAAACCAAAAATTCCTGAAATCCCTGAAGTGTTCCAAGGTTTTGCTTGTTCCAATGGTCCTAAAAACATTTCGTACAAACGCAACGTATCGGCTCCATATTCGTTACAAATATCGTCTGGCGTTACCACATTGTATTTCGATTTCGACATTTTTTCGATTTCGCGACCAACAATGTATTTTCCGTTATCTTCCGTAATGAATTCTGCATTTGCATAATCTTCTCTCCAACTTTTAAACTTTTCAATATCTAATTCATCAGAAGAATTAACCATTGAAACATCAACATGAATTGGCTGCACGTTTTGTCCACCAATTTTATTTTTAGAAACATACGTATTTGTTCCGTCTAATCTATACACAAACGCACTCATTCCCAAAATCATCCCTTGATTGATCAATTTTTTGAACGGTTCTTCAGTTGGTGCAAAACCTTTGTCTTTTAGGAATTTGTTCCAAAAACGAGAATACAATAAATGTCCGGTCGCGTGTTCGCTTCCACCAATGTATAAATCCACACTTTCCCAATACGCCAGCGCATCTTTGCTTGCAAATTCGCTTTCGTTTTGCGCATCCATATAACGCATCCAATACCATGAACTTCCCGCCCAACCTGGCATCGTGTTTAATTCTAATGGGAATATAGTTTCCTCCCCCAACCCCTCCGAAGGAGGGGAGAGAAGCTCATTCGAAACCACTTTATTATTTACACTGTCCCAAGCCCAAACCAAAGCGTTACCTAAAGGCGGTTGCCCATCTTCGGTTGGTAAGTATTTCTCTACTTCTGGCAAGATGATTGGTAAATGTTTTGCTGCAATCATTTGCGGCAAGCCATTCACATAATATACCGGAAACGGCTCTCCCCAATAGCGCTGGCGCGAGAAAACAGCATCACGCAAACGGTAATTGATTTTTCCTTTTCCTTGGTTTAGTTTTTCTAATTCTTCTATCGCTTTTTTAGTTGCTTCTTTGTATGTCAGTCCGTTTAGGAAATCAGAATTGGCGATAATCACATTGTCTTTCGAAACGTATGCAGCTTCAGAAATATCTACATTGGCAAAAATATTTTTGATTTCTTGCATGCCTTGTTGCCCTTTGAAGAAATTAGCAAAAGCATAATCTCTTTCGTCGCCACAAGGAACAGCCATAACCGCGCCTGTCCCGTAACCTGCCAAAACATAATCCCCAATCCAAACAGGAATTGGTTCTTTCGTAAAAGGATGCTCTGCGTAAGCACCAGTAAATACTCCAGAAATGGTTTTGACATCGGCCATACGTTCTCTTTCGGAACGTTTTGACGTTTTTTCTATATAAGAATCGACTGCTGCTTTTTGTTCTGCCGTTGCGATTTGAGCTACCAATTCATGTTCTGGCGCCAAGGTCATAAACGTTACTCCAAAAATGGTATCAGGACGCGTTGTGAACACATCGATAAATTGCTGCTCGCTTTCAACGTTTGACTTTTGACTTTCGACTTTAAAAGAAACTGTCGCCCCAACACTTTTCCCAATCCAGTTTCTCTGACTTTCCTTAATGCTTTCGCTCCAATCAATATCGTTTAATCCTTGCAGTAAACGTTCTGCATAAGCCGAAATTCGCATGCTCCACTGCGTCATTTTCTTGCGCACCACTGTAAAACCACCACGCTCTGAAACACCATTTACGATTTCGTCATTTGCTAAAACCGTTCCCAATCCCGGACACCAGTTTACTTCAGTCTCGGCCAAATAGGTCAATCTGTATTGCAATAAAATTCGCTCCTGTTGCTCTTTTGCGAAAGCGTTCCATTCATTTGCTGAAAAAATTTCACTATTTTCATCGCAAACGGCGTTGACATTTACGTTACCTTCTGTTGAAAAAATCGAAACCAAAGTCGAAATATCTTCGGCTTTGTCGCTGTTTTTATTGTACCATGAATTGAATAATTGAATGAAAATCCATTGTGTGTGTTTGTAATAATCGGGATTTGAAGTACGCACTTCTCGACTCCAATCGAAAGAGAATCCAATTTTGTCCAATTGCTTTCTGTATCCTGCAATTTTATTTCCTTCTTTATCCGTTCCGCCGTCAATATTTACCGAAGTAGTATCTTCAGGACGCTGCCCAGTTTGAATCGCATATTGCTCAGCAGGCAAACCAAAACTGTCATAACCCATAGGGTGCAACACATTAAAACCTTGGTGTCTTTTGTATCTAGAATACACATCTGAGGCAATATACCCCAAAGGATGTCCTACGTGCAATCCTGCTCCAGATGGATAAGGAAACATATCAAGTACGTAATATTTAGGTTTTGTTGCATTATTTTCGGCTTTAAATGTTTGGTTTTCTAACCAATATTTCTGCCATTTGGCTTCTATTTCGTTCGGATTGTATTTCATTCCTCTTTTTTATTGTTTTTTAGTGGAGTCATGCTGTCGCGCACTCAAGTCATTCCTCTTTTTTATTGTTTTTTAATGGAGTCATGCTGTCGCGCACTCAAGTCCTTTTTATACGGTTCTGAACAAATGAGCAACTGAGGTTCTACCTTTTATTACGATGACTATTTTTAGGTCGCAAATTTACGTTTATTGTACGAAAGTTGAAACTTTGAGCGTTATTAACTTTAAATAAAGAAATTCTTTGTTATTTTTACCCAATAATTTCAGTAAACTATGAGTTCTTCCTTTGATAATTTCCAAAAACGCCGTTTAATTTCCTCTTATTTCTCAGTAGTGCTAAGTGTATTCTTGGTTTTATTTCTGTTAGGAATATTGGGTCTTTTCATTATAAATTCTAAAAAATTAGCGAACGATTTCAAGGAAAATATTGCCATGACCGTTTTTTTCAAAAACGAAGCCAATGACACGGTATTAAAAGCTTTTGGAACTGAATTAAAAGCAAGTCACTTTGTAAAATCATACGATTATGTAACCAAAGAAGCTGCTGCAAAACAACATACCGATATTATAGGGGAGGATTTCCTGGTATTTCTGGGAGAAAACCCGTTGCAAAACTCGTATGACATTCACCTGAAAGGAGATTATGTAGTAAAGGACAGCATAACAAAAATTGAAGCTAGCTTACGCAAAAACGCTATGATTTCCGATATTGTGTATGACAAACAATTAGTAAATCTGGTGAACGACAACATCAAAAAAGTAAGCATGTGGATTTTGATAATCAGCGGTTTTTTATCTTTTATTGCCGTATTACTGATCAATAGTTCGTTGCGTTTGTCCATACATTCTAACAGATTCATCATTAAGACCATGCAAATGGTAGGTGCTACCAAATCATTTATCAGAAAACCTTTTGTAATGCGAAGTATAAAACTGGGCATGATTGGAGCTTTTTTAGCCATAATAGCCTTGACTGGTGTACTGATTTATATAGAAACCAGTTTTCCAAATCTTGGCATATTAGAAGACAAAGCATTAATTGGACTTGTTTTATTGAGTGTTCTAGGAATTGGTATTTTAATTACCTGGTTAAGCACGCATTTTGCAACACAACGGTTCTTGAATTTAAGAACAGACGATTTATATTAATTTTTACTCGTTGATTTGGTTGGCTATTTGTTTACTCAAATTCTCACCATTCAGCGTTTAAATCAATCTCATAAAATGGAAAACAACAACCACAAACCAGAATTTCTTTTTGACAAAATAAATTATAAAATTCTCTTAATCGGGATTGGTGTAATTGCCTTGGGATTTGTTCTAATGGCCGGCGGAGGAAGTGATGATCCAAATGTATTTAGCGAAGACATCTTCAATTTTAGAAGAATTCGACTTGCGCCAACAACTGTTTTAATTGGTTTTGGCATAACTATATATGCCATTCTCAAAAGCCCAAAAAAACAATAAACAGTGACGCATTATAAGTTACAATACTGATTAACAGACTACTAAAAACAGAACACTGATCACGCTATAATGAATACATTACAAGCTTTTTTAATTGCCATAATCGAAGGATTAACAGAATATCTTCCCGTTTCATCCACAGCCCACATGGTTTTCCTAAGTTCCTATTTTGGAATTCAAGAAGATGATTTTGTGAAGCTTTTTCAGGTTTCTATTCAGTTCGGAGCCATTTTAGCCGTTGTAGCTTTATATTGGAAGAAATTTTTTGATTTTTCCTCCAGAAGTATCGCCATCAAATTTTATCTCAAACTCATTTATGCCGTTATTCCAGCACTGGTTTTAGGAAAGTTATTTGACGAAACGATTGAAGCCGTTCTTGGAGATCCTATTCCTATTGCGATCGTATTGATTATAGGAGGTGTAATTCTGCTTTTTATTGACAGTCGTTTTCAAAGCCCCTCTGTCATTCAAGAAGAAGATATTACTGTAAAAAAAGCTGTAATTATTGGTTTCTGGCAATGTTTAGCCATGATGCCGGGGACAAGTCGTTCCGCTGCCTCGATAATTGGGGGAATGCAACAAGGATTAACGCGGCATGCTGCGGCAGAATTCTCTTTCTTTTTGGCCGTGCCAACAATGATGGCGGTAACATGCTATTCTGTGTTCTTGAAAACCTACGAAACTTCACAAATGAAAGGCTATGAATTGATTTTAAAGTCTAACGAAAACATCCAATTATTCCTGATTGGTAATGTCGTGGCTTTTATCGTTGCCATTATAGCAATTAAATTTTTTATTGAAATTATCAAAAAATATGGTTTCAAACCATGGGGCTGGTACCGAATAATTGTAGGTATCTTTTTATTGATCTACTTTTCATACTTTAAATAATTCCCTTTGAAGACAGCCGAAGATTACCAAAACGGACAAATTTTACTGATTGACAAGCCCTTGAACTGGACTTCTTTTCAGGCGGTGAATAAATGGAAATGGGCATTAATCACTAAACTGAATCTGCCAAAAAAATTCAAGATAGGTCACGCTGGAACGTTAGACCCTTTGGCAACCGGATTACTGTTAGTTTGTACAGGAAAATTCACTAAAAGAATCACTGAACTTCAGGGTCAAGCCAAAGAATATACCGGAACTTTTTACATTGGAGCGACTACGCCTTCGTATGATTTAGAAACGGAGATCGATCAAACTTTCCCGACAGATCATATTGATGATGCTTTAATCCATGATACCCTAAAACAGTTTCTAGGCGAAATAGATCAAAAACCCCCTATTTATTCGGCTATAAAAAAAGATGGCGTGCGCTTGTATGAACATGCCAGGGCAGGAGAAACTGTTGAAATTGCCACCAGAAAAACAACGATTCACGAATTTGAAATTACCAGAATTGCACTTCCTGAAATAGACTTTAGAGTAGTTTGCAGCAAAGGAACTTACATTCGTTCCTTGGCATTTGATTTTGGAAAAGCCATGGGTTCTGGTTCGCACTTAACGGCTTTACGCCGAACCAAAATTGGCGATTATGATGTGACTAACACCGTAGATGTGAGTTTATTCGAGCAAAGTCTAACCGCTCATTTGTAAATAAAAAGCAAAAACACATGACAAACTTCAAGATTGAATTTGCGCCGTGTTTTTTCTCTAAAGTAAAAGTATTGACATACCATACTCATTTTGTCTAGGTTGTTACTCACAACTGGTTTAATAATGACTCTTTCTTTGTTTCCCAAAAAGGAAATTCGATAAATAATCATAAAACTTTTCAAATAGCTTTTTCATAATCCTGTTTTTTAAAATTGTTCAACAATGTTTAAACACCTATAAAAAATACAAATTAGTAGACGTGGTTTTTAAATAAATAATGTACGAATATTTTGTCAAAAAAATAAAACTTAAAACTATATGTTTTTTGTAAATCTTACAGACTGCAACTATTGAATGAAAAAACCAAAAATCTCCAAGTGCAATTTGACCCTAAAATTGGCTTTAGTCTGTTTCATAGTTAACTACGATATAATCATCACTTTTATACAAAAAACCCCCAACAGAAATTAGTCCGCATTAGGAAAAATTGCCATTTTAGATAGTTCAGGGTTTAGGGCCTACTTAGACCTTCATCTTCGAATAGAAAATTAAATAAATAATCGCAAAAAATTTTAAATAATTTTCTCATATTGAAATTGTTTAAATTCCGAAACAGAATGTGAAGTCCAATAAAAAGTAAATTGAATTATATCAGCCTTAGATTTATTTTCTATTACGAAGTTATATGTTTGTTTTTCACAAACAAAAAGAAATCGACTAATGGAGGTAAACTTCCGACCAAAGGAAAGAAACATGCGAATAAAGAGCTATTATAGCTAACACTTTAACAAATGCATCGCCTTATTCAGGCAAAGCTTCAGAAAGAGAGTATTTCTTCCCTGCTTACTTAAAATGTCCTATGACACAAAATACAACAGACCTACTTTCTCCCTTAAAAAAAGCTCAAAATAATTATTATTTTAAAGTCCCTAAAAACAATAATGTTCTTCTTATATTTAACCTAAAGCACTTATAAACAGAGTAAAAAAAAACAATTACATCCTGTTTTAGATCACAAGCTCGTTATTGAAAATCCCGTTAAAGACTATGTATACCTCTAAATTAATAAAAAAGGAAGTTAGTTCCTCCCTGATGGAATGAGTTGCAAAGTAGGCTATGGAATTCATTATCACAAATGGGCTGATAACTTAGTCATTACAACTATCTTTACCTATTCTAGACTTAGTCCTAAATCAGGAAAGACACCCTAATAACTCTTCAACTAGGTTTAGAAAAAAACAATATCTTTAGGGCGTAACGATTTGATAGGCGAGTATAAAAAATAATTATAGGACCTCAAAAACCCGACAATCTTTTGTTGATTGTCAAAGTTAGATGCTTTGGCGTCCCATAAATAATTAAAAAAACATAAAGTATCGGCGGAGGCATTTCGTTAATCCACATTTAATCGAACCGTGCCTCCAAGTCAAGCATCTTCCCAACAATTTCATTTTCGGCAGACTCCTCTTTAAAACATAAATAAACCCTTTGCGACTCCACACTTGCTGTTTTAGCAATTGCTTCCGATTCCTTTTCATAATTATTAATCAAGTCTTAGTATCCACTAGCGGCTATGAATACGCCCGTTTTTTAATTTAAAAGAATCAAAATATTTCTCGCCCAAAGAAAATCCCTAGATGCTAGCAAAAAAAGCACTTAGGGATCTAGACAAAGTATAACTAGGCCTAAAAACTATATCATAAAGAGGGTCGCTATCTTTTAATTAATAATTTTTGTGTAGTTGAATTATTTTGAGAAACAATTTTTACAAAATATACTCCCTCAACTAAATTATCTGTTGGATATCTTTCTGTCCAAACACCTGAGTCTTTTTTGGAAGAATATTTTTTAACCAATCTTCCTGCATTGTCAATAATTTGTACTTCTACTTGCCCAACATCTTCTAAATTATATTGAATGCTAAAGAAGTCACTAGACGGATTTGGATACAAAGACAATACTTTTAATCTAGAAAAATCAGACATCGATAAATTTACGTTTTTAGCACACATAAACGGTGAAGGTGCAGCAGCATAAGCGGAGGATGGTACAGAAGCAGCCGTTCCCTTAGTAAGATGATTGTCCTTATCTTTAGTCAACCAAGAAGCTCCATAGGAATATACATTTGAAACTGCATCTATTGTAGGAACATAAAACCAATCTGCTTGCGCTCGTTGTTGATTGACATCTAATAGAACAAATCCGTGTTGCTTTAATTCAATATATTTCATATGAGGGTTTAAAGCCTGAATAGCTTCGACACCTGCGCTTATTGGTAAACCTGGCGCAGTAACACTTGGCGTAACAAATTCTACCCCTACAGAACCTGCTCCGGTTAGAAAAACATAATCTTTACTTGGCAAGTCATTTGCCCAAGAGGTATGAATATCCCCTGTTAAAACAACTACATTGTTAATTTCATTATCCGTAACAGTTTTGAAAAATCGTTCTCTTTCGGCAGGATAACCATCCCATTGATCTTCATTTATTCCATATTGAGGAGCACCGAATGGCGCCATCATTACTTGTTGTCCAATAATTTTCCATTGCGCAGTACTTTTTATCAATTCATCCGTCATCCAAACCCTTTGATCACTTCCTAATAATTCACGTGTACTACTTTCAACAGCTAGGGATTCGTTGCGTGCGTAGCACGAACAATGAAACCCGGGTTGAACGGAACCGATTGTACGTCCGTTA